>CAYMKZ010000032.1:0-25481 GCA_964391345.1 uncultured Alcanivorax sp.
GTGCCCTACCACCGTCATCCTGCGTGGAGCGAAGCGGAATCGCAGGATCCATAGGCCTGGATTCTGCGACTGCGCGCAGAATGACGGAGCGAGGTCATTTCCGGCCTGCCCTGTCCATTTTCTTCCCACGACAGCCCGTCAGGCCTCGCGCTTTCTCAGCAAATAACGCTGCCATCCCTCCATCACCTGCTCACCACGCTGATTGACCACCGATGAAGCCAGCGTCAGCACGCCCGTGGTGCGCCCCGGTTTCAGTTCGCTGACGATCAGTTCGCAATACACCGTATCACCCGCATAGACCGGTTTCAGAAAGCGGCTGCTTTGTTCCAGAAATCCCTTCAACGATTCCTCCACCATGTGCGGAAACAGGCCAGCGCCGGCCGCCGTCTGAATGGCGACCTGAAAACCGTGCGCCAGCAGACCGGGCATGCCCTGGGCTCGGCAATATTCCACATCGTAATGCACCGGGTGATTGTCGCCACTGGCCAGTTGGAAGGCGGCAAACAGCGCCTCGGTAAGCGTCCGGGACGGCAGCACGAAACGTTCGCCGATGACGAAATCCTCGAAGTAGCGCTGCTCGCAGAGCCGGTGGGTGAGGTGGGGGGCAACAGGCGTGTCGGTCATGATTCGGTAATCCGGATACAATGAAAGGGCCACCTACTGTACCTTATCCGAACGATCATAATTGCAAGCAGGAGAAATCATGAGCGACTTTTTTCAGGTGTCCAGAGACGAGCGCAATGTGGTGACGCTGTGCATCACCAACGGCAAAGCCCTGAATGTACTGGGCACGCCGGTCACCAGCAGCCTGATCGACGAACTGGAACGGCTGGGTTGCGATGACAGTATTCATGCGCTGATCCTGGCCAGCGAAGGCGACAAGGCGTTCATCGGCGGCGCCGACCTCAAGGAAATGGCCACGCTGGACCCCAATGGCGCCAAGGCGTTCATTCGCCGTTTGCAGGATCTGTGCGAGGCCATCCGCCGCTTCCCTGCTCCGGTGATCGCCCGCATCCAGGGCTGGTGCCTGGGCGGCGGCCTGGAAGTGGCGGCGGCCTGCGATCTGCGGGTATCGCTGGCCAGCGCCCACTTCGGCATGCCGGAAGTACGCATGGGCGTTCCCTCGGTGATTCACGCCGCGCTGCTGCCGGGCCTGATCGGCCGGGGCCGCGCCAGTTGGCTGATGCTCACCGCCGAAAACATCGATGCCCACAAGGCGCTGGACTGGGGGCTGGTGGACAGCATCGCCGAGGAAGGCCGCCTGGATGAAGGGGTAGAGGCGATGCTGGCGCCGCTGCTGCTGTGCGGTCCGGAAGTGTTGCGCGCCCAGAAATCACTGCTCAACGCCTGGGACGAACTGTCGCTGTCTCAGGGTGTGGCCGTCAGCGTCGGCACCTTCGGCCGCTCGTTCGCCAATGGCGAGCCCAACCGCCTGATGAGCGAATTTTTCGAGAACCGCAAAGCCGGTCGTCAATAACCCAGCGACGGCGACAACAACTGGTGCACGAACACCCCGGCCAGGCGCGGCTCCATGATCAGCGCGAAGATCACGCCGTAGGCCGCGCCCCACAGGTGGGCGCTGTGATTGATGTTGTCGCCACCGCGCCGGCCGGCGTAGATCGACCAGGCCACATAGGCCACCGCGAACAGAATCGCCGGCACCGGGATGACGATCAGATAGAGCATGGCCCAGGGGCGCGCCAGAATGAACACGAACAACACTGCCGACACCGCGCCGGAAGCGCCCAGGCTACGGTAGTGAGGGTCGCCGCGATGGTTGATCCAGGCCGGCAGGATCGCCACCACCAGCGCCCCCAGATAGAAAAGCAGGAAGCCCAGCGGACCGATGTAACGGACAAAAAACGGCTCGATGGCGCGACCGAAAAAATACAGCGTGATCATGTTGAACAGCAGATGCTGGCCGTCCGCGTGCACGAAACCGTGGGTGATGAAGCGGTCGATCTGGCCACGCTGAATGGCCGGCGGCCAGAACAGCAGCCGCCCCAGCAGTGACCGGTTATTGAATGCCAGCAGAGAAACGATCACGTTGATGGCGATCAGAACCACGGTTATCGACACGGCACCACCTAGCAGGTTGCTGAAAAACTATCTGCGTTGCCATTACGGCGTTGAAAATCGGCTCACGTGCCGAAGGCCGAACGTGCTTCAGCACGGCCCCGAAGGGGTGAGCGACGCGAATCAAATGCTCATTTATCGCATATAAACTCCGCTTTTTCGCCGATTTTACTCGCTGGCGCTCGCCCTTCGGGCCAGCCTTTGGCTGTTCCTCCCGTTGGTCGGTCGCCTTGTACTGGCTGCCTCGAAAACGTTTTTCAGCAGCCTGCTAACAGCGAAGGAGCGCAAAAGAGCGCAAGGAGGCGATAGTGCCGGACGCCCTCCCGCACCGTCAATTCAGCGCAAACCGCGCCACCCTCAGGGCGCGCCGAACAAGGCGATCAGGCCATTCACCAGCGGCGGCCCGATCAGCACCATGACCACCCCGGCGATGACCATGGTGAGACTGGCCACCACGCCTTCTTCGTCGTGCCGCTCACGGGCCCGGGCGGTGCCGAAACCGTGAGCGGATGCACCGAAAGCGGCGCCCTGCGCCACGGTGGAGCGCAGCCGCAGCAACGCCAGCACGACATCGCCGACGAACATGCCCACCAGACCGGTGATCACCGTCAGGATGGCGACGATTTCCCGCGAGCCGCCCACATGATCCGACAACGCCAGCGCAAACGGCGTGGAGATGGAGCGCACCAGCAGACTGCGTGACAGGGTTTCATCGAAATGCAGCCCCCGCGCCAGCAACCAGGCGCTGAGCAACGCCATGGCCATGCCGGCGACCACGCCGATGGTTAGCGCCAGCCAGTGCCGCCGGATGATGCCCCGGTACTGGTAGATCGGTACCGCGAATGCCACCGTCGCCGGCCCCAGCAACCACAACACCCAGCGGGTATCGAGCCGGTAAATGGAGTACGGGATGCCGGTGATCAGCAGCAACGCCACGGTCAGCGCCGGCACCACCAGCGCCGGGGTCAGCCAGAGGTGCGACCAGCGCCGGTAAAGCCGTTTGCACAGGGCATAAAGGCCCAACGTCCAGCACAGACAGAACAGCCCGAGCGTGCTCATGCCGCCCTCCCCGGCCGGTGATGGCGCAGACGGCGCCAGCGCCGGTAGCGCGCACGGCGCGCCAGCCGGTGCTCCAGGCCACAGCCGCAACGCACCGCCCAGGCGGTGCTGATCATCACCAGCACCGTGCCCAGGGCCACGGCGCCAACCAGCGCCACGCCCTCACGGCGGAACAGGTCGCCATATTCCACCACCGCCACCACCGCTGGAATGAAGAACAGTACCAGCTCGCTCAGCATCCAGTCCGCACCGAGCCGCACGCGCTCCACCGGCACCAGGCCGGACAACAGCAGCACCAGAACCAGCAACAGGCCCACCACGCCAGCGGACACCGGCAAGGACAGCACATCAACCAGCGCGGCGGCCATCAGCCAGACCAGAATCAGCGCGCCGATCTGCGCTAGGGTACGCAGCATGGGGGCGACACGTTTGCCGAGCCTGTTTGCAAAAGCGGTAGAGAACATCATCGGAAAGCGGCATATCAATACGGAAGTAGCGGGCAGTATAAAAAGTGGACAACAATACCTGAAATGAATTATCTGTATTAAAATTATTCTCGAATAGAATCATTGTACGGAAGGATACCCATGGAGATACGGGCGCTGCGCTGCTTCGTGGAGGTGGTGCGCCGGCAGAGTTTCACCGCGGCGGCGGAGGCTCTGTTCGTCACTCAGCCAACGGTCAGCAAGATGATCCGCAACCTGGAGGACGAACTGGGCATGGCGCTGCTGAACCGGGACATCGGTCGCCGCAAGCGGCGGGTGGCGCCCACCGAGGCCGGCCGCCGGGTGTTGACCCGCGCTCAGGAGATACTGGCCAGCCAGCGGGCCCTGGAGGACGACCTGCAAGCACTGGGCGACCTGCGCCACGGCGAGCTGACCGTTGGTATTCCGCCGTTGGGCGCCACCCAGTTCACGGCGGCGCTGTCCAGCTTCCACCAGCAGTGGCCGGGAGTGGAGCTGAAGCTGCTGGAATCCGGCTCCCGGGAGCTGGAAAAGGCGCTGCGCGCCGAGGAACTGGAATGCGCGGTGATGTTGGCACCGGTAGCGCCGGACCTGGATTCCATCTCGATCTGCGATTATCCGCTGTGCCTGGTGGCGCCGACCAATTCCCCCTGGGCGGCGCGCCGCACCGTCCCTCTCGCCGACCTGGCGGGGGAGCCGTTTCTGCTTTACGGGGAAAGCTTCAAACTTAACGAAGTGATCCACCGCGCCTGTGCACGCCTTGGCTTCGCCCCGGAAATCGCCTGCCGCAGCAGTCAGTGGGAGTTCATCGCCACCATGGTCGAGTACGGCATGGGCATCGCCCTGCTGCCGGAACAATACTGCGAACGCCTGGAGGCCAGCCGTTTCACCATTCGCCCACTGGTGAAACCGGAGATCCGTTGGTCACTGGCGCTGGCCTGGCGGCGTGAGGCGCACCGATCCCGGGCGCTGGACGCCTGGCTGGACACGGTTCGCCAGCATTTGCCGCGATAAAGCGGCCCCGAGTCTTGCGGAAATCTAGGACGTCCGCGTCTCCAGCAAGCTCATCATCGCCGCGCCCAGCGCGCGCCGTACCCGTTCCACCGGAAACCCCTTGCGCTCGAGCAGAAAATCCCAGGCTTCCCA
Source organism: uncultured Alcanivorax sp. (assembly GCA_964391345.1). GTDB lineage: Bacteria > Pseudomonadota > Gammaproteobacteria > Pseudomonadales > Alcanivoracaceae > Alloalcanivorax. The sequence continues at coordinate 4,746 of CAYMKZ010000032.1, forward strand.
GGAGGTGGTCATTTCCAGAGTGTCGAGCAGCGTTTCTCTGCGCGGCTCATCGAGGCCCTGCAACTCGGCCTCAAAGGTGCCGGCAAGCTGCTTGCGCATGGTTTCGGAAAGGCCGGCAAGCCCCTGTGCCAGAGTGGGGGAGCGGTGCACCCAGATCATGGCGCTGCGGCGTACCGGCGCAATCCGCTCGTACAGCTCCACACGCAGGGTCACGAAGGCCTCGACACGGGCGTGCAGACTCTCCCCGGCAGCCTGAGGCAGATCATTGACCAGGTGGTGGATGCTGGCGAACTGGATCCGGCAGGTTTCCTGGTACAGATCTTCCAGGTTGCCGTAATGATGATAAACCGAACGCAGCGACAGCCGCGCTCGCTCGGCCACCTGTTCACGGGTCGGTTGCAGCATCCCTTCGCGGATCAGATCAAGCATCGCGCGGGCCACCTTGCGGCGGTTTTCCTCGGCCCTCAGAGTACGGCCATCCACCGTCTCTCCGGTTTTCTGTTTTTGCCTTCCAGGCATGGACAAGACCCCGTATTCAGCTATTTTTTCCGGCACGACTTTTTACGGCAAAACAGGCCGCGCACCGACGTGGAGCCCGACCCGCCTACCCGTCAGTGTCACATTGACAGCCAGACTGGCATTGTATATAGATGCATTCCGGATGCAAATACGTGCCGGATCACCCGGCATCGTCCACAACAAGGCATCACAACAGAGGAGACGGTATCGGACAACAACAAACAGGGCGCCGAACACGGCAATCAATGCCGGCGTCGCCACCACAACAACACGAAGAGGCTCGAAAAAAGAGACTCGGGAGGCATAATGGCTACCATGGGTGCCAGCAGCGCAAAGCCACAGCGCAGAAGCTTTCGCTTCTACAAGTGGCTGACAATAATATTTCTATTCTGCCTTGGGGTAATCAATTTCGCGGACAAGACCATCATCGGCTTCGCCGCTGTTCCGATCATGACCGATCTCGGTTTGAGTCACGAACAGTTCGGGATGGTGGGAAGCGCCTTTTTCTGGTTCTTCTCGATCTCGGCGCTGGTGGTGGGTCGCCTGTCCGACCGATTCAGTACCAAGTCACTACTCACCGGCATGGCGTCGGTATGGGCCGCGGTGCAGTTCATCACCGTGTTCATCGGCTCGTTCGGGCAGTTGGTCGCCACCCGGGTGGTCCTCGGCATGGCGGAAGGCCCGTCCTACAACCTGTCCATCCATCACACCGCGAAATGGTTGCCGCAATCGCAGCGCGGCCTGGGTTTCTCGCTGGTCACCATCGGCAGCGCCCTGGGGCCGGCATTGGCGGCGCCGGTGCTGATCTACGTGATTTATCACGCGGGTTGGCGTGACGCTTTTCTGATGCTGGGCATCGTGGGCCTGATCTGGATCGCCGCCTGGCTGTGGCTGGCCAAGGACAGCCCGGAAAGCATCGGCATGGAATCTCCGGAGGGCGCCACCGCGAAACCGGATGAGCGAGCGAGCATCGCCTGGCGTGACCTGATGCCGGCGATCTTCTCCCGCGATTTCGTGCTGGTAGCGCTGCACGGCTTTACCAGCTACTGGGGGTTGGCGCTGCTGATCGTGTGGGTGCCCTCCTACCTGGAAGAAGTACGCCACATCAGCCACCACCAGGCGATGATGTATCTGGGGCTGCCCTGGCTGTCCGGCGCTATCGGCTCGCTGGTGGTTTGCGCCTTCGCCGACCGCCTGTTCAAGAAGACCCAGAGCAGCCGCATCTCGCGGGTTTACATCATGGGTATTCTTGGCCTGGTCGCTCAGGTGCTCTGGTTCCTGTTCATCGGCGTACCCAGCACCGGCGTGGCGATCACCGCGCTGGTACTGGCCAGCGCGGCCAGCAGTTGCGGCTACCCGCTGGGCAGCGCCATCGTCTCCGACATGGTGTTGCCGGAGCATCGCGGCACCATGCTCGGCGTGCTGATGTTCTTTTCCACGCTGGCGGGACTGATCGCACCGGCGGTATCCGGACACATCATCCAGTCCGCGGCGACGCTGGGCGCCGGGTACTACAATGCGTTCATCGTGCTGATCGGCATCAACGTGATCAGTCTGGTGCTGTTCCTGATCGGCGTGCGTCCGCCGAAACCGGGACAGACGCCCCGATACGTGGCGAAAATGCAAAGCCGCACTTGAGCCGGAGCGGGGCCGCCATCGGTGGCCCCGCACTTGCTTGACACTACAAAACGAAGATCAGCAGCAGATTGGCGCCGCCGATCACCAGGAACAGCGACCAGGCGATCATCTGCGTCAGCGGGCCGATGGTGAAATCGCCCATTTTCGAGCGATCGCTGGTAATGCGAATCAACGGCCATAATGCCAGCGGCAATTGCAGGCTGAGCACCACCTGGCTCCACACCAGCAACGTCCCCACACTGCCATCCCCCAGTATCAGAACGCCCGCCAGCGCCGGAATCAGCGCCAGACCGCGGGTGATCAAACGACGCTGATAGCAGGGGATTCTCAGGCGCAGGAAACCATCCATGATCACCTGCCCGGCAATGGTGCCGGTGAGCGTGGCGCTCTGCCCCGAAGCAAACAACGCCAACCCGAACAGAAACGCGGCACCGGCGCCGGCAATGGGGATGATCAGCCGGTAGGCGTCGTCGATACCGGAAACCTCGGTGAGACCACTGGCGTGAAAGGCGGCGCCGGCCAGCACCATGATGGCACCGTTGACCAGCATGGCGATGAACAGCGAGCCGATGGTATCGACGCGCACCATGCCCAGCGTTTCACGGATGCTGCCACGGCCACCGGTCACCAGCCGGGTCTGCACCACCGAGGAGTGCAGGTACAGGTTGTGCGGCATGATGGTGGCGCCGACGATACCCAGCGCCAGCACGATGGCCGCCTGGCGGTCGTGGCCGGGATTGCCCGGTACCAGGCCGGCCAGTAGCGCGCCCCAATCCGGCGGCATCAGGGCCAGTTGTGCGACGAAGCAGAACACGATGGTACCGATCAGGCCCAGCACGATCGCCTCGATCTGCCGGAAACCCCGCCCCTTCAAGCCGAGCACGATCAGCGTATCGAGCACCGTCAGCACGATGCCCCATTCAAGAGGCACGCCCAGCATCAGATTGAACGCCAGGGCGCAGCCGAGCACCTCGGCCACGTCACAGGCGATGATCGCCACTTCCGCCCCCAGCCATTGAACGGTACGGCCCATCGGCCCATACCGTTCGTGGCTGAGCTGCGCCAGATCCTTGCCGGTGACCAGCCCCAGACGCGCGGTGAGCAATTGCAGGAACATCGCTGCGATGCTGGAAACGGCCACCACCCACAGCAGCGCGTAGCCGAAGCGGGCGCCGGCTTCGATATCGGTGGCCCAGTTGCCGGGGTCCATGTAACCGATGGCCACCAGCAACCCCGGCCCGGCAAAACGCCTCAGCCGCGCCCACAGCGGTGCTTCGGCCTGGATGCGGATACTGCCGCGCACCTCCGAAGGGCAAAACGGCGCGGTGGCGGTTTTCGGCAATGACAACATGTCAGACGCTCATCCCATAAGTACCTGGGTGAGAATCGCTCAAAACCGGGATTGAGGGGAAGGACTCATCGGCAATCAGATCTATTGGAAAATACTATTTCATGAGCAACAACAGTCACAATAATCTATCACCATCTTCGGCGCGCAGCCGTGCGACTACCCTTGCCCGCCCGCGCCTTCCGCTTCCGCCAGGCAATCCCGAAACAGGGCGTTCAGCGCCGCCATGTCATCAGCGCCGACGTCAACGGCCGGCGGCTGGTAGCGGGAAAAGCGCGCCAGTTCGTTGCCGATGAATTCATTGAGGCTGGTCATCGCTGGGATAAACGCCTTTTCCTGGCCACCGGCCCGGCGCGCCAGCAGGCGGGCAATATCCTTGCTCACGGTGGCGTTGTCCGCCACCAGCTCGCGCAGCAACTCGAACTCTACCGGCGGCGGCGAACGGAAACGTTCCAGCCAGCGAATCGCCAGCAGCGGGCGCAACACACGGAAATACCGCTCCAGCGGCACCAGTTGCGCCTTCAGATAGCCGTGATAGTCGTGCTCCGCCATCTTCAGATAGTGGTGCACGCCTTCCTCCACCGAATACAGCTTCGCCAGCAGCGTGCGTGCGCCCTCGGCGAACCGGCCGTCGTCCCGGTACACCAGCGGCGAATGCAGCCACTCGACGAACAGGGGATTGGATTGCCACAGCAGACTCAGCGCCTGGCGCACATCCCAGCCGCCGAGTTTTATCCCGCCTTCCGCCCGGTATTCTATGGTACCGGGGCGCGCTTCCAGATCGACGCACAGATACCAGTCGCGTGGGTGCGCATAAACGAAACGCACCTCGTGGACACCGCCGGGCGGCGCGAACCCCCAGGCGCGCTCGCCGGATTCCACGGCATACAGCACGCGCACCTCATGCTGCTGTTCGGCCTGCCGCAAGCGCAGCAGGATCTCATCCTTGATCTCATCGCTGGTCATATTCGATTCCGTGCCAAAACAAGCCACAGTATCGCCGATAAGGCAGGGGATGACACGACGGCCCTGAGTCCGGTCACAACGCTGTGACCTGCCTCTCGTTCAGATCCCCGAACGGCGCTGGCCGCTGACCCTCAGGGCTTTTGTTCCATCCGCTTCAGGGCTTTTGTTCCCCCCGCTTCAGGGCTTCACCTCCACCCGCAGCAGATCATCACCCAGCTCGATGCGGCCGGAGAAATGGGCCGCCGCCAAGGCCCGCCATTCCTCCTCGCCTCCCGGGCGCATGGCCGGTACGTAATGGGTGAGAATCAGCGTGGCGACACCGTTGTTTTCGGCGGTCTGCGCCGCCTCCGCCGGCGACGAGTGATAATCCATGGTGTCGCGCAGGCGCTGGCTGGGTATCCGCTCAATCACATCCTTGCGGATCACCGTGTGCACCAGCGCCCCGGCCCTCCGGCACAGATCGTCGAGGCCGGCACAGGGAATGGTGTCGCCGGCCGCCACCACCGAGGCTCCGCCGTAATCGAAGCGGAAACCGATGCTCGGTTCCACCGGCTTGTGATCGGTGGGTGCGCAGCGTATGGCCACCTCACCGGGCAGCGGCACCGGGCCCTCGCTGATCTCGATCACGTTGACCCGCGGCGGCTCGTGCAAGTCGCCGTGGTGGGCCAGCCGGTAATTGATGTCCGGCGCCAGCGAGGACAGCAGATGATCGACCACTTTGCGGGTGCCCGGCGGGCCCACCAGCGTCAGCGGCAGCGCCGTGGTGGAGAGCACCCAGCGAGTGGTGATGATGTCGTTCAGATCGGTGAAATGGTCACTGTGCAAATGGGTCAGGAACACGGCGTCCAGTTGCGTGGCCATCAGCCCGGCCTCGGCAAGACGCATCAGCACCCCGCGCCCGGCATCGACCAGGTAACGCCCCGCCTCGCAGGTAATCAGCGTGGCCGGGCCGGCACGGTGCGGGTCCGGCAGCGGGCTGCCGGTACCCAGAAGTGTCACTGTCAACATCGGAGCTTCCCCTGTTTGTGGTCGTCGAAAATAGGAGTGATGGCAATCATCAGGCATGATATTGCACTATTGATGCAAATAGTCAAACCATGGATTCATCCGCCTGGCAGCCCCTTCACCAGGCGCATGACCGCAGCCCCTCTGCCGCCTGCGCTTGCTCCCCGTGACCACTTTCTGTGGCTATGTTCCGCGACTACGTTCCGTGGCTACCCCCGGCCTGCCGGCGCGCCGATACCCATTGCCGCAGCGAAGCCTCCACCACCGCCTCGAGTTCTTCCGTCTCGTCATCAAGCTGCCCATCCAGAATCAGATGGCTGAACCCGTGCACCACCGCCCAGGCGCTGTAAGCCGCCAGCATGGCCGGCCGCGATTCGGCGGGCAGGCCGACGGCCACGGCCACACCCTGCTGCAACGTTGCAAAGGCGGTTCGTGAAGCGGCGTCCAGCTCGGCACTGCGGTGCTCTGCGGCAAAGCGGCCGAACATCAGCCGGAACAGCGCCGGATGCTGCCTGGCGAAGCGTACATAGCTGCCGCCCGTGGCCAGGAAACGCTCATCCACATCGCCTTCGGTCTGTTGCCAGGTACGCATCTGGTTGGCGCTGAACAGCGCAAACCCCTGTGCCGCCAGCCCCATCAGCAACGCCTCCTTGTTGGCGAAATGCCGGTATACCGCGTTCGCCGTCACCCCCACCCGGCGCGCCAGCTCGCGCAGGCTGAAGCCGCCCTCGCCGGCCTCTTCCAGCAGATTCATGCCCTCCGCCAGCAACGCTTCACGCAGGTTGCCGTGGTGATAACGATCGCCATGGTTGGCGGTTGTCTTTTTTGATGTTGACACTGTATACATCCATCACTAATCTAATGTGGACAGTATACACATTCCCCACCCTCGGCGGCAGGACAGCATCATGACGACGTTGAAAGATCGCACCGCACAGTGGATTTCCAAACAGGCGCAGAAAAGAGCTCCGGTACGCGACGGCAACCCTTTCCTGGAGGGTCAGTTCGCACCGGTGACCACGGAGACCACCAGCACGGAGCTGGAAGTGACCGGCGCCATTCCCGAACAACTGAACGGCGTGCTGGCACGCATCGGCCCCAACCCCATCGAGGTGCCCAATCCGGCCACCTATCACTGGTTCGTCGGCGACGGCATGGTCCATGGTCTGCGTCTGCGTGACGGCAAGGCGCTCTGGTATCGCAACCGCTGGGTCGGCACCGACAAGGTCAACAAGGCCCTGGGGCGGCCGCTGATTCCCGGCCAGCGGCACGGCATCGTCGATACCGTGAACACCAACATCATCGGCCACGGCGGACGCCTGTGGGCGCTGGTGGAAGCCGGCGCATCCCCGGTGGAAATGAACATCGAACTGGACAGCATCAAACACGGCCTGTTCGATAACGACCAGCCCGGCCCCTTCAGCGCTCACCCGCACTTCGACCCGCACAGCGGAGAGCTGCACGCCATCTGCTACAACGCCACACAGCCGAACGAGATCGTCTATCAGGTCATCGACCGGCAGTGCCGTCTGGCACGCAGTGTACGCATTCCGGTCAAGCACGGGCCGATGATCCATGACTGCGCCATCACCCGCAGCCAGGTGCTGATTCTCGATCTGCCGGTAACCTTCTCGCTGCGCTCGGTAATGCAAGGCGCCACCTTCCCCTACCGCTGGAACCCGCGCCACAACGCCCGCGTCGGCCTGCTGCCGCGCAACGGCGACGCCGGCGATATTCGCTGGCTGAACGTGGAGCCCTGTTACGTGTTCCACACCGGCAACGCCCGTGACCTGGACAACGGCGATGTGGTGGTGGACGTGGTGGTGCACGGGCGCATGTTCGACCGCTCCATCCAGGGCCCGGAAGCACAGAAGGTGACGCTGGAGCAGTGGACGCTGCCCGCGCAAGGCGACACCGTTCAGCGCCGGGTGATCACCGACCGCGCGCAGGAATTTCCCCGTTACGATGAGCGCCTGACCGGCGCCGCCTCCCGCTACACCTATACCGTGGGCAGCGACCTGGACGACCCGCACAGTGCCCAGCCGCTGTTGCGCCACGACATGACCAGCGGCGCCTGCCAGCAGCATTTTTACGGTGACCACAAAATCTCCGGCGAAGCGGTATTCGTGCCGCGCCACGCCCAGGGCGACGAAAGCGACGGCTGGCTGCTGTCCTACGTCTACGACCTGGCCAATGACAGCAGCGAGGTGGTGGTGCTCAATGCCGACGACCTCGAAGGCGAAGCGCAGGCGGTGATCAAGCTGCCGGTGCGCGTGCCGATGGGCTTCCACGGCAACTGGGTGGCGGCGGAGCAATAGCGTATCAGACCGCCCCGTCATTCCGGGCGAAGCACAATGAAGACGCCTCCCCCGCCGTCATTCCGGGCGCAGCGCAATGACGACGTCGCCCCCGCCGTCATTCCGGGCGCAGCGCAATGACGACGTCGCCCCCGCCGTCATTCCGGGCGCAGCGCAGCGGAGACCCGGAATCCAGTGGCTTTGAACGTCGGGCCGAAAGTCGCTGGGCTCCGGATAACGCTATCGCGTTTCCGGAGTGACGCAGGCGTCCGCCATTCCAGGATGAGGGCCACGCTTTTCCCAAGGCAATGAGAACATCCAGACCCTGTACTTCTGGTAAGCTGTTCCCAGGCCGTGACAGAACCACATCTGTCATTCTGCGCGCAGGCGCAGAATCCAGCGGATGTAGCAGCAGGAGGGAACGATGGCGCGCGATATTCTGGTTCTGGGTGCCGGCATGGTCGGCGTTTGCGCGGCCTGGCATCTGCTGCAACGCGGCCACCGGGTAACGCTGGTGGACCGCAACCCGCCCGGCCGGGAAACCTCCTTCGGCAACGCCGGCATCATCCAGCGCGAAGCCGTGCGCCCCTATCGCTTCCCGCGCGATCTGGCCACGCTGGTGCGCGTGCTGCCCAACCAGCAGATCGACATCCGCTACCAACCCTCCGGCATGGTGCAGGCCGCCCTGCCCCTGCTTCAGTACTGGCGCAATTCAGCGTCCGACCGCTACGCCCGCATCGTCCCTGAATACGCGACCCTGATCACGCGCGCGCTGGATACCCACGCCGCCATGATTGAAGCAGCCGGCGCCGAAGACCTGATCCGTCGGCAAGGCTACCTGGAAATATTCCGCACCACCGCGGCGCTGGACGCGGAACGCCGGCTGGCGGGGCTCGACGAGCAATATGGCGTGACCTGGGAACTGCTGGACAGCCAGGCGCTTGCCGACATGGAACCCGACCTGGCCACCGAACTCGCCGGCGCCATCCACTGGACTCAGCCCTGGACGGTGATGGATCCGGGAGCATTGGTCGGCGCCTACGCCAGCGCCTTCCAGCGGCAAGGCGGCCGGCTGATTCAGGCGGAGCTGCAAGCGCTCTCGTTCTCTGGCAATGGCTGGCAAGCGAAGGTGGGAGAAGAAAACATCAGCGCCGAACAGGCAGTACTGGCGCTGGGCCCCTGGTCCGCGCACTGGCTGGCACAGCAGGGACTCTCCGTACCTTTGTTCGTCAAACGCGGCTACCACATGCACTACGGCGCGCGCGGCAATGCCCGGTTGCGCCACTGGATCATGGATTCGGAAAAAGGTTATCTGCTCGCCCCCATGCGCGCCGGCATCCGCCTGACCACCGGCGCGGAGCTGGCGCGCCGTGACGCCGCGCCCCACTACCAGCAACTGGCCGCTGCCGAAACCGTCGCCCGCCGGCTGTTCCCGCTCGGCGACCGCCTCGACCCTCAGCCCTGGATGGGCGCCCGCCCCTGCACCCCGGACATGAAACCCGTGATCGGCCCCGCCCCCGGCCTGCCGGGTCTGTGGCTGGCCTTCGGCCACGGCCACCAGGGCTTCACGCTGGGGCCGGTGACCGGAAAACTGCTTGGCCAGATGATGGACGGAGAAACCCCCGAAGTGGACATGCGGCCCTATCGGGGGGATCGCTTTTAAAACCTTTTTTATCCGAACGGATTGACGCCGATCAGCGGCCCGTGCAGCGCGAAGGCAAAGATGGCCCACGCCACCACACCCACGACCAGCGTGACGATATCCATTTTCAGAGTACCTGCCGGGTAACTCACGCCATCGCGCCGATCACGGCGGCGGAGCACGGCGAAGGCCACGATGGCCCATACCAGGAAAGCGCCGAACAGCACCACATCGCGCAGAAAGCCGATGGCCAGCAGATGGCCCAGCGCCCATACCTTGACGCCGGCAATCATCGGATGACCGATTCTGGTTTTCAGACGATTACCCGGAATGTAAGCCGCCGCCACCAGAATGAAGGCGATCAGGGTGAACAGACTGTTGAGATGGCGTAACCACTCCGGCGGCGCATAAAGCAACACCGGTTGCAGGCGGGCAAAATAAAAGCCCCAGATGATGAGCACCAACCCCGCCAGAGCCGCCAGACTGAACAGCCCCTTCCAGGGCCCCAGCCCCATGCTGGCAACGCACTGCTGCCGCCAGTCCGGCGCCACCAGCCCCACACAATGAATCCCCAGAAACAGTATCAAACCAGCAATCAATATCGTCATGACGGTGTCTCTCTATGTGCGCCCATGCGCTGTCTATATGCGCCGTTCGTGTCGTACATGACCGTCAATCGTCCCACAGGCGGACGCCCAAGGACAGGAATTTGGCACACTGCTTTTGTGGTTACAGAGCCCAATCCGTGCCGTCGAATATCGAGGGGTTGAGGAACACCCGACTGGCCAGAAAACGGCGATCCACCTCACTGACCTGGGCTTCGTCCATGATGTCTGGCAAATGCTCACGCACGCCTTCAACCTGCCGCACGATTTCCGCACTGGGGGCACAAATCGTAGGCCGGCGTCAGAGAGAGTGATCAGAAGTCATCCTTTACGTCCTTGTCAGCCGTGCCGTGCACTGCTCCTGGCAGCAGACTCAATATATATCCAGCTTCCGCCACACGGGCCGCCAGCGCCAACGGCTCGGGCTCGAACAGAGGTACGCCGACGATGGCCGCCGCTTCGAACACCGCACCGATAGAGCAACTCATTTCGCCTCGCTCGATGCGCTGCAACAGCCCACGGGAAATTCCGGCGCGCTCCGCCAACACCTCGGCGGTGAGCCCTTTTTCAATGCGCCCACGGCGGATCAGTCGCCCTAGCAAACGTGCAGCATCACGGCCGTAACGGGAATAGGTACGCTGATTTGGTTTTGTCATGGATCATTAAAATAAGCCCTGCAACTCACACAAGAGGCACCCAGCTCCTTTATTCCACGCTCCGGGTATGTCCCACCCAGAAAGGCGCGCGCAGTTGGCGCTTGAGTACCTTGCCGGCGCCGGACAGCGGCATGGCATCGATGAAATCCACGCTGCGCGGGCACTTGTAGCCGGCAATGTGTTGCTTGCAGTGGGCAATGAGTTCTTCCGCGCTCACGGTTTGCTCGCGCGCAAGGACCACGAAGGCGTGTACCGCCTCGCCCCACTGCTCACTGGGAATCGCCACCACCGCGGCCTGGGCCACCGCCGGGTGCGACGCCAGGCAGTTCTCCACCTCCAGGCTGTAGACGTTTTCGCCGCCGGTAATGATCATGTCCTTGATGCGGTCAGCAACGAACACAAAGCCGGCCTCATCCATCCAGCCGCCGTCACCGGTATGCATCCAGCCGTCACGTATGGCCTCGGCGGTGGCTTCCGGTTTGTTCCAGTAGCCCAGCATCACGTGGGGGCCACGGGAAACGATTTCGCCCACCTGGCCGCGCGGCAGCTCGTTGTCGTGCTCATCGACGATGCGTACTTCCGCGGTGACCATGGCGCGGCCATTGGAACGGTGACGGCCGGTCTTGCGGCCCTCTTCACGGTGCATCTCGGCGGTCAGCACGGTGGCCACCGGCGACAGCTCCGTCATGCCGTAGGCCTGGGCGAAACCGGCGGACGGGAACGCCGCCATGGCGCGATCCAGCAGGCCTTCGGCAATGGGCGAAGCGCCGTACATGACACTGTGCACGCTGGAAAGATCGTGATTGCCGCGCTCCGGATGATCGACCAGCATCTGGATCATGGTCGGCACCAGCAGCATCGCCGACACACGCTCCTTGGCGATAGTCTGCAAAACACTGACCGGCTCGAAGGCCGGCACCATGACATGACAGCCGCCGACGGAAAACATGGCGTTCATGAAAGCGCCATCGGCAAGGTGGAACATGGGTGCCGAGTGCAGGCCGACATAGCCGCGCCGCACCAGCCCTTCCGCCGCCATGCCCACGGCATTGATGAAAATATTGCCGTGCGACAGCATCGCCCCTTTCGGCTTGCCGGTGGTGCCGCTGGTGTAATAGATGCCGGCCAGATCGTCGCCGCCGCGCAGCGCATCTTCGACCGGCGGGTTGTCGGCCACCAGCGCCTCCCAGGAATACAGATCGCCCGGTGGCGGGCCGTCGCCGACATGAACCACCGTCCCCAGCTCGGGGCATTGCGAACGCAATTCGTCGACCACACCAATAAAGGTATCATCGACGATCAGGAAACGGCTGCCACAGTCATTCAGGGCGTAGCTGATTTCTTCCACGCTCCAGCGCGTATTGATCGGATTGACGACGCCGCCGGCCCAGTAGGTGGCCAGGTAATACTCCAGATACCAGTCCGAATTCAGCGCCAGCATGCTGATGCGATCACCCGCTTGCAGCCCCAGTGCGCGCAGGCCGGCGGCAAAACGCGCCACGCGCTCGCCGATTTCCGCGAAAGTGCGCTGGCGTCCCTGAAAAACGGTGGCGACTTTTTCCGGTGTTTGCTGGATGGAATTGTGCAGATTCTGAGTGAGATACATGGTTGTCCTCCTCTGTTCCGGCCTGAACTATTGCCAATCCTGGTACTGCTCCACCAACCGAAATTTCTGTATCTTGCCGGTGGGCGTGCGCGGCAACGGTTCCGCCTGCACGAACACCTTTTTCGGTACCTTGAAGCCGGCCAGTGACTCCCGGCAACTAGCGATCAGAGCCGCCTCGTCGATCGAGGCCCCCGGTCTGGCGACGACCACGGCGGTAACCGCCTCGCCCCAGAAATCGTCCGGCAGGCCGATCACCGCCGCATCCGCCACCCCTGGCTGAGTGAGCAAGGCATCCTCCACTTCACCGGCATGAACGTTCTGACCGCCGGTGACGATCAGATCCTTGATCCGTCCGCTGATGTAAAGGTAGCCCTCTTCATCCAGCCGGCCCAGATCGCCGGTGTGCACCCAGCCGTCACGAAAGGTTTCCGCGCTCTTCTCCGGGTTGTTGTAATAAGCGGTCACCGAGCCCGGCGAGCGACCGAGAATTTCTCCGCTCTCGCCGGTGGCAACATCGTGACCCTGTTCATCGACCACGCGCACCTCGGCGAACAGGATGACCCGCCCCACGGTATCGGGATGGCGACGTTTGTCCTCCGGGGTGGCCACCACCACGGCGCCGGATTCCTGCATGCCGTAATACTCGTAGATGTCACTGCAAAGGTGCTGCGTGACCCCTTCACGAATCGCCGCCGGCAGCAGCGAGCCGGCAAAGACCAGCGCCCGCAACGAACTCAGATCGGCCTTCGCCAGCTCGGGCGCCGCCAGCAACATGGCCGCCATGGTGGCCACCAGATTGGTGATGGTGACGCGCTCCTTGCCGATGGCATCCAACACACTGGCGGGCTCGAAATTGGTCAGCACATTGCGAATGCCGTACATCACCGCCATGCCCAGCCAGGCGAAACCCACTCGCCCATAGGCCGGGAATACCGTCATCACCACATCCCGGGTGGACAGGTCATGGCTGATCGCCATGTTGGCGAGGGTAGCGTTGTTGTAGTGACTGAGCAGATAGCATTTGGGCACGCCAGTGGTGCCCGAAGTCAGGTTGTAGTAGTACGGATCATCCGTGAACACTTCCACGTCGGGCTCGGCGCTGCTCGCCACCGACAACAGCGACTCGTAATCCTGCCCTGGCCCCTCGCCCTCTCCGAAACCGATTTCCAGCCGCACCTTCGGCAGTTGCGCCGCCACTTCCCGCGCCACGTCCCCATAGCTGCGCTCGTAGAGCAAAGCACTGGCGTTGACGTCGCGCATCAATGTCATGATCTCCGTCGGCGCCAGCCGGTAATTCAGCGGCATGCCGACCAGCCCCGCCTTGGCCAGCGCGAAATAGATCTCGGCGATCTCGGCACGGTTGGTGGTGAGAAAAGCGACACAATCGCCCTTGTGAAAACCCTGATCAATCAATGCATTGGCCAGGCGGTTGGCACGTATATTGAGTTGTGAAAAGGTCAATCGCCGTCCGCTGGGAAGGCAGTAAAGCGCCTCCTGGGAGCCGAATCGAACGGACGCCGTGGTCAGCAGATTGCCGACGGTTTGCTGGCCAACACTGGTCTGTTTCATGTCTCGCTCCCCTGTTCTCAAATGGCTTACGAGTGCCGTGACGACCGCCGGATGATATCGATGCCGGCCGGGTCGATGAGCGAATCGAACTGTTTCAGGTTATGGGCATGAGCCAGGCTGTGCAGGCCGAACGCATTGTCCAGCGTCGCAACAGGATTGCAGGGCATCGTGAACGGGCAGGAAAGATCATGGCCGGAAGAGAAATCCGGCCCATCGGCGCCGACGATGATCACGCGCGTATCACGGTCGGCCGCGGCATCCGCCAGCGCCTGGTCGAATTCATACAGCAGTGGAGGGTCCTGAGCGTTACGCTTTTCCGGCCGCGCCAGCATGATGCGCGTGACGCGCTCCGCGGGATGTTCGATACGGATGCTCTGCCTGGACATCGGCGTCCTCCTCCACGAACTGCTTTTTATTCAATACATACCCCCGCAGCGCAGGCAGCGCAACCGGAAAACCTGCAAGCCACTGGCGGTTGTGTCACCCGTGCACTATTCTCGATTGACTGTCTGCGCGGAAATGGACAGAGGCATTCCCGGCCATCCGCAATACTCATAAAAATACCTCACAGGAGAGTTCTCATGGATAACGGCATCGGCAACTGGGTTTCGGTCCATCACGCCAGGACCCCTGACAAAGTAGCCCTCATCGACGCCAATACGGGGAAAGAATACAGCTACGCGGATATCGAGCGACGAACCAACATCCTGGCGGCACAACTGCGAGCCAAGGGGGTACGCAAAGGGGACCGGGTGGCTTGCGTGCTGTTCAACAGCCCTCACTTTCTGGAACTGGTTATCGCGGTCGCCAAGCTGGGCGCCATTTCGGTGCCGATCAACTTCCGCCTGACCGCGCCGGAAATTCACTACATCCTGGAGGACTCCGCCGCCTGCCTGTTGTTCGCCTCCACACAGGTGCTCGAGACCGCCCGTGAGGCGACCACCGACACCTATGTGCGGGAGCTGATCGAGATTCCGTCAGCGGCGAAAAGAGCCGCCTCACAGGATTCGGAATACCAACGCCTGGTAACGGAAGGCGACCCGAGCCGGGTAGAGGTCGACATTCAGCACCATGAAGTCGCCATGCTGATGTACACCTCCGGCACCACGGGATTCCCCAAAGGCACCATGCTCACCCACGGTAACCACTTCTGGAATGCCGTCAACAGTGTCGGCATGGGCATGGGGTTGACTCCCAGAGACATCTCGATGACGGCAGCGCCACTGTTTCATATCGGCGCTTTCGGCGTCTTCACGCTGCCGCTTTTTTACCTGGGGGGCACCTCGGTGATTCTGGAATCCTTCACACCGGACCAATGGCTGGATGCGGTGGAACACTTCAAACCCACCGTGGCCTTCTGCGTACCCGCCATGTGGGCGGCCATCATTACCGCCGGTGTTTCGGGCCGTCAACTGGACTCACTGCGCTGCACCGTTTCCGGCGGTGCGCCCTGCCCGATTCCGGTCATCGAGGCCCTGCAAGGGCAAGGCATTGTCTTCACCGAAGGCTTCGGGCTTACGGAAACCGCCCCCTGCACTTCGGTACTGGACGCCGACAGCGTTATCGCCCACGCCGGCTCCGTGGGCAAACCGTTGTTGCACGTGGATTACCGAATCGTCGACGAAGCCGGCCACGATCTGCCCACAGGCGAAGTGGGCGAACTGCTGATCCGCGGCCCCAACGTGTTCATCGGCTACTGGCAAAAACCGGAAGCCACCCGGGAAGCATTGCAGGACGGCTGGTTCCACAGCGGAGACCTGGCAAGGGTGGATGAAGACGGCTACTACTTCATTGTCGATCGCAAAAAAGACATGGTCATCTCCGGTGGCGAGAACGTCTACCCGGCAGAAGTGGAACAGGCGCTTTACCGCCACCCCGCCATCGCCGAGGTGGCGGTGATCGGCATACCCGACGAAAAATGGGGCGAAGCCGTGACCGCCGTGGTGGCCTTGAAGCCGGGGCAGCAGCTAAGCGCCGAAGAGTTGATCGACTGGACGCGGGAAAAACTGGCCGGCTTCAAACGGCCGAGGCGAGTTTCTTTCGTCGATGCCTTGCCACGCACCACCACCGGCAAGGTACTCAAACGGGAACTGCGCAAGCAGTGGGGTGGGGACGGCGCCGCCGTTCACCGCTGATGGACGACTGAACGGATCGCGCTTTCTTTTTTCTGATCCCAAACTTTTTTTGTCCCTGGGTACTCACCCAGGGATGGGTTTGACCTGGAGAGAAGCCGAAATCAGCGCAAGGTTTCTAACACAAAATCGGCACGCTCAGCGACACTCACTTTCGGCAACAGCAGCACCTCGTACCCCAGCGAAGGATAAGCCCGCCGCAACCGCTCGAACTCCCTCAGGGCGGCATCGAAACCGTGCCGGCGCTCCGCATCCTGAACATAGATTTCCGGCCACGGAGGAGCCAGAAAGACCCGCTTGTGATAACGGTAAGACTGACTCAGCCTGCTCAACAGAGGCTCGCCGGTCAATTCTTCCAGGGCCGCCGCGGCGTCGATGAAGCCGCGATCGAAGAACACCCATTCGTGGCGCTCCTTCGCGGCTTTTTCATAATCCTCCAGCGCGACCGCCAGGATGCGCCGCAGAAACCCGATCTTGTCGTCCCACGGCAACGCCTGCCCGCCGCTGCGCATTTCTTCGTGCAAAATGCGCCGCCCCGGTTCCATCACCACGGCATGGCCGCGTTGCTGTAATTCGGAAAGTAATGTGGACTTGCCGCCGCCGGAGCAGCCGGAAATGACGATGAGGTTGTTCATTTGAGATTTTTCGATTTTGGTATGTGTCATCAGGCACTCGCTGGCGTAACCCCGAAACTCACGCCTGCCAAAGCCAAACACTCGCCGACATCACCGTGCAACACCGAGCCGAGCCGCCAGCACCTCACTCTGCTCAGCAAACTTCTTTGCGTCAGCCTTCCGCAACCGCTGCAAGTTGTGCAGCTTCCAGCGGATACCGGGCGTAATGCCCTCGTGTTCGAAAAGCTGCATCACATCAAACAGGTCGCGTGGATGTTGTCGATCCATCGCGGCCACCAACTTTCCGCCGTACATGTCATCCAGCGAGACCATTGAAACCTCAAGATCGGTCATCAATACATCACGAGCCATGGGAGTGAGTGATGCACGACCAACCGGCCGCACGGTACCCCTCATGACAAAATTGACTTCCACCTTGACCTCAATCCGTTCGTGACGCACCAGTAATTTAGTCTCGCCTGCACCGGCTACCGGGATATGCGTCTGAAACCCGCGCTTGCCCAGGCGCGCACCTGCCAACCGGATATCCTCACTGATGCGTTCCAACGCCTGATCGCGCGGCAGCGTGTGATCAGGAAAGACGAGGTCGAGGTCCACCGACAAGCGTGGCATGTCGCGCACGAACAGGTTGATCGCCGTACCGCCTTTGAGCGCAAAGGTGTCATCTTGCGAACACCAGCGGTGCCACCTGCGTCAGCAATCGCGCTGTATCAAGATAGACCTGGTTCATGGCTTCAGCACCAACAAGCCATCTTTCGACCGGGAAACCCAGGGTCGATCGCTGCCGGTCGGCAGCTTGGCAACATCGAGTCCAGCCATCCAGGGCAATGCCCCCTCGCGGCCAAGCTGAAGACACAATCGCACCGTCTTTACGCTTTTGCAGCCTTGCAACAATTCCATCAGAACTCCGGCACGCAAGTTATAGCTACTCTCAACCAGTTCTTGAGCCTCTTGCAAAGGCTGGCGCACGCCTACATCGCTGAGCATCTCCAGCAGCGCCCGCTCCGGCACTGATACCTGCGGGGCACCGGGCTTCTGCTCCAAGGGGGCGGCATACCGCAACGCATTGGGCTGCTCATCAAACAAACGTTTGCGGTGGTACTCCGCCGGAAAGCGATCCGTAAACCAGACGGGTAACTGACCAGATTTCCAGCCATACAGGTATAACATCGGATGCTGGGCAACGTACTGGCGAATGCCATACCAGTCGAGCGCTGACTTGCCCCCCACGTGAAGCCCGGCAAACTGGCGCTGCAACAACACCAGACACGGCATCAACGCCAGTGTGTCGTTCGGACGGCAGTAAACGCCACGTGCCAACCGAGAGAGCCAGCCGGCCCTGACATAGTGGACAGCCAAATCGGTAGAAATACCCAGTGCAGCCAAGTCTTCCGACATCAGGGGTGTGCCGGGCTCCAGCCGAGTGTAGAGAGCATTTAGTTTATTTCCAGTATTCGTAGTCATACTACGACATCTTTAGCTTTTCGAAACCTTCCACAACCAGGACCGAGATGGTCAATCGACTGCATATCCCCCGCCCGGTCCGTTACCGCCACAACTGAGCAGTCAGCTATGCGGTTAGCAGTTCCCTATCCCCGTAGCCACGTACCGGATGGCGAGCCGCCTCTTTGGCGACATTCACTTCCAACGCCACTTTGGCCATTTCCAGCACGCTGGCATCAATCTGGTAGCCCCCTCGCGTTTTGAGCCACTCAAGCACCTCCGCCAGATGCCAGATCGAGGCGCTACCTTCGTGAACCGGCACGGGAAACGTTGCTCGGTGAGTGAGCATCAACTTCCGCATTGCCTGCCGGGAAACGCCCACGACGTCCGCCACATCGGTCAAACCAACCAGGTCTGGCGAAGCCTCGATCAGGCGCGCGGAAGGGAGCACACTTTTGACATCAGCCAGAGCGGTGTGAACCGCCTCCTCGGCGCTATCCGCCTCGCGGGAGAACTCCAGCGCCAAGCGCCCCGGCAGACCCACACCTACCAGAGCGTCATCACAACCGGCAGCGCCCAGGCGCTCCACCAGCGCATCCAGATCGCTGTCGTGGTCAGCCAACTGGTATTTCAGTGTAACGATGTATTCCATAGCTCAACTCGCCAGCCTTCCTCTCCCGCATGTTTGATCGCGGCTTCAACCTCTTTCTTCGGATGTGATGGACGAACCATTCCTTACTCTCAGTATAGGAACAACATCATGGTTGTCAAATGACAACCATGATGTGCAAACAATCTGCGCGGCCACTTCAATCAATAATGATTATCAATACCATGGAAACAATCGAATTCCGAAGCACCCCGTCCCATCTTAGCCTTGTTCCCATGGCAGCAGTTCCCCTACTCCTGCACAGATGGAGAATGAACCATGACTCAGATCAAGAAAACCGCCAGCTTCGCCGTCTTGCACTTCATGACGGCGTTTGCAGTGACCTGGGCAATGACGGGCAGCATGCTGGTAGGTGGCGCCGTGGCGCTGGTGGAGCCGGCCATCAATACCGGCGTGTTCTTCCTGCATGAGAAGATCTGGCAGAGGCGCTCGGCCTCCACCGGGCGGGAGTTGGCTTGTTAGGGGCCGCTGTAACAGGCTTACAGGACAATCCGACGCCTCGCTGCGCGGGGTTGACTTGCAATAGGTCGTTTATACGGATGGCGCGACGCGCGGTCGTACCGACTTCGATCAGAAACTGACCTCTATCGAGGCGCCCAAGCTTTCGCGCCAGACGTCATCGATTTTGTACGGATTGATCTCCGTGACACCAAGACTTCCGGTTCTTTCGTCGCCGGTACGGAAATCGCCAACATAGGCCACAGCGGCATCCAGCCCGATTACCGTGTTCCTGGCGAGCGCATATCGAAGCCCAACCCCCAACTGAGCCGCCGGACTCGATTCGGTGTGATCAGCCACATCACTCAGAAACAGGGACGTCGGCTGGTCAGTTTCAGTCACATCGGAAAGAGAGTTGAACGCCACCCCCAGCCCGGCGGTCGCCCTGAAACTGAAGGCATCAGTCAAAGCAACGTCATAGCCGACATTCGCCAGAACCGTGTTGCTGACCGCCTTGCCGGAAAAATGAGATGCAGCGCCGTAATAGTTGGGAAATGATGCATCCCACTGGATGTCACTACGAACGTACTGATAGCTGAGGAAAAGCGACCACGACGAGTCCAGCGCATAGCCGAAGTGCCCGCCAATCCCGGTTGTATGATCGAATTTCACATCACTGATCACGCTGCCACCCGCAAAGGGGGCGCCGCCATCACTGGTACCGGAGGAGCCCTGCGCTATTCCGACAGAGGTATCCAGTCCAGCAAAAAAACCGGGCTCCTGAGCGAAACCGAGAGATGGCAAGAGAATCCAGACAGCGGCAGCGTAAAGCAGGGTTCGGTAAGTTGGCATGATCGTTCTCATTCTTTCTTATCAGAGTCACAAGAATGCCATGACTTAGTATGGTGCGCATAGTGGTTGACGGCCGAGGCTTGCGGACACCAAACCGAGCAACTCACATGGCGTCGTCAGCCGTACCGATGTATCCGCCCTAGCCCGCATTAGCAAGGTCAGCATTCACTATCACTTCCCAGGCAAAGCGGATTTGACGCCTATCCGCGGCTCGGATAGCTTGCATCTATCGCACGCGCGAAACACCCGATACACACGACCCGACGTATTCCCGGTCAACAGCGTAAAGGCCATGCGCGCCTACATCGCGCTGGAGCCGGAGGGCAAGCTGATCGATTTCGCCCAAGCCACCTTCGAAATCTACTGGGGCGAGAACCAGGACATCTCACAGGACGCCGTACTGACCCAGGTGTGCGAGCGCGTGGACGTCGATGCCACGCACCTGTTCGAGAAGATCGCCGAGCCCGCGATCAAGGAGCAGTTGCGCCTCAACACCGAAGAAGTCATTCAGCGCGGCGGCTTCGGCTCACCGACGATCTTCGTCAACGGTGACGACCTGTACTTCGGCAATGATCGCATGCCGCTCGTGCGTGCGGCGGTTGAGCGGGCGAAGGCGGCAGGGAGGTAGCAAGCCAGACTGGCGTAAAAGCACTTTATCAGTCCCACTCTATTGTAAACAAGACATTTTTATCTTTTATATTCAATGGCTTATTTT
>CAYMKZ010000033.1:0-22893 GCA_964391345.1 uncultured Alcanivorax sp.
GGGGATGAACAGCGAAATCTGCGGGAAAGACATTATCAAAATCATTACTACTGCTTCCGCACACAAGAACCAGGCCGTGCCCTTGACGATCCGCTCGAAGGGAAACCCCCTTCCAAGGGCCGCCGAGGTGACGAACAGGTTGAGCCCGATGGGCGGGGTGAGCAGGCCGATCTCGATGTATTTGACCATGATGACGCCGAACCAGATCATGTCCACGCCGAGCCGGGAGGTGATCGGTTGCAGGATCGGCAGCGAGATCAGCATCAGCCCGACCGGATCGAGAAACATCCCCAGGATCAGGAAAAAGATGGACACGAATACCAGGAACATCGGCAGCGAAAGAGAGTAATCACTGACCAGAGTGCCGATCAGCACGGTGACGTGGCTCAGCGTCAGAAAGCGCGTGAAGATCACCGCGCCCATGGCGATCAGGAAAATCGCCGAGGTCATCCGCAGCGTCTCGAGGATCGAGTTGCGGAACATCCGCCAGGAAAAACTGCGGTCGGCGATGGACGCGATGATCGCCACGCCGGCACCGAAAGCGCCGGTCTCGGTCGCCGTTACCGAACCCGAATACAGGCCGCCCACCACGCCCAGCACCATCACCGGAATCGGCCAGGCGCGCGCCAGCAATCGCAGCTTCTCTTTCATCTCGACCTGATCGTGGGTGCGCGGCGCCAGCTCCGGCTTCAGCTTCACCCTGATCAGGATCAGCACGCTGTAACAGAACATCGTCAGCAGGCCCGGCAGCAAACCGGCGAGCAGCAACTTGCCGATCGATTCCTGCACGAAAACCCCGTAAATGATGAACGGAATGGAGGGCGGAATCAGCGCCCCCAGCGTGCCCGCGGAAGCCACCGAGCCGGCGGCGAGCCCTTTCTCGTAGCCGGCCCGCAGCATCTCCGGTATGGCGAGGCGCGCCATGGCGCCGGTCATCGCCACGCTGGAGCCACTGGCGGCGGCGAAGCCGGCGCTGGCCAGATTGGTGGAGATCGCCAACCCGCCGGGCAGGAACGACAGCCAGGCGCGGGCGGCGCGGAACAAACTGGTGGCCAGGCCGCTGTGATACACCACGGCGCCCATCAGCAGGAACATGGGTACCGAGGTCAGTTCCCAGTTGGCGATGAAATCGTAGGTGATGCTGCCCACGGCGGAAAACGTGGCCGTGGCGCCACGCAGGGCGAACAGCCCGGCCACCCCGCTCAGCCCCAGCGCCACACCGATGGGCGCCCGGATCGCCAGCAATACCAGCAGCAGAATGCCACCGTACAGACCGATCATTTCCGGCGTCATGGCTGAATCTCCTGGGCGTCCGCGCGATCTTCCCTGGCGGCGGCGGCAGGCAACTGCCCGTTGATGACCAGATGGTACAGATGCCACAGGCTGACCAGCATGGCGAGGCCGACCCCGGCCACCGCCACCCAGCGCAACGGCCAGACCGTCAGATAGGAAAACACCGCGTCCACGCGCTCATGCACGGCGGTTTTTTGCAGCGCGCTATAGGTCAGCCCGTAAGTGAAAATGAAGAAAAACACCAGGCTGGCAAGCTCGGCCATGGAATCGGTGATGCGGCGCAGCGGCACGGGAAGCAGCTCCGCCACGATGTCCACGCGGATGTGTTCCTGCCGCCAGGAGACGACGAAAATCCCCGCGAACACCATGGTGACCATGTAAAAGTAGCTGACGATGGCGACTGTCCCCAGCAGGGACACGTCGAAAACCACCCGCAAAATCACCCCGGCAAGAATGTGCATCATCATCAGCGTCGTGGCCAGCCCGGCGAGCAGCTCGAACAGCCCGCTCAGCGGCCTCAGTATCTGGTTTATCATTCATGCACCACGTTGTCCGCCAGCATTCGCGCGTACTGATCGACGCTGAGAGGCTTGTCGCCGATCAACGCCTGCCACTTGGCGTAATTCTTCTGGAATGCCTTGACGATGGCCTCGGCTTCGTCCTTGCTCACCCCCCGGGAAACGGCCTGATCGATGGCGTACTGCACCTCCTGCTTGGTGAAGGCCGCGCGCTGCGCTTTCAGCTCATCGGGGGCGTCGATGAATTTGATGTGGTACTTGTTTCTGGCCTCCTTGGCGGCGCTGGCGGTGCCATCCACGAACTGGTAGGTGTAAACCGCGGTAGCGTACATGGAAGCCTTTTCCAGAGCGCGCCGCTCCTTATCATTCAATCCATCCCAGACGGTCTGCGAAAACGCCACCAGCGCACCGCCCTGATAACCCCCCATCGGCATGTTCACCACCGTGTCGATCACTTCGTTCCACGACAGATCGTGCAGCCAGACCACGGCACCCATGGCGCAATCCAGCGCGTGGCGCTGCAACGCCTGATAGGCTTCGGTGTTGGCCATGTGCACGGGCACCGCGCCGATACCTTTCAGCCAGGCGCTCAACTCCTCGCTGGGCACGCGGGTCCTCAGCCCCTTGGCGCTGAAACCGTCGGGGAAGGACTTGGCGCACATCAGGTGATACGGCGCCGTCGCCATGCTGCTCAGGTAATGGACATTGAGCTTGCGGTACTCGGCCAGACAGGCCGGGCAGTCGTTCTGGGTGGTTTCCATGATGGCGCCGGTCACCACCCGGTTGTCCTCGTTGTAGAAGGACAGGTTGCTGAGAATCATGTTCACCGGAAACGAGGACGGCGTGTAGGCGGTCACCAGGCCGCCGCCATCGGTGAGGCCGCTTTTGATGCCGGCCAGCGTAGTCTTGCCGCTGGTCAGTGTGCCGGAGAAGTACATGTCCAGCTTCAGTTCCCCGCCGGTGTCCTTCTGGATCATCTCATCGAACTTCTTGATGGCGACGCTGCCGGGAGCGGTGGGGGGCGTGTAAATCGAATAGGTCAACGTCCTCGCCTGGACGCTTGCGGCCAGCAGGCCGCCGGCCAGCGCGGCCGCCATGAAACCATAGCGGGCGTGTCTCAAGGTGGGCATTCCGAGTCGCATCACTTCCTCCTCATACTGGCAAGTCCCGAACGGATTCAGAAGCCATGCCGGTGTTGTTGTACGCAATGACGGGATGTCATCTTTGTTGGCGAATCAATGTATATCCATTAAATGCGATCAGTCAACACCAAACCTCGCTCATGCCCTCATCCGATAAAGGGCTTTATATTGGCCTTTCAAGGAGAGATACAGCGGGAAGAGAGCGAGTGCCAAGGTCTTGAGCAGAAACAGTATTCAATGAACATTCATTAAAAATGAGAAAACTCTCTTATTACATAAACGCAATATTTGATTGCGCAAAAGCAATATGGAAGGCTGTGCCCGTTATTCTGCCAGTGCGGTGCTGATCGCCGCGAAGGCACAGTTGGCCATGGCGCTGTAGGGGTTGTTGCTGGCTTCCGGACGGGAAGATTGCTTGACGATCACCACCTCGGTGGTCGGATCGATGTGGATGATCTGGCCGAAGATGCCCCAGCCCTGAACGGCACTGTGGGCGTTGTTGGTCAGCCACCAGAAGTTGCGATAGGAGTAGCCTTTGCGGCCACCGGGGTAGTGATCCTCCGGCACCTTCACCGGGTAATCGCGGATGAAAAAGTCCTCGAAAACACGCGGATCGATGAGGGTCTTGCCGTTGTACCGGCCGCGCTGACGCACCATGTCGGCGAAACGCGCCACGTCACGCAGGGTGGCGTTGAGGCCGCCGCCGGCCTGCGGGGCGCCGTAAGCGTCGGCGACGTAATAGGCATCCCGCTGGGCGCCCATGGGCTGCCAGATACGCTCGGACAGCAGCTCGTTGAGGCTCATGCCGGCCAGGCGCTGGAGGATCCAGCCGATCACTTCCGGGTTGACGGTGCGATAGGTGAACTGCTCGCCGTGCTCGCCGTTCTTTTTCAGCGTCGGCAGATAGTCATACATGCCCAGCGGCCCCTGGTAGCCTTCCGGCCGGGGCGCCATGCCGGCGGCGATGGCGTAGCGGTTGATATCGGATTGCGGGTCGTCGTAGACCTCGGTGAAAGCGATGGCGGTGGTCATGTCCAGCGTCTGCTGCACGGTGGCGCCAGCCCAGGCGCTGTCTTTCAGCTCGGGAAGGTACTGCGTCACCGGCGCGGACGGGTCCAGCTCGCCACGGGCGATCAGGTCGGCGGCCAGCAGGCCGGTGACGGACTTGGTGTCCGACATGATCAGGTGCGGCTCATGCGGCCGCATGCGGCCGGGGTAGTACTCACAGGCAATATCGCCCTTGTTGAGGACGATGAAACCATCGGTTTGCGTGTTGTCCAGCCAGTCGCCGACGCTGAGCTGCTCGCCGTCGGGGCCGCTGAAGACAATGTCCCTGACCGGCCAGGGGCGGCTGCCGAATGCGGAAACCTGGCCCGCCGGGCCGGCCCAGACGTCCACCGTCGGCACCAGTTGGCGAACATGATGAAACGCCCAGCGGGACTGCGGAAAGTGCAGCATGTTCGCCTGGGTGACGACCTGCTCCGGGGCCGGCGGAAATCCGTTCATGATGTTCTGCATGATCTGGCTACTCCGGTGGTGAACGGTGGGCGGCCCACCCTCAACGGAGGGTGGTCTTGCCGCTGTAACGGGTGCGCAGCTCTCTCTTCAGCAGCTTGCCGGCGGTGTTCTTGGGCAGCTCATCGACGAAGTACACCGCCTTTGGCACCTTGAACGGCGCCAGCCGCGCTCGGGCATGCTCTATCAGCGCTTCGGCGTCCTGCGGGTGGCCGTCCTTGAGCACCACCACGGCGGCCACGGCCTCGATCCATTTCTCATGGGGGACGCCGATCACCGCCACCTCGGCCACCGATTCGTGCAGGTAAAGCGCTTCCTCCACGTCCCGGCTGGCCACCAGCACACCGCCGGTGTTCACTACATCCTTGATGCGATCGACGATGTACAGATAGCCTTCTTCATCCTGATAGGCCAGGTCGCCGGAATGGAACCAGTCACCGCCGAAAGCCTCCTGGGTTTCCTTCGGCTTGTCCCAGTAGCCCACCATCAGATGCGGCGAACGATGGACGATTTCGCCCTGCTCGCCGGGCGCGCAGTCTTCCATGGTGCCCGGTTTGACCACGCGCGTCTGCACGTTGATTACCGGCCGTCCCGCGGAGCTGGGCCGGTCCTTGTGCTCTTCCGGCGACAACACCGTGGCCACCGGCGCGATTTCGCTCTGTCCGTAGAGGTTGAACAGCCGCCCCTGAGGCAGCCGCTTGCCCAGTTCGAGCACGATCGGCTCCGGCATGATCGAGGCGCCGTAGTACAGCTTGACCAGGCTGGAAAGATCCCGCTTGTCGAAATCCGGGTGGCGCAACAGGCCGATCCACACCGTCGGCGGCGCGAAGAAGGAATTGAGTTTCTGCTGCTCGATCAATTCCAGCACCAGTTCCGGCACTGGCGCTTCGATGATCCAGTTGCAGGCGCCGCACAGCAGTTGCGGCATCAGGAACACATGCATCTGCGCGGAGTGGTACAGCGGCAGCGCCGCCAGCACCCGGTCGCCTTCGTTCATTTCCTGGTGGAACAGGCAGCTCATGTACTCGGACTGCAACGAGCGATGGGTGTGCATGGCCCCTTTGGGGTCGGAGGTGGTGCCGGAGGTATAGAGAATCTGCACCACGTCGTCATCGTGCAAATCCAGATCCGGCACGCTGTCCACGGCGCCGTTGCGGGCCAGCGACAGCACGTCCGCTTCCGGATCGAGAGGCTGTTCGGCGCGCAGCGAGCCGATCCGCGCGACGCCGATATCGCCGGCCACCTGGTCCACGTTGGCGCGCAGCGTGTCGTCACAGAACAGCGCCTTGGCGCCGGACTGATTGCAGACGTAGATCAGTTCCTTGCCGGTCAGCCCGTAGTTCACCGGCACATGAATCAGCCCGGCACGGGTGCAGGCCAGCCAGAGAAACACGTAGGCATCGGAGTTCTTGCCGTAGGCGGCGACCCGGTCGCCCTTTTCCAGCCCCAGCGCGATCAGCCCGTGGGCGACCCGGTTGGTGGCCCGGTCCAGTTCCCGGTAGCTCCACTCACGGCCCTGGAAATGCAGGGCCGGTGCATCGGGCTGGCGGCTGACGGCGCGGGCAAGGGCGTCACCGATGGTGTTGCGGGTGGCGCGGCGGATGGAGGCGGGGAGTGTCATTGGGGTACCTCGTTATTGTCATTGATGGCAGCCTGACCAGAAAGCGAACGGAGCCATCGGAATCCGTGCGTGCCCCGAACCAGGCCATCCGGGACACGCCGTGAACCCATCCCTGGGGGCTCGTTTCAGACATCCCTGTCTTCAACGGTCCCGGATGGCCTGGTTCGGGGCACGCACTACCTTTGGTGGTCAGCGGCTGGGTTTGTAGTCCCGAAAATCCTCACGCAACCGGCTCTTCAGTACCTTGCCGGTGGCGGTGTGCGGCAATTCATCGACGAACACCACATCGTCCGGCAACCACCAGCGCACCACGCGCTCGGCCAGATGGTCGATCAGTTCGTCACGGGTGACGTTGGCACCGGCCCGCTTCACCACCACCATCAGCGGCCGTTCCTGCCACTTGGGATCGGCAATGCCTACCACCGCCGCTTCCGCCACCGCCGGGTGCGAGTAGGCGGCGTTTTCCAGGTCCACGGAGGAAATCCATTCACCGCCGGACTTGATCACGTCCTTGTCGCGGTCCACCAGTTGCATGAAACCATCGGCGTCCATGGTGGCGATATCGCCGGTCGGCAAATAGCCTTCGTCATCCAGCACCGAGCCTTCCTTGCGGAAGTAGCCGCCGGCGATCCAGGGGCCGCGCACCCACAAATGACCACGGCTTTCGCCGTCGAAGGGCAGCACCCGGTTGTCATCATCGGTGATCTTGAAATCCACGCCCCACACCGCCCGGCCGGTTTTCACCTTGACGTCTTCACGCTCTTGCCGGGACAACGAAGCATGCTTCGGCAGCCAGCGGTTGCAGGTGCACAGTGGGCTGGTTTCGGTCATGCCCCAGCCCTGCACCACTTCCACACCCAGTTCGTCCTCGAAGCGCCGGATCATGGCACGCGGCGGTGCACTGCCGCCGATGCCGACGGTATCCAGATTCAGTTCCCGGATCACTTCCGGGTGGGCGTCCACGTATTCGAAGAACATCATCCAGACGGTCGGCACGCCTTGCGAGAAGGTGACCTTTTCTTCGCGCATCAGCCGCACCAGTTGCTCGCCATCGAGGTTTTCCGCCGGCAGCACCAGCTTGGCGCCGGCCATGGCGGCGGCGTAGGGCATGCCCCAGGCGTTGGCGTGGACCATCGGCACCACCAGCAGCAGCACCGAACTGGCGCTGACCGCGAAGCTGTCCGGGGCCATCGCCATCAGCGTGTGCAGCACCGTGGAACGGTGCGAATAGAGCACGCCTTTGGGGTTGCCGGTGGTGCCGGAGGTATAGCAAAGGCTGGAGGCGGTGTTCTCGTCGAACAGCGGCCACTGGAACTGGTCGCTTTGCGCGGCCATCAGATCCTCGTAGCACAACAACTCACCCGGCAGCTTGATATCGGGCATATGCTGACGATCGGTGAGGGCAACGAAATGCTCCACTTTGGGCAGCGACGGCGCCAGTTTTTCCACCAGCGGCGCGAAGCTGATATCGAAGATCAGCACCTTGTCCTCGGCGTGATTGACGATGTAATCGATCTGCTCGGGGAACAGGCGCGGATTGATGGTATGCAGCACGGCGCCGATACCGGACACGCCGAAATACAGCTCCAGGTGCCGGGTGGTGTTCCAGGCCAGCGTGCCGACCCGGTCGCCTTCCCGCACCCCCAGCTCGCCCAGCAGATTGGCTACCTGCTTGGCGCGCTGGTGAACCTCGCGGTAACTGGAGCGGCGCAACGGCGCGTCGAGGTCGTCCTCCACGAAGCGCGAGACGATTTCCTGTTCGGGGTGAAAATGCGCCGCGTGTTCGATCAGCGACGAAATCAACAATGGTTTGCTTTGCATCAAACCCAGCATGACGGACTCTCCCGCTGTTCTTTTTATGACACGGAGGTGGATGCTGCGTACTGCGACTTCGCGCAGCATGACGTGCGCCGCGCTGTGCGCAGGCCAGCAGCCCTTTCCCTGCTCTCTTTCTCTAGTTGATGGGCGGCGGCGCTCGGCACCGCCGCCCGCTCGATCACAGACGTTCGATGATGGTCACGTTGGCCAGACCGCCGCCTTCACACATGGTTTGCAGGCCATAGCGCTTGCCGCGCTGCTTGAGGGCGTTGATCAGCGTGGTCATCAGCTTGGTGCCGGTGCCGCCCAGCGGGTGGCCGAGAGCGATGGCGCCGCCGTGGACGTTGAGCTTGTCGGGGTCGGCGTGCAGGGTCTTGAACCAGGCCACCGGCACCGGGGCAAAGGCTTCGTTGACCTCATACAGGTCAATGTCGTCCATCTTCATGCCGGCTTTCTTGAGCGCCCGCTCGGTGGTCGGGATCGGCGCTTCCAGCATGATCACCGGATCATGACCCAGCACGCTCATGTGATGAATGCGCGCCAACGGCTCCACGCCCAGCGCCTTGAGGCCGCGCTCGTTGACCACCATGACGCCGGAGGCGCCGTCGCAGATCTGGCTGGCGGTGGCCGCCGTCACGCGGCCGCCCTCCTGCAACAGCTTGACACTCTGGATGGCTTCCAGCGTGGCGTCGTAGCGGATGCCTTCATCGGCGGTGTGCATCTCGCCTTCGCCCTTGCCGTCCACACTGCGCACCGGCAGCGGCAGAATCTCGTCGGCGAACAGGCCCTGCTCGGTGGCGGCCCTCGCTCTCTGGTGGCTGGCCAGGGCAAAGCGGTCCAGCTCGTCGCGGGACAGATCGTACTTCTTGGCCAGCATTTCAGCACCGATGAACTGGCTGAACTGCGCCACGTCCGGATAGCGTTCACGCATTTTCGGGCTGAACGATTCGCCGAAACCGTGCTGCTTGGCCAGTGACGCCGGCAAACCCATGGGCACCCGGCTCATGGACTCCACCCCCGCCGCGATGACGATATCCTGGGTTCCGGACATCACCGCCTGGGCGGCGAAATGCAGCGCCTGCTGGGAAGAACCGCACTGGCGGTCCACCGAGGTGGCCGGCACCGATTCCGGCAGGTTGGAGGCCAGCACCGCGTTGCGGGCGACGTTCTGCGCCTGCTCGCCGGCCTGCCCCACGCAACCCATGATGACGTCCTCCACCAGTGCCGGATCGACATCGGTACGGCGGATCAGCTCGTTCAATACCTGCCCGGCCAGATCCGCCGGATGCCAGCCGGACAACCGGCCGCCCTTGCGGCCGCCGGCAGTACGGGTGGCCGCTACGATATACGCTTCACTCATGATTGTTGTCCCATCCTGTGTTTGAGGCTCAACGAGGCGCCATGCGGATGGCGCCGTCCAGGCGCACGCTCTCACCATTGAAATAGCTGTTGCTGATCATGGTATCCACCAGATGAGCGAATTCGCTGGGGTCACCCAGCCGTTTCGGGAACGGCACCGAGGCGCACAGCGCTTCCTTCACGTTGTCCGGCAGGCCGGCCATCAGCGGAGTGTTGAACAGACCCGGCATGATGGTGTTGACGCGGATGCCTTCACCCATCAGGTCACGGGCCACCGGCAGAGTCAGACCGAGAATGCCGCCCTTGGAGGCGGAATAGGCGGCCTGGCCGATCTGGCCGTCCTGCGCGGCCACCGAGGCGGTATTGACGATGGCGCCACGCTCGCCGTCCGTCAGCGGGTCCAGCGTCAGCATGCCCTTGGCGGATTTGGCGATACAGCGGAAGGTGCCGATCAGGTTGACCTGGATGATGCGCTCGAACTGTTCCAGCGGATAATGCTTCAGTTCACCGCTGGCCTTGGCGCGGCTGGCGGTCTTGGCGGCGCCGCCGATACCGGCGCAGTTGACCAGCACCCGCTCCTGGCCGATGGCCTCGCGGGCCTTGGCGAAAGCGGCGTCCACCTGGGCGTCGTCGGTGACGTTGACCTTGCAGAACACGCCGCCCAGCTCGGCGGCAAGGGCCTCACCGGCTTCTTCGTTGAGATCGAACAGCGCCACCCTGGCGCCCTGGCCGGCCAGCCGGCGCGCCACCGCGGCGCCCAAGCCGGACGCGCCGCCGGTAATCACGGCGCTGATGGAAGAATCAATTTTCATAGCATCCTCTAGACTGGGGAAAATTGGCAATCCGCCCACTATTGCCTGCGGGGCGGTATTGCGGCATCGTCGGAAGCGACGAATCCGCCGCGCGGCGAACCCGCACGGCCGCCTCTCCGATTGTAGGGGCAGCTCCTGCCCCGGACCAGCCGGCTCAACCCGCCGCCTGGCCCGGCATGCTTAACCAGTCCATGGCCCGGAGACCCAATGACCACACGCAGTCATATTCAGTCGATTCGCCGGCTGCTGGCCAGCAAACTCAGCCCGCCGACACTGCATGCCACGCAGATCCGGCGCGAGCCCCTGTTGCAGCGCATCACCAGCGACGATGCCCGGGTGGTGCTGTGCCAAGCGCCCGCCGGCTTCGGCAAATCCACCCTGCTGGCCCAGTGCCAGCAGCACTTCCAGGAAAACGGCACCGCCACCGCCTGGCTGACCCTGGACGACGCCGACAACGACATACAGCGCTTTCTGGCCTGCATCGAAACCGCCGTGGCGGACCTCATGGAAGGCAACCGCGCACAGCTGACCAACAACCGGCCCGGCCAGTCGGCCGGCGATACCGCGCTGGACCTTTTTGCCCGCTTGGCGGGCGAACACAGCGCCTTCGCGCTGTTTCTGGACGATTTCGAGCGCCTGCACGAGCCCGCCGCGCTGGGCCTGGTGCGGGAAGTCATCGACCACCTGCCCGCCAATTGCCAATTGCTGATCGGCAGCCGCGGGCTGCCGGACATCGGCCTGGCGCGGCTGCGGGTACGCGGTCAGTTGCTGGAAATCGACGTCGATGCCCTGCGCTTCTCGCTGGAGGAAACCGGCTGTTTTCTCAACGGCCAGCGGCGGCTGGCGCTACCCGCCGACAGCCTCGACCGCATTCAGGCGAAAACCGAAGGCTGGGTGGCCGCCCTGTGGCTGGCCGCGCTGGCGCTGGACAAACACCCGGAGCCGGACCACTTCATCGCGCGGTTTTCCGGTGAGAACCGTGCGGTAGCCAACTATCTGGCGGAGGACGTGCTGGCCCAGCAACCGGAACAGATACGGCTGTTCCTGCTGCGCACCAGCGTGCTGCGCTACCTGCGGGTGGAACTGTGCGATGCGCTGATGCCCGGCACCGACAGCCAAGCGCTGCTGACCCAGCTCGACGAGGCCAACATCTTCCTCGCGCCCATCGAGGGCCGCGAGCGTTTGTATCGTTATCACAGCCTGTTCGCCGATTTTCTGCGCCATCAGCTGCAACTTCAGTTTCCCGATGAAGTGCCGCGCCTGCACCACGCGGCTTCCGCCTGGTACGAAGCGCAACACCGCCCGGTGCCGGCCATCGACCACGCGCTGGAAGGCGGCGACGCCGACCGCGCGCTGGCGCTGATGAACCGCCACGCCGAGGATCTGCTGGCGCAGGGGCGGATGCGGCTACTGGAGCGCTGGTTCCGTGCCCTGCCGGATGACAAGCTGGCCACCCAGCCGCTGTTGCAAGCCATGCACGTGTGGGCGCTGTGTTTCACGCGCAGCCCCCGCGAAGCCATGGATCTGTTGCAACGCAGCGGCCTGGAGCAATCCCGCGATTCCCGTATCCGCCACCATGTGCTGGCCCTGCGGGCGATGATTCTCAACATCATGGACGAATTCGAGCAGGCCTACGAGATCGGCCGCGTGGCGCTCAAGCAACTGCCCAACGGCGAGCCCTTCGCCGATACCACGCTGGTCAATTCGGTGGCGCACGCCTACGCGGTGATGGGCCGTGACGAACAGGCCCGCCAGCTGCTGGACGGCGCCCGTGACGTGCAGGGCGTCTATGAGAGTGCCTTCAACGCCATGTATTCCGAGGGCGTGGAAGGCATCATCGATTTGCAGGAAGGGCGCCAGCGGCAGGCCGCCGCCCGTTTCCGGCTGGCGGTGAAGCTGTCACGCAGCCAGTTTTCCATCAACGGCACCAGCAGCAATACCTGGGCCGGCATTTTGCACGCGGTTGCCGTCTACGAGGGCAACGATCTGTCGCAGACCGCGCGGCTGCTGAACCTGTATGCCCCGCAGGCGCGGGATATCGGCCTGCCGGACCACATGATTCTGGCCGATACCCTGCTGTCGCGCATCGCCTTCCTGGATGGTGATATGGACAAGGCGTTCCAGATTCTCACCGACCTGGAAATGATCGGCCACCAGCGGCAGTTGTCGCGGGTGGTGGCCACCGCCCGCCTGCAACGCGCTCATCTGTTGCTGCTGCAAGGCGATGACGCCGCCAGCCTGGCCGAGTTGAAGCGCGCCGACGACCCGGCGGTGTGGGCCCGCACCACCACCATGCGGCTGCTGGCCAACGACCTGCAAACCGCGGAAATCGCCTGGTGGCGCCGGGAGAGCCTGCTCGGCGACCCGCTACTGGCGGCGCAGCAACTGACGGACGGCATCGAGCGCGCCCAGTCGGAAGGCCGCCACCGCCGGGCGCTGAAACTGCGCCTGCTGCTGGCCGTGGCACTGCAACGGCGCGGCGCCCTGCGTGACGCTCTCAACGAAATGGAAGCGGCGCTGAAAACCGCCTGCCGGGAGGGCTATCAGCGCCTGATTCTCGATGAAGGGCCACGCATCGGCGCGCTGGTGGTGCGCCTGCAATCGGATATCCTGGAGCGCAAACTGGACCGCCGCGAGCCGCTGTTCGCCGAATACCTGCAAGCGCTGTTGCAGGGCTTTGGCCCCGCCGTTTTCAACGTCTACCCCGAAGAAGGCGCCGATGCCGACCTGCCGGAACCGCTCACGCGCAAGGAAATCCGCGTGCTCAAGCTGCTCGCCGAAGGGCACTCCAACAGCGCCATGGCGGAAAAGCTGTTCGTCTCCGACTCCACCATTCGCACCCATTTGCGCAACATCAATGCCAAGCTCAACGCCAGCAACCGCACCGAAGCCGTGGCCATCGCCCGCAAGGCCGGGGTGGTCTGATTGTTGACGCAGTAATCCCTGGTGGATGCGCTGCGCATCCACCACAAAAGCCCGGATTCAATGGCTCCATGTTGACCCAAAAATTTGGTAACTCGTCGGTTTGGACGATGTGGACCCCGGAGCTCGTGCCTTAGCTTGAATCGAAATAAGAAATGGAGCCGTATCCCAACAACAGCAGCGGTTCCGGATCTCGGGAAGCCAAGGAACAACAAAATGCAAATTATTGTAAGTGGACTGCTGTTTGGCTGTGTTTATGGATTGGTCGCACTGGGTCTGGTGCTTATTTTCCGCACCACCGGCGTGGTCAATTTCGCCCACGGCGAAATGGCCATGGTCAGCACCTTCATCGGCTATACTTTTCTATCTCATTATCACGTCCCCTTCTTCGCCGCCTTCTTTCTCGCCATGCTGTTCTCGGCGCTATTCGGCATCGTCATTTACCTGCTGTTCGTCCGGCATGTGAATCAGGCGGAGCATCTCAGCCAACTGGTGCTGACACTGGGGCTGTTCATGGTGCTGCACGGCGCCGCCGGGCTGATCTGGGGCCACCGCCCCACCGGCTTCCCGCAGGCGCTTACCGGCGCGCCGATCCAGATTTCCAACGTGTTCATCACCCCCAATGACCTGTTCATCCTGGGCGTCACGCTGGTGCTGGCGCTGGCGCTGTTCATCCTGTTCCGCTACACCCGCGTCGGCCTGGCCATGCGCGCTTCGGCGCAGGATCTGACCGCCGCGCGGCTGATGGGCATCAACGTCAATATCGTCTACATGGTCACCTGGGGCGCCGGTTCGGTGCTCGGCGCGGTAGCCGGCCTGCTGTGCGCGCCCTATACCTTCCTCAGCGTGACGATGATGTTCGACGTGTTGATACTGGCGTTCGCGGCCGCGGTGCTGGCCGGCTTCGCCAGCCTGCCCGGCGCGGTGCTCGGCGGCATGCTGATCGGCGTGTTCCGCAATCTGGTGCGTTTCTACTGGGCTCCGGAGATGGCGCTCATTTCCACCTTCCTGCTCATCGTGATCATTTTGTATATTCGGCCCCAGGGTATTTTCGGCGGGCGTCAGGTCATAAAAAAGGTCTAGAAAATGACATCCCTATTCCGGAATTCGCGCACCTACATCGCCCTTTTCGTCGTGCTGCTGTTGCTGTTTCCTTTTATCGTCGGCCAGTCGAGCTACTACATGGGGCTGGCGGTGACCGCCTGCATGTACGCCATCGCCGCGATCGCCCTCAACCTGCTCACCGGTTATGGCGGTCAGGTGTCCGTCGGCCATAGCGGTTTCATGGTCATCGGCGCTTACACCGTGGCCATCCTGGCGGATCGTTTCGACGCCCCGATCTGGCTGACACTGCCGGCGGCGGGGGTGGTCAGCGCCATTGTCGGCTTCTTTCTCGGTCTGCCGGCGACCCGTTTGCGCGGCCACTTTCTGGCCGTGGCCACGCTGGGTTTCGGTCTGTCGATGCCGGCCATCGCGCTGAACTGGGCATCCCTCACCGAAGGCTATTCCGGGCTGGCGGTGATGCGGCCGGATCTGGTTTCCGGCGACCTGGCGTTTTTCTACGTGTTCATCGCCCTCACCGCTTTCATTACCTGGATGTCCATCAATATCGCCAAAAGCCGCATGGGACGCGCCTTCGTCGCCGTGCGCGACAGTGAAGTGGCGGCCGCCGCCACCGGTATCAACGTGTCCTATTACAAGACCATCATGTTCACCGTCAGCGCCTTTTTCACCGGCATCGCCGGCGGGCTGTACTCCTACTGGGTCGGCTTCGTCAGCCCCAACGATTACACCATCGTGGCGTCGTTCCTGCTGCTGGCGATGATCGTGGTGGGCGGCCTGGCTTCCATCTGGGGCGCCATTTTCGGCGCCATTCTGCTGACCGTGATTCCGCACTTCACCAACGAGTATGTCGGCGTCACCGATCTGATCATCGGCATCGCGGTGATGATCGTCGTGCTGCTGCGGCCGGCGGGCATTGCCTCGCTGGGTCAGTTATTCAAGCGACGCGCCGCCGAGCCCGATACGGCGGACGCCGCGAAAAACAAAAAAGAAGCTTCTTCAATCTAGTACTGGAACGCCTCATGCTAAAATTCAGTGATGTTACTGTGCGATTCGGTGGCGTTACCGCGGTAAACAAGCTGTCCTTTGAAGTACCGGAAGGCAGCATCTATTCCGTCATCGGCCCCAACGGCGCCGGCAAGACCACCCTGTTCAACTGCATCAGCCGTTTTTACGAGCCCAGCGAAGGGCATATCCAGTTCGAAGGCGCGGATATCGCTGCCTGGAAGCCTCATCAGGTGATCGGCATCGGCATTGCCCGCAGCTTTCAGAACGTCGAGCTGTTCAGCAAAATGACCGTGCTGGACAACCTGCTCACCGGGCTCCATTCGCAGCTCAAACACAACATCATCAAGATCTGCCTGAACCTCCCCTACATCCGCCGCACCGAGACGGAATCCCGCAACCGGGCGCGGCAGATCATGGAGCTGCTCGACATCGCCCATCTGGCGGACGAGACGGTGGAAAACCTGCCCTACGGCTATCAGAAAATGGTCGATATCGGCCGCGCCATCATGGCCAACCCGAAGCTGATTCTGCTGGACGAACCGGTGGCCGGCATGAACGCTTCGGAAACCGAACGCATCCGCGACCTGATCCTGCGCCTGAAAGAAGAGATGGGCATGACCGTGCTGTTGATCGAGCACGACATGTCGCTGGTGATGAAAGTGTCGGACCAGATCGCGGTGATGAACTTCGGCAAGAAAATCGCCGAAGGGCTGCCCGCCGATATCCAGCGCAATCCGGCGGTGATCGAGGCTTACCTGGGCGAGGCAGAACCTGATGTTGAAACTTGATAATGTCCATGTTTACTACGGCCACGTGCACGCCCTGCGCGGAATCTCCATGCAGGTCTCCGCGGGCCAGGTGATCTCTCTGCTAGGCGCCAATGGCGCGGGCAAATCCAGCACCCTGAAAGTGCTGTCCGGGTTGATCCATCCGAAAGAAGGCCACTTCGAGCTGGACGGCCAATCCATGGCGCGCAAATCCTGTAGCCATATGGTCAAAAGGGGCATCATTCACTGCCCGGAAGGGCGGCGAGTGTTTCCCGAATTCACCGTGGAAGAGAATCTGCGCATCGGCGCTTACCAGCGTCCGGCCGGCAAATCGCTGGAAGCGGACATGGAGCGGGTCTGCACTTACTTCCCCCGGCTCAAGGAACGCATGCAGCAGAAAGCGGAAACGCTCAGCGGCGGGGAGCAGCAGATGCTCGCCATCGGCCGCTCGCTGATGGGCCAACCCAAGCTGCTGTTGCTGGACGAGCCGTCACTGGGTATCGCGCCGAAACTGGCCGGCGAAATCTTCCAGATTCTCAAGGCCATCAACCAGGATGGCACCACCATTCTGCTGGTGGAGCAGAACGCGCACATGGCGCTGAAAATTTCCGACTACGCCTATGTGCTGGAAAACGGCCGCATCGGCCTGGAAGGCAGCCCCAGTGAAATCAAGAACAACGATCGAATGAGAGAATTGTATCTGGGCGGCTGAAAAACTCGTCGTTTTCGACGAAGAAGGCGCCCAGCCGCAGTCGTAGCGTGAACCGGGCATCCGCTCGGGAGCGGTCGATAACAAAAAGAGGTGGAAAGGCATGCGTAAAATACCAAGAAGAGTTCAACAACTGTTCATCGCCGGCACGCTGCTTGCCGGCTTCATGGGCGCCAACGCCGCGCTGGCCGCCGACAAGGTGCCCGGTGTCAGCAGCACTGAAATCCGCGTCGGCACGCTGGGTCCGCAGACCGGCCCTGCCGCCGCCTATGACGGTGTCCGCAAGGGCATCATCACCTACTTCCGCTACATCAACGATCAGGGCGGTGTCGATGGCCGCAAGCTGAAACTGTTCGCCTACGATGACCAGTATCAGCCGTCGAAGACGGTGCAGCTGGCCAAGCGTCTGGTCGAGCAGGATGATGTTTTCGCCATGCTCGGCAACATCGGCTCACCCACCACTGGTGCGATCAAGAAATACATCGAGAAGAAAGGCGTGCCGATCATCATGCTGTGTTCCGCCGCCGATGAATTCTTCAGCCCGCCGATTCCCGAGATCATGGGTTCCTGCATCGCCAGCTACACTCTGGAAGGCAAGGTGATGGTGGACTACGCGGTCAAGAAACTGGGCGCCAAGCGCATCGCCTTCGCGTACAGCAACGACGACTACGGCACACCGATCAACAAAGAAGCCACCAAGTGGATCAAGAACTACAAGAACGCCGAGCTGGTCGCCACGGTCAACTTCCAGATGGCCGACTCCGACCTCAGCTCCCAGGCACAGAAGCTGCGCCAGGCCAAGCCCGACGCCATCCTGGTGTTCTCGCAACCGGCCCCGGCCGCGCACCTGAAAAAAGCGCTGTATCAGATCGGCATCAACTCCGGCAACACCAAGTATCTGACCACCCAGGAAGGCGGCAACGATCAGACCCTGTTTGATCTGGCCGGCAAGGCCGTCTGGGACGGCAGCTATTCCATCGCCGAGATGCCGACCCCGGACAGCGCCGCCGACGACCCGGCCATGCAGCTGTTCCTCAAGGAATTCAAGAAGGACTTCCCGGATACCCCGCCCACTGGTGCGCCGCAACTGGGTTGGGCTTCTGGACAGGTTTTCGTCGCGGCCCTGAAGAAAACCAAGGACCTGACACGCGAGAACTTCCTCAATACTTTCTACAGTTTCCAGAACTGGAAAGGTTCGCTGTACTCCGGCCTCACCTTCACCAAGGAAAACCAGCACGGTGTAACCACCTTCGTCATCACCCAGGCCAAAGACGGCAAGATCGTGCCGATTTCCGGGCTGATTTCCTCTGATGGACATGGTGGGTTCACGGAACAGGCAGCCAAGTAAGATTTCCGCATACCAACAGCGAACGCCGAGCGGAGGCAACTCCCTCGGCGTTTTTCTTGCTATCCGGGGAAAGACGCTGGGCCCCGGATAGCGCTGTCGCGCTTCCGGGGTGACGGTGGTGCGGCGCGCTTCCAGGGTGACGGTGGTGTGGCGCCCTTTCGGGGTGACGGTGGTGTGGCGCCCTTCCGGGGTGACGGTGGTGCGGCGCGCTTCCAGGGTGACGGTGGTGTGGCGCCCTTTCGGGGTGACGGTGGTGTGGCGCCCTTTCGGGGTGACGGGGTAGTGCCACCCCCGAACGGCGCAGTGCCCCCGAGCGTCATCCCGGAAGCGCGACAGCGCTATCCGGGATCCAGTGTCTTTGCCTTACGCGCTATACGAAATCAGGACAGAATCAAACCACCATCGACGATCAGCGTCTGTCCGTAGATATAGGAAGCCAGCGGCGAAGCGAGGAACAGTGCGGGACCAGCCAGCTCCTGAGGTGTGCCCAACCGTCCGGCGGGGATATTGGCCTTGGCGGCGGCCAGCCGTTTCGGGTTTTCGGTGGTCACTTTGGTCAGCTTGGTGTCCACCAGCCCCGGCGCAATGCCGTTGACGGCGATACCGTCCGGCGCCCAGGCTTCGCCCAGCGTCCGCGTCAATGCCACGGCACCGGCCTTGGAGGCATTGTAGGCCGGGTTGCCCTTGGTGGAATGAAAAGCGGCGGTGGAGCTGACGATGATCAGCTTGCCGCGGCTTTCCATCAGGGCGTCGTGGAATTTCACGGCGCAGGCGCGCAGGCTGCCAAGATTGACGGCCATGACCTTGTCCCAGCCTTCCTGCCCGAATTCTCCACGCCGGTACACCACCGTGCCCTGGGACAATACCAGTACGTCCAGCTTGTCGAAGCCGGGCCGCTGCGCCTCGATGGCGGCCATGTCGGAAACGTCCACCTGTGCATAGTGCAACCCTTCCAGGTCGGAACCTTCGGCGGCATCGTATTCCGCCGCATTGGCTCGCGTTCCCCACACATGGACTTCCGCACCATGCCGCCGAAAGGCCTGGGCGATGCCGTTGCCGATACCGCTGGAGCCGCCCACCACGAGCACCGTCTTGCCGCTGAAATCCAGTTCATTCACTGCATTCTCTCCCGTCAAAATGCGAATCCCGTCGAAATGCGAAAAAGCGAAACGCCTCAGCTTATCCAGCCCAGCGCGCGCTGGAACAGGTTCAGCGTGCTGGCGTGCAGCCGCTCGCCGGTTTCCTGCGGCGCCAAACCAGCGCAGGCGCGCGCATAGGTGCCCTCCAGAATCAGTCCCAGCTTGTAGCAGGCCAGCACTGCGTACCAGTCGATGGCGTCCAGGTTGCGCTCGCTGCCGGCGCGGTAGTGCTCCACCAGCTCCGTGCTGGTGGGAAAGCCATCCCAGGGTTGCACGCGATTGGAGCCTACCGGAGACACGCCGTTGGCGTCCGGCCAGGTGGCCAGCAGCCAGCCCAGATCCAGCAGCGGATCACCGATGGTGGTCAGCTCCCAGTCGACGATCGCCGCCAGTTGCGGGCCATCGTGACGATACATGACATTGCCGAAATGGTAATCGCCGTGCAGGATGCCGGGCTGAAAGCGCGTCGGCTTGTGGGCGTCCAGCCAGGCGGCGACTTTCTCCACGCCGGGAATGTCCCCCGGCCCCGGCCAGCCCGGCAGTTCCTTGTAGCTGTGCAATTGCGCCCGCCAGCGGCTCACCTGGCGCTCCAGATAGTGGTGCGGGTTGCCGAAACCGGACAGCCCCACCGCTTGGTAATCCACCGCGCCCAGCGCGGTGATGCCGTCCACCAGCGCCAGCCCCATGCGCCGGCGCAGGTCGGCGTCGCCGGCGTGCAGCGCCGGCAGGCCGGCATTGGGCGCGAAGCCGTCGATCGGCTCCATCAGATAGAACGCCACGCCCAGCACATCCTCATCCGGGCAGCCGGCGATCAGCGCGGGATGCGGCACGGCGGTGCCCGCCAGGGCGCTCAGCATGCGTATCTCGCGGCGCATGGTGTCATTGGAATTGCTGCGCGGATGCGGCGGCGGACGCCGCAGCACATAGTCACGCTCAGCACGCCGAAAGCGCAGCAGCACGTTCTGGGTGCCTCCGCTCAACGCCGTCACCTCGCCGATCGGCCCGCGCCCCAGACCCTGTTTTTCCATCCAGGTGTCGAGCACGTTCAGATCGACGAGATCTTTCCAGTTGTTCCAGTCGTCCATTGCCTTTCCCGCTGGCCAGCTCGCGTTCAGGCTAGCAGTGGCGCCGAGGCGGACCATCGTCGCTTTCGACGATGTTGGCGGCACCCCGGTGCTGAAAAACCTTCTGTCCCTGTCGGGCCTGTAACGTTTACGATGCCGGTGACGCCCACCTAAAAGCATCGCTCAGGGAGAGCCGTACAGCATGTTCCGTCGCACCAAGATCGTGGCCACCGTGGGTCCGGCCTGCGCCCCAGGGGAAATACTCGACGCACTGATCGACGCCGGGGTGAACGTGTTCCGGCTCAACTTTTCCCATGGCAACCGCGAGGACCACGAACGGCTGGCCGCGCGCCTGCGCCAGTGCGCCCTAAAACAGCATCGCGTGGTGGCGCTGCTCGCCGATCTGCAAGGCCCGAAAATCCGTATCGCCCGCTTCCGC
This sequence comes from uncultured Alcanivorax sp., assembly GCA_964391345.1. GTDB lineage: Bacteria > Pseudomonadota > Gammaproteobacteria > Pseudomonadales > Alcanivoracaceae > Alloalcanivorax. The sequence continues at coordinate 20,537 of CAYMKZ010000033.1, forward strand.
GACGGCGCGGTGACGTTGCGCGAAGGCGACCGTTTCACCCTCGACACTGGCCTGCCGCAAGACGCCGGCGACGCCACCCAGGTAGGGGTGGACTACTCGCCCCTGGCAGAGGAATGCGCGCCCGGCGACACCCTGCTGCTGGACGACGGGCTGATCGAACTGACGGTGACCGGCGTCGGTGGCGGCCGCGTCCACTGTCGGGTGGTGGCGGGCGGCCGGCTCTCCGACAACAAAGGCATCAACCGCAAAGGCGGCGGCCTCAACGCCCAGACCCTCACCGACAAGGACCGTCAGGATATTCATCTGGCGGTGGCGCTGGGCGCGGATTATCTGGCGCTGTCGTTTCCGCGTCATGCCGACGACATCGACGAGGCGCGCCGCCTGTACCGTGAGGCCGGCGGCAAGGGCGGCATGGTGGCGAAGATCGAGCGCGCCGAGGCGGTGGCCGACCCGCAAACGCTGGACGGCATCATCGCCGCCGCCGACGGCGTGATGGTGGCGCGCGGCGATCTGGCCGTGGAAATCGGCGACGCCGCGCTGATCGGCGTGCAAAAGCACATCATCCGCCGGGCGCGGGAGCTGGACCGCTTCGTCATCACCGCCACCCAGATGATGGAATCGATGATTCACAACCCGCAGCCGACCCGTGCGGAAGTGTCGGACGTGGCCAACGCGGTGCTCGACGGCACCGACGCGGTGATGCTGTCCGCGGAAACCGCCACCGGCGAGCATCCGCTGGCCACCGTGCAGGCCATGAATCGCATCCTGCTGGGCGCCGAACGCACCTACCAGCTACGGCCGGTGGAACCGCGCAGCGAGCCCATCGAGCGGGCGGAAACCGCCATCGCCCGCGCCGCCATGTACCTCGCCAACCATCTGCAAGAGGTCAAGGCCATCGTCGCCCTCACCGAAAGCGGCATTACCGCCCTGCTGATGTCGCGGGTGCGCTCCGGCCTGCCGATTCTCGCCCTTACCCCCCACCCGGAAACACTGCGCCGCGTGGCGCTGTACCGTGGCGTGCAGCCGGTGGCCTTCGACCCTTCCAGCGAGCCGCCGGAGCGCTTGCACCTGGCGGCGCTGGCGCAACTGCAAAGCCTCGGCCTGCTGCAAGCGGGCGACCGGATCATCATCACCCATGGCGACGCCCTGAACATCAGGGGCGGCACCAACACCCTGAAAATCGTTACGGTGGGGGAAACTCTGACACCGTGAAACAACGGTGCAAGACATTCGCCCGATCACCACCACGCGGTGCGCTTGACGCTGTGTCGCCAATAGTTGCATCCTTCGTGCAACAACTTTCCCACAACAACCCTCGTGCGAGAAACAAGGCTTCGGGAGAACAGCAGAATGACCACGACACCTTTACTGTTAAGCGGCACCCCTGGCTCACCCTACACGCAAAAAATGCTGGCGGTGCTGCGCTACCGACGGATTCCCTACCGCTTCCTGCTCGGCGTGGAACCCACGGAGTTCGATCTGCCCAAACCGAAAGTGCGCCTTCTGCCGACCTTCTACTTGCCGAACGCCAAGGGCGAGCTGGAGGCGGTGATTGACTCCACACCTCTGATCCGCCGTTTCGAAACGGAATTCCCGGATCGCAAGATCGTGCCGCCCGATCCGGTGATCGATCTTCTCGATTATCTGCTGGAGGATTTCGCGGATGAGTGGCTCACCAAGGCCATGTTCCATTACCGCTGGCACTACCGGGCGGACATCGACCACGCGGCAGCCATCTTGCCGCGCTGGAGAAAGGCGATGCAACCGGAAGAAGAAGTCCAGCGGATGAGCAAGGCTTTTGCCGAGCGGCAAACCAGCCGGCTGTACGTGGTCGGCTCCAACGACATCACCACTCCGGTGATCGAAGCCAGTTATCTAAGGCTGCTGGACGCACTGAAGGCGCATTTTGAAACCGCGCCCTACCTGATGGGCCAACGACCAGGGGCTTGCGACTTCGGTTTTTACGGGCAACTCACTCAGCTCACCCACTTCGACCCGACCCCCATGGCGGAGGCGCTCCAGCGCGCCCCGCGCGTCTTCGCCTGGGTCGATACCCTGGTGGATGCCTCTGGTGTCGAACCCAGGGACAGCGACTGGATCAGCCGCGACGCGATCCCGCCGACCATCAAAACCCTTCTTGACGAAGTTGGCCGCGTTTATGCGCCCGTCATGCTTGCCAACGGGAAGGCGCTGCTCAACGGCGAAGAAGAGATGCGCACGGAAGTTGACGGTCGTGAGTGGGTCCAGCAGCCGTTTCCCTATCAAGGCAAATGCCTTGTCTGGCTGCGCGAAAAATACGCGGCGCTCAGCGGCCCTGACCGCCAGGCGGTGGATGGGATTCTTGCCGGAACAGGCTG
>CAYMKZ010000033.1:22993-25428 GCA_964391345.1 uncultured Alcanivorax sp.
CGCGCAGAATGACGGGGACCACCTCCCACACGACTGCCGCGCGCAGGATGACGAGGGCTTCCTCGTATGTTGGTTCATGGCCGAGGAGTTAAGCTGATACCCAGTCACCGGAGAGGCCGAGTCATCCTGCGTGGAGCGAAGCGGTACGTCATCCTGCGTGGAGCGAAGCGGAATCGCAGGATCCATGAGTCTGAAACCTGGATTCTGCGACTGCGCGCAGAATGACGGGGGCCTCCCACACGACTGCCGCACGCAGAATGACGGAGGCTTCCTGCTGGTTACTGCCGGTCCTGGAATCGGGGCGCGCGTTTCTGCATGTTGGCGAGTACCGCTTCCACCTGGTTGGGGCTGCCGATCAGTTCGTCCTGCTCCACGGATTCCGCCTGCAACACGGCGGCCGCCTGCTGTTGCGGCATGGCCGACTGATTGAGCAGGCGCTTCATGGCCCGCAGGGCATCCGGATTGCGGCCGGCCAGCGCCTTGGCGTAGGCCAGGGCCTCGCCTCGGGGATCGTCACAAAGGCGCGTGGCGAGGCCCAGCTCCACCGCTTCGCGGGCTTCCACGATGCGCCCGCTGTAGCACAGTTCCCGCGCCTGGTCGGCACGCACCAGTTCATTGAGCAGCACCATGCCGGCCATGTCCGGCACCAGGCCCCATTTGATTTCCATCACCGAGAAGCGGGCGTCCGGTGCGGCGAAACGCAGGTCGGCGCCCAGCGCCACTTGCAGGCCGCCACCAAAAGCCACACCCTGCACGGCGGCGATCACCGGCACCGGCACGTCTCGCCAGACCATGGCGGTGTATTGCGCCAGGTTGGCGTCACCGTGGACACGCGGCGCCAGGCGGGCAGCACTGGTAGGCCCGCCGCCGCCTTCACCGGCCGCCATGCGGCCGAAGTTGCTGGTATCCAGCCCGGCGCAGAAACTCTTGCCCGCACCGCTCAGCACCACAGCGCGCAGTCCGCTGTACTGCGCCAGCCGCTCACCAGCGCCGGCCAGTGCCGTGAACATCTCGCGGTTCAGTGCATTGTGTTTGTCCGGCCGGTTGAGCTGTACTTCCACCACGCCCTCGGCGACGGTTTCGAACCGCAACACCTCTTCACTCATTCTCGCTACTCCGTATTCGTATTGGTTTTCTCTGTGTCCGCTCAGATGACGCCGCTGTCACGCAGTTGCGCCAGGCGCGTTTGATCCAGACCCCAGTCGCCGAGCACCGCTTCGGTATCCTGCCCGCGGGCACGGGGTGCGGCGGGAATGCCCGCCGGGGTGCGGCTGAAACGCGGCGCCGGAGCCGGTTGCGGCACACCGTCCACCTCGATGAAAGTGCCGCGTGCCTGGTTGTGCGGGTGCTCGCGGGCTTCGTCCCAGTTGAGCACCGGCGCGAAACAGACATCGGTGTTTTCCAGCAGCTCGCACCACTGGTCGCGGCTACGGGTCTTGAACAACGCCGCCAGCTTTTCCTTCAGTTCCGGCCAGCAGCGCGGGTCGAGCTGGCTGTCGAAGGCGGGATCGTCGAGGCCGCAACGCTGGCGTAATTCCGCGTAGAACTGCGGCTCGATGGAACCGATGGAGATGTATTTGCCATCGGCGCAGGCGTAGGTGTCGTAGAAGTGCGCGCCGCCGTCCAGCAGGTTGGCCTCGCGCTGGTTGCTCCAGCGGCCGGCGGCCTTCATGCCGTACATCATCGCCGCCAGCAGCGCCGCGCCATCAGTCATCGCCGCGTCGATCACCTGCCCCTGTCCGGAGCGCTGGCTTTCGTAGACGGCGGCAAGAATGCCGAAAGCGAGCATCATGGCGCCACCGCCGAAGTCGCCGACCAGATTCAACGGCGGTGCCGGCGGCACATCGGCCCGGCCAGTGCCGTGCAGGGCGCCGGTCAGGGCGATGTAGTTGAGATCGTGACCGGCGGCGCCGGCCAGTGGGCCGCTCTGGCCCCAGCCGGTCATGCGCCCGTACACCAGCGAGGGCCGCCGTTGCAGACAAACCTCCGGGCCCAGCCCCATTTTTTCCATGACGCCGGGACGAAAGCCTTCGATCAGCACATCGGCCTGTTCGATCAGCTCCAGCACCACCTCGGCACCGCCCGGTTTCTTCAGGTCCAGCGCCACCGAACGGCGCCCGCGCGCCAGCACATCGAAGCGCGCCATGGCCGCGTCACCGCGTCCGGGGCGGTCGATGCGCACCACCTCCGCGCCCATGTCGGCGAGCATCATGGAACAAAACGGCCCTGGGCCCAGGCCGACCATTTCGATGACTTTCAAGCCGGTCAAAGGTCCAGCCATGATCTTTTCTCCTTATTGCGCCCTCGGCGCTTTTCGTTGGTTTGCTTGCCTCGTATTTGCCAGCGTGCGTCATATTGCGCGCAGCGTAGCCCTCGTCCTGCGTGGAGCGTAGCGGTGCGTCATCCCGCGTGGAGCGTAGCGGTGCGTCATCCCG
>CAYMKZ010000034.1:0-24683 GCA_964391345.1 uncultured Alcanivorax sp.
CTCACTTATTACACATAAGCTCCGCTTTTTCGTCGATTTTCGCCTTGTACTGGCTGCCTCGAATACGTTTTTCAGCGGCTTGTCAGCCGCGAGAGAAACAGTCGCTGAAAAAGGAGAACAAATAATGAGAATGTCCCGGATCAGTACCCTTCACCGGCTGCACGAGGTGGCGTCATGAGTGCCGCGATTCTCGGTCCCACCGATCTGCACCCGTTCCTCGGCACCGACGTGTGGCAGTTGCTGCTCACCCAGGCGCGCCTGCACCAGGACAAGCCCTGCATCATCTGGCAGCCGTTCGACCGGGAGCCCACCACCCTCACCTATGCCGGGCTGGCGCAAGAGGCCGCCGCCGTCGCCGCCGGGCTGGCGCAGCGTGGCGTTCACGCCGGGGACCGGGTGCTAATTCACCTAGACAACTGCCCGGAATTTCTCATCAGCTGGTTCGCCTGCGCCGCGCTTGGCGCGGTGGCGGTGACCACCAACACCCGCTCCGCCGAGGACGAGCTGAACTATTACGCCACCGACTGCGCGGCGGTGGGCGCGATCACCCAGCCGAAATTCGCCGCCCTGGTGGCGCAGGCGGCGCCCGATTTGCGCTTCCTGGTTTCCACCTCCCACGATGGCGGCGAACCCGCTCCCTCTGTCACGGACGCCGAACCTTTCACCGCCCTGCGCGCCGACCCGGACCAACTGCCAGCACGGGCGCCCGACCCACTGGCGCCTTGCAGCGTGCAATACACCTCGGGCACCACTTCGCGGCCGAAAGGCGTGCTGTGGACCCACGCCAACGCGCTGTGGGGCGCACGCGGCAACGCCAGCAACGAGACGCTGCGCACCGATGACCGCCATCTGGTTTATCTGCCGCTGTTCCATGCCAACGCCATGGCCTATTCGGTGCTCGCCAGCCTGTGGGTGGGCGCCTCCTTCGTGCTGATACCGAAATGGTCCACCAGCCGCTTCTGGGATATTTCCCTGCGCCATCGCTGCACCTGGCTGTCGTTGATGGGCCTTTCGGTACGCGCGCTGAGCCAGTACGAACAGATACCGGAGCACCATTACCGGCTGTTCGGCGCCGGCCTCGCCGACCTGCCGATCGACAGCCGCTACGGCGTGAAAACGGTGGGCTGGTGGGGCATGACCGAAACCATCTCCCACCCGGTGGTGGGCGACGCTTTCCAGCCCAGCCGGCCGCTGTCCATGGGACGGCCGTCGCCCTGCTACGGCGTCAAGGTGGTTCATCCGGATGGCTCGCCGGTGGCTCCGGGGGAAACCGGCGAGTTGCTGATTCGCGGCATCCGCGGTCTTTCCCTGTTCGCCGAATACCTGAACCGGCCCGAAGCCAATGCCGAGGCTTTCGACACGGAAGGCTGGTTCTTCACCGGCGATCTGGTGACGTTGCACGAAGATGGGCATCTGAGCTTCGACAGCCGCGCCAAGGACATGCTCAAGGTCGGCGCCGAGAACGTTTCCGCGCTGGAAATAGAGCGGGTCATCGCCGCCGTGCCCGGCGTCCTGGAAGTCGGCGTGGTGGGCCGGCCGGATATCAAGCTCGACGAAGTGCCGGTGGCATTCGTGCACACTATGGAAACAGGCGAGACCCTGTTGCAGCAGATCGAAGCCGACTGCGAGCGATTGCTGGCGGACTTCAAGCGCCCGCGCGCCGTCTATCTGGTCACGCAACTGCCGCGCTCGACCCTGAGCAAGATCAACAAGGCCGAGCTGCGCGCCGTCGCCACCCCGGACGCGGACCGGGAGAGCGCCCTGCAACGCTGGATCGAAGCCGCCCGTCAGGATCCTTCCGGCGACGCCATCTGAGGCGGCACTGCGTATAACCGCCGCCACTTTTTTGTAGGGCGGATAAGCGCAGCGCATCCACCGTTTTTCCAGCCGCTGAATGGTGGATGCGCTGCGCTTATCCACCCTACGAGCGCGGGGATTACAGGCTTGCCTCCCATTGCTGCCTCAGACGATGCTTGGCGACCTTGCCGTTGTCGTCACGGGGCAACTCCGCCACCAGCTCGATCACCGGCGGCACCTTGTAGTGGGCGATCCGCTCGCGCAGACGGGCACGCAGGGAAGCACCATCCCAGCCTGAGTCCGCGGCGGCCTGCACCATGGCCACCAGCGTCTGCCCGTATTCGGCATCGCTGACGCCGAACACCGCGCAATCCACCACACCGGGCAGACTCATCAGAGTGCTCTCGATCTCCGCCGGATAAATGTTGACGCCACCGGAGATCACCAGATCGGCGAAGCGGTCGCAAACGTACAGGTCGCCATCCTCGTCGAGATAGCCGATATCGCCCACCGTCACCAGCCCGTCGCGCTCGGCGGCCTGGCGGGCATCACCCCGGTTCTGGTAGGTGAAGTCGGGCACCGCCGGCTGCCGGCAGTAAATCAGCCCCGCTTCACCGACGGCGCACTCACGCCCCGCTTCATCGAAAATACGGATGATGGCATCACCGATCGGCCGCCCCACACTGGCCGGTTTGCGGTGCGCATGCTCCGGCGTCTGGATGGTGATCATGCCGGTCTCGCTGGAAGCGTAGGTCTCGTAAATCACGTCACCCCACCAGGCCAGCATGTCGCGCTTCACCTGCGGCGGACAGGGCGCCCCCGTGGAGGAAACAAAGCGCAGCGAGGAAAGATCGTAGCGATCACGCACGGCCTGAGGCAGCCGCAACAGACGCACGAACATGATCGGCACCAGGTAAACGGTATCGATACGATAACGCTCGATCAGCGCCAGGGTTTCCTCGGCATCGAAACGCGGCGCCAATATCAGCGCCTCGCCATAAAGCATGGCGTTCTGCGTCACCGAGCTGGGCGCACTGTGATAGAGCGGCGCGGAAACCAGTACCCGCACACCGGGACGAATCCCCCAGGCGCTCTCGACCATAGCGCGCATCGCTTCGCGCTGCGCCTCCTGTTGTGCCTCCGTCTGCCCGGCCGGCGGCGCCAGGCGGCGCACGCCCTTGGGCTTGCCGGTGGTTCCCGAGGTATAGGCCATGTGCGCCCGTGGCGTGCGCACCGGCCCGTCATAAGGCGCCTGCTGTGCCAGCCAGTGCTCGTATTGCAGGGCCGAAGGAAACGGCGCGGCTTCTCCGACCACCAGCACGGTGACGTCCGGCGGAACCGCGGCGGCGATCGCCGCCAGCAGATCATCCTGGATCAGCAGCACCTTGGCGCCCGAATCGCGCAGCAGGTAGCCCACCTCCTCGCTCTTGAAGTGCCAGTTGACGGGGCAATAGAAACAACCAGCCGTCCGGCAGGCGACGATGGCGTCGATGAACTCGGGACAGTTGCGCAGCATCACCGCGATCACATCGCCGTCGTCCACTCCCAGGCGCGCCAGGCCGCCGGCCAGTCGCAATGCGCGATCATCCACCACCGCACCGGGAATGGATTTCCCGGAAAAACAAAGCTCAGCCGTCATCGGGCTCTTTCCTTATGGCAACTCGAATGTCTCCGCATTGTCGCCCATCGGAGAGCCCATCGCCACGGTCACCGCCGGCTCGTTCCTCGACCAGGAGGCGCTACTCAACAGGACGGGACGGATGCGGATCGACACGAAATACCTGTGCGCCCACCGCGAGCAATACGCCACCGATGAAGAACAGCACCACCGGCGTATAGATATACGGCATGAACGCCGACAGCCCATCCATGTAGAACCCGAAAAAAGAAGGAATCAATACGGAAAAGGTGAACGCCGTACCGTAGCCGGTGGAGCGCACCTCCACCGGGAACGCCTCGGTGAGATAGGCCACCACCAGCGCCCAGGGAATCAGCGCCAGCAGATAGGCAATACCCATCAGGATCATCGCCCAGATCGGACTGTTGCCCGTACCGCCGAGATAGGAACCATAGGCATAGATCACGATGCCCGCGGTGGCGATGAAAACGCCGGTGATGGTCATCAGCCTCTTGCGGCCGACCCTCTGCCCGATCCAGCCGAACAACAGATAAACGAAGATGGCGATCAGGTTGGACACGATCAGATAACCGGTCACATAACCGTGGGAGACATGCATGTGCCCGGAAAGCATCTTGTTGATGGCGCCGCCGGTGGACATGAACGCGAACCAGGCGCCACTCATGACCAGAAAAACGTGTGCCAGGGATTTCGCGTTGTCACCCTGAAACAGCCCCTTCAAGGGCGATGTTTCAGTCTCCGCCTTTTTCCAGGCCTTGGACTCCGGCACTTTGGTGACACAGTAGATCAACAACAGAAACGCGAACAGGCCGCCAACGAAAAACGGAATGCGCCAGCCCCACTGCACGTAATCCGAGTGCAGGCCACCGGCGGAAACGTTGTGAAAGACGATGGCGGTGACCACGGTCAACGCAAAGAACGACATCGGATAAGCGGACTGAATGAAAGCACCGACCACCCCCTTGCATTCCTCCGGGCTGTTCTCCATCGCCAGCGGATTGGACGATACCGTCTGTCCGGACAACAGGATGCCGTCAAGAAAACGCAGAATCAGCAACAGCACCAGCGAGGCATAACCGATGTGTTGGAAGCCGGGCAGCAGACCGATCAGGATGGTGCAACCGCCGAAACCGGCGATCGCCAGAATCGTTGTCCTGCGCCGCCCTATCACGTCGGAAAGATAGCCCATCAGGATGCCGCCGATCGGCTTGCCGACGAAGGTGATGCCGAACGTCAGATAGAACAAGGTAGCTTCAAGATCCGCGGACTGCCCTTCCGGCAGAAAGAAGATCATCGCAGGGGCCAGAGCGATGATCGGAACGAAGGCGTCGAATGCCTCGACAAAGAAAGCGAAATACGCCAGTAGAATGGAATTTCTGCCGGCCCGGTCTATGCCATAGAATCCCTCAGCAGCCATCAAAATATCCTCTTTCTGGTTTATCAAGAAAAGAAGGATCGGCCGCACCGACGATGCCGGCACAGCCGAAATTAGAAGCTGTCGATGTTTCTTGTACTCTGACCGGGGGGATGCCACAAATGCATTATCTGCACTCCAACGATGTGCCCAATGCATTCACTTCCGGTTTACTCACACAGCTGGAGCCTACGCACCGGCGAGCCAGCGGCAGGCACCTTGACGCTGGAATGCCAGCGTATTCTGGAACAGGGTATCGACGCCAACCGCCAGGCCGGTGATCGCCCTCACCCCGGGAACTGGCACTACTACCTGCATCTGATGGAAATGTCTCCCACCCCCGAACGAGCTTTGTTGGTCGCCAACGAAGTTCGTGACCTGATGCCCGACGCCGGGCATCTCATCCACATGGCAACGCACATTTATGTGCTGTGCGGCGACTACCAAAGCGTCGTCGACTGGAATCGGGTAGCCGCACGAACAACGTCTGGTCACTACTGGGGCTGCACCGCTGCTATACGATGCAGGGCCGTAATGCGGAAGCGGCCCTGCTCAAACCCGCACTGGGCATCGCCCTGGCGCGTACCGACACCACTATCTGCTCATCCTGCTTTTGCAGCCAGTCGCCAGCAGAGCTCTGTTGCCAGTCGGAAAGGGAACCCTACGGTAGGTATGGTGGTCGAACCTGACAGTGCTCCACTGTCATTCTGGAGGAATTGCATAACAAAAAGAGAGGCCAGCGATGAAAACAAATTTCCGAATAACCCCACATGCCCAATGGCGAGCGCAACAGCGCGCCATCCCGAAAGACATCATCCCCGTGCTTATCGCCCTCGGCGCCGCCAAGCATCAGAAAGGCGGCACGTTGGAGGTATGCATGACCGATGATGTCGAAAGACGGCTGCGGCGCATCACAAAGCGGCTCGACTCACTGAGGAACACTTATCTGATCCTCGGTGATGACGGCGCCGTCATCACCGTGGGACACCGGCACAAGTAGGCACTCCTTAGGCTGGCAAGCACCACGGGGCTCACCGTTTGACACCTTGACCAAACGCTGCATCGGCGGTTTCGCGGGAGCCATCGAACCCGAAATTGAATCCACCCACCACGAAGCCAACAATTGGCGTGTAGCCCGATTCATCCACACTTTCTGCGAGAGCCGAGTGGTACGACCCATGAACCGCGCTCGCACTGGCCAGCCAAAGATCACGCTGCTAGGCTGAAACAGGAGCTTTTCACGGATTGTTGATCGTTGGAGAGACAGGATGGCTGAGCAGCTTTCGCGAATCGATGCCGACCTGCTGATTCCAGGCCATGGGCAACCTCTGCATGCCGCCACTCTGATCGTACGCGGTGCCCTCATCGACTGGATTGGCCCGACCTCTTCCGCTCCTCCGACCGGCGGCGACGTTCCGCTTTTCAAGGTGCCGACCCTGCTGCCTGGTCTGTGGGACTGCCACGCTCATTTCACCGGTATGCATTCGGCGGCGCTGGAAACGGCCATGCAGGTGCCGATACCGCTGGCGGTGGCGCGCTCGGTGCAGGATGCCGGCCGGGCGCTGGATGCGGGCTTCACCAGCATCCGTGAAGTGGGCGGTTTCGGTGTCCACCTGGCGCGCGCCATCGACGAAGGCAGTGTGCGCGGGCCGCATGTTTATGCCGCCGGCGACCTTATCTCGCAGACCGGCGGCCATGCCGATCTGCACGGCTATTCCTCGGGCTGCGTGGCCGATCTGAGTGCTCGTGGCGGCTGGTTGCACGTCTGCGATGGCGAGACCGAGTGTCTGAAGGCGGTGCGACTGCAACTTCGCCGCAATGCCCGATTGATCAAGGTCTGCGCTTCCGGTGGCGTGCTCACCGAATACGATCACCCCATGCATCAGCAGTTTACCGACCGCGAATTGCGTGTGATCGTGGAAGAAGCGGCGCGCGCCGAGCGCATTGTCGCCGCTCACTGCCACGGCAAGGCGGGCATCATGGCCGCCCTGCGCGCCGGCGTGCGCACCATCGAGCATGGCACTTTCCTGGATGCGGAAGCCGCCGAGGCCATGAAGGAAGCCGGCGCCATCCTGGTCACCACACGCTCGGTCAAGGTGCGCATGATGGAACGGGCCAGCAAGACCCTGCCGGACTACGCCTACCGGAAACTGCTGGCCACCGCCGATCGCCATCGTCAAGCCGTCGAACTGGCCATTCGCACGGGGGTCACCATCGCCGCCGGCACCGATACGCTGACCTCCGGCGCCGATTCCGCCCTGCGCTGGGGCGAGCATGGGCTGGAGCTGGCGCTGCTGGTGGATGCCGGCATGACGCCGCTGCAAGCCATCGAAGCCGCCACCGCCACGGCACCGTTGACGCTGGGACCACAGGCACCCAGGGCCGGGCGGCTGGAAGCCGGCTGGGATGCCGACCTCTGCGCCGTTGCCGGCAATCCGCTGGACGATATTCATCTGCTGACCGAACCGGCCAACATCACCCACGTATGGAAAGCTGGAGAGTTGGTAAAGCGGCCTTGCTGACGCTCCAGGGGAGGTTCACATGATCGAGGTCATCAATCCCGCCACCGGTGAATGTGTGCGTCAATGCCACTGGCATGACCAGACCGCGATCGAGGACAAGCTGGAGCGGGCCAGAACCGCCTACCTGAACTGGCGCGACCTTGACTTCGAGACGCGCGGCAACCATCTGCGCCAAGTGGCGGCTGTATTACGCGCTCACGCAGGCAAACACGCCGCCCTGATGACCGAGGAAATGGGCAAGCCCGTGAAAGAAGCCCTCGGCGAGGTGGAGAAAACCGCCAACTGCTGCGTGCATTATGCCGATCACGCCGCGGCTTATCTGGCCAGCGAAACGCTGGCTTCCGATGCTCGTCACAGCTGGGTGCAATATCTGCCGCTGGGCACGGTGCTGGGCATCCTGCCCTGGAACTCGCCCTACTGGCTGGCCGCCCGGGTTTTCGCACCGGCATTGATGGCGGGCAATACCGTCATCATCAAACACGATGCCCATGTGCCCGGCTGCGCCAGGGCCATTGAAGCCGCCTTTGCCGAGGCCGGAGTACCGGAAGGCGTGTTGCAGACACTGCTGGTGGACAATGCCACTTGCGAGAAGGTGATTCGTGATGCGCGCATTCAGGCGGTGTCATTCACCGGTTCCACGCAGGGCGGCCGTCAGGTGGCCGCCACGGCGGCCAGCGTCATCAAGCCGGCGGTGCTGGAGCTGGGCGGCTCCGATGCAGCCGTGGTGCTGGCCGATGCCGACATCGATCACGCCGTGGATACCCTTGCCACCTCCCGCTTCATCTGCGCCGGCCAGTCCTGCATCGCCGCCAAGCGCTTGTTGGTGGAGGCCAGCATTCACGATGCCTTCATCGACAAATTCAAGGTACGGATCGCCAGCCTGAAAGTGGGCGACCCCACCCAGCCCGACACGGACATAGGCCCGCTGGCCCGCAGTGAGTTGCGGGATCACCTGCACGATCAGGTGACGCGCTCCATCAATACCGGCGCCCGTTGCCTGCTGGGCGGCGAGCTGCCGGCGGGACCGGGCAGCTTTTATCCGGTGACGTTACTGGATGAGGTACCACTGAATGCGGCCGCTTTCAGCGAAGAAACCTTCGGCCCGGTGGCTGCCGTTCATGCGGTGGCCAATGAAGCCGAAGCCATGCACATCGCCAACGATACCCCCTATGGCCTGGCGGCCGCCGTATGGACGGCACCGGAAAGAGGCGCGGCGCTGGCCCGCCGTTTCGAGGCCGGACAGGTGGCGGTCAACGGCATCGTCAAGACCGACCCACGGCTGCCTTCCGGCGGCATCAAACAGTCCGGCTACGGCCGCGAGCTGGGGCCACAGGGCATCCGCGAGTTCGTCAACGCCCAGCAGGTCTGGTCCGCTTGATCGTCAGGGCCGGCGTCAGGCCACCGCCATATGCCGGTCCAGCGTGAAGAACGATTCACAGCCTCTCTCGGTCACCAGGAGGGTATCGGAAATACCCGCCGTCTTGTCGCCGTCGATACCCCACATCCAGGGAATCACATGCAGCGTCATGCCGGCCTCCAGCGCACGGTGGTCACCCTGCTTGAGGCTCAGCATGTAGCCTTCATCCCAACTGGGCGCAAAGGCGATACCGATGGAGTAGCCCGCCCGCGTAATCAGCGAGGCGTCCACGTCGTTGCTGTTGATGATGCCCCGCACCAACCGATCCACGTCACTGACCAGCACCCCCGGACGAATCAGCCTGTGCACTTCGGTCAGCGCGTGCAGCATGGTGCTCTCGGCGCTTCTCATGGAAGCACTGGGCTCGCCCAGCACCACGGTGCGCATCATGGCGGTATGGTAACGCCGATAGCAGCCGGCCATTTCCAGAAACACATGCTCACCCGGCTGCACGGTGCGGCCTTCCCAGGTGGCGTGGCCGATCATGGTGCGCGGACCCGAAGTGATGTAAGGCAGCACCGCCGGATACTCGCCGCCGGCACCAAACATGGCGGCACAGGCAGCAGCGGCAATGTCGTTTTCGGTGACGCCCTCGGCCACCGCCTCCATGCCCGCCCGCATACCCGCCTCGGTGGCGAGGGCTGCCTTGCGCATCAGTTCGATTTCGCTGTCGGACTTGATCAGCCGGCCTTCTTCGACGATGCCGAAACAGTCGCGCAGGTTGCTCCGCGCCATGTGGTAATGGAAGCGATCCTGCTGGTAGGCGGGGAAGAAGTAACTGTTGCGCTCGTAGCCCACATGCTTGCTGTGGGCCAGGCCCATGTCCTGCAAAACGGCGAACAGCAATTGCAGAGCATCACCGGTATCCGAATAGTAACGCGCGTCCTCCACCCAGGTGCGATGCTCGATATTGGAGGCCTCCATCTGCCGGGTGACCGACACCGGCTCGCCCGCCAGCGGCACCACCAGCGCCTGGAAGAAGGAGTAACCCGTGGTCTGGTGGCCGGTGAGGTAGGTCAGGTTGTCCGGGTCGGATATCACCACCGCATCCAGCAACCGCCTTGCCATGCGCTCACGCAGCTCATTGATGCGCCGCTGGTACTCTTCCAAAGGGAATGACAATCCGCCGTGGTTGCGCATATCACACCTCCCGGTCGATCGCCCGCTCCAGGATATCCAGGCCCCGCTCCAGCACCTCCTGTTCTATTGTCAGCGGCGCGATGATCTTCACTACACGGCCATTGGGTCCGCAGGTGGGGACCAGCAGCCCCGCCTCGAAAGCGCGCTGGACGACGGCGGCCGCCACCTCACCGGACCCGGTGTCGATGCCGTGGATCATGCCGCGACCGCGCAACTCGGCGTGACGCCCCTTGATCATGGCCGCAATGCGCCCGGCGGTGTATTCACCTTTGTCGATCACCGCCGGCAGAAACCCTTCCTCGGTAAAGAAGGACAGCGCCTCGGCACCGGCCACGAAGGACAGGTTCTGGCCACGGAAAGTCCCGGTATGCTCACCCGGCTGCCACTGGTCGTGCTCCGGTTTGATCAGCAACATGCCGATGGGCAGGCCGTAGCCACCCAGCCCTTTGGCCAGGCACACCATGTCCGGCGAAATGCCCATGTCCTCGAAGCTGAAATAACGGCCAGTACGGCCATTGGATACCTGAATATCATCGACGATCAGCAACGCGCCCAGCTCGTGAGCCAGTTTTTCCAGGCCCTGCAACCACTCGGGCCGCGCCAGATTGATGCCGCCTTCGGCCTGAATCACCTCGACGATGAAAGCAGCCGGCCTGGAAAGACCGCTGGAAGGATCGTCAAACTGACGCCGGATGATCTCCAATGTATCGATGCCCTCGCCGAAATAGCCGTCATAAGGCATGCGATACACGTTGGGCAGATCGACACCGCTGGCGTCGCGGAACTTGGCATTGCTGGTGCAGGCCAGCGAGCCCAGTGTCATGCCGTGAAAACCGTTGCTGAAAGCCACCACTTGCCGTCTGCCGGTGACTTTACGCGCCAATTTCAGGGCCGCCTCCACCACGTTGCTGCCGGTGGGGCTGGTGAACTGCATCCGGTAGGACAGCGAGCGCGGCTTGAGGATGACCTCCTCGAAGCGCTCCATGAATTGCTGTTTGGCAAGGCTGGACATGTCCAGCGAATGAGTGACGCCACCGCGTTGCAGATAATCGAGGATGGCGTCGCGGATACGCGGGGGATTGTGGCCGAAGTTCAATACGCCCGCACCACTGAAAAAATCGATGTATTCGTTGCCGTCGACATCCCACTGTCTGGCATTGCTGGCGGTATCGAACACGGTGGGCCAAGTACGGCAATAGCCGCGCACTTCTGATTCGAGTCGTTCGAAGATGTTCATCGTCTGACTCCTTCTGACAGTGACTTCGCCAGTGCCCTCGAACGGATTGCGGCAAACCTTCAGCAACCCGTCATCCCAGCCTAGCACTCCACCGGTTGCCCATGCCAACGGAGAAGCCAACAGGATGGTTGTGGATTGCCGAACGGCTGTGGAGGGCGTACAAACGAAAAAGCCCTGATTTACAGGGCTTTACGGACGTTCTGGGATGTTTCTGGATGAGTAATTGGCGGAGCGGACGGGACTCGAACCCGCGACCCCCGGCGTGACAGGCCGGTATTCTAACCAACTGAACTACCGCTCCGGCTTTCCTTGTGAGGGCTGGCCTCTCGGGAAACTGGTGGGTGGTGACGGGATCGAACCGCCGACCCTCTGCTTGTAAGGCAGACGCTCTCCCAGCTGAGCTAACCACCCGCGTCGCACTGCTTTGCGAAGATTGCGTTGCGAAGTGGGCGCCATTGTAGGGAATGGGTCCGGGGTGTCAACGGGTTTTTTACCGAACCGGCGCCGTTCGGTCATATTTTCGACGGATACCCGGAAACCCTGTCAAGATACCCTTGAAAGCCCTCTCCAGCGCGCTGCCGAGGCCTTCCGCCCGCTATCTATCGGCCACCTTGCAGATGCTGCGCGCCAGCGCCGCCATGCGCGGGCCGAACTGGTGCTCCACCTCTTCCTTGCTGAAGCGGAAAGAAGGCATGCCGCAGTTGACCGCCAGGCATTCGCCATCTTCGGTGCGGTACAGCGGCGCGGCCACGCCGTAGATCTCGCTGCGCCATTCTCCCAGCGATACCGTGTAGCCACGGCTGCGGCACTGTTCGATGCCGGCCAGTACGCGCGGCCGCAGCTCCGCCCAGCTATCGGGATGGGTGCGCTGCATTTCCTCGCTGTAGGCCGCGAATTCCTCCTCGGTATACAGCGACAGCAGGGCGCGGCCGATGGCGGTGGCGACCATCGGCGCGGAGAAGCCCACTTCGGGCATGTGCGCCACGCCATCGCTGCCGCGCACGGTTTCCAGGTAGACGAAGTCCGTGCCCACCGGCATCGCCAGCGATACGGTGCCCACGGCGCGGCTGGCGAATTCGCGCATCATCGGCCGGGCTTTCTGGCGTACCCGCATGCTGGCCAGCAGCGGGTAGGCGATGCCCAGCACCCGGCTGCCCAGCCGGTAGCGGCCAGCCGCGTCACGGCGCAGGAAGCCCAGTTCCACCAGCGTGTAAGTCAGCCTGGTGACGGTGGGACGGCTCAGCCCGGTACGCCGGGACAGCTCGCTGTTGGAGAGCGCCTGATCACCCGGACGGAAGCCGGCCAGTACCGCCAGTCCGCGCGCCAGTGTAGTGGAGAACGACGGATCAGGATTGGCGCTGGCGCGCTGGCGCACGGTTTTTTCCGGCTCGGCGGGCACGGAACGGCGCTGGCCAGGCTTCGCTCCGGAAGCTGCACGGGGTGTTTTCGCGGTCACGATGGAAACCTTGTCTGAAGGTGAATGCTGCTTTCCATTGTTACCTGTCTGTCAGGTCATTGCCAGCCGCCGACCCGCAGGACCAGCGCGTCCAGCGCCTTCACCCCCTGCCCTTCGGGCAACACCACCAGCGGGTTGATGTCGATCTCGGAGAAACTGGCCACCTCACTGACCGCCAGATCGGCCAGCGTCAGAATGGCGTCAAGCAGGGCTTCGCGGTCAAACGCAGGACGCCCGCGCACTCCGGCAAGCAAGCGGGATACCCGGGTTTCGTCGACCAGTGCATTGGCGTCCGCGCGACTCATCGGCGCCAGCCGGAAGGCCACATCGCCGAACACCTCGGCATGAATGCCGCCGGCTCCGAACATGATCACCGGACCGAAAGCGGGATCGTTGACGGCGCCCAGTATCACCTCGACACCACCTTCGACCCTTTCCTCCAGCAATACGCCTTCAAAAGGGCTATCCGGCGCCTGCTGCCGGGTCAGCCGGCGAAGATCATCGAAGGCTCCCCGCACGGATTGTTCGTCACGCAGCCCCACGCGCACACCGCCGATATCCGATTTGTGAGGGATTTGCGCGGAGGAAATCTTCATCACCAGCGGATAGCCCAGCTCGGCGGCAAAGGCCGCCGCCTGATCGGCGTCGGCGGCCAGGCGATGGCGGGTTACGGGAAGTCCGTGCCGCGCCAGCCACTGCTTGCCCTGATATTCAGTCAGCGCGACGGCCCGCTCGCTATCCACCGGTGATGCCACGGCCACCAGCTCTTCTTCGGCAACGCCCACTCTTGCGGCGGCATCATGCCCATGCTGCCGGGACAGCGCCGCGCCGTATTGTCCCAACGCTCCCAGGCCGCGCGCGCAGCGCGCCGGCGACAGGTACAGCGGAATGCCCGCCTGCTCATACAGCCGGTAGGCTTCCTGGTTGTCCTCACGGCGGCCATTCCAGGCCACCAGTATCGGTACGCCGGATTGCTGATGCAGCGCCACCACTTCCCGCGCCACCGCCAGCGAACTGGATCCGGAGAGCGCCGCCAGACACAGCCCCAGCATGCCCACGGCCGGGTCCGCCAGCACCGCCCGCAAAACCTGCGAGAACGTCGCCGGGTCGTTGAGCACGCCGGCGGTCATGTCCACCGGATTGGCGGTGCTGCCAAAGCCCGGCAATACCTCGGCCAGCCGTTCGCGGGTCACCGGGCTGAAGGTGCTGAGCGTCAGTTGCTGCTCCACACAGCGGTCGGCCATGACGATACCGGCGCCGCCAGACAGCGACAGAATCGCCACCTGCCGGTTGTCGCCGGGATAACGCTTGCCGGCCAGCGCCCGCAGGCAATCCGCCATGTCGCCAATGTCGTTGGCGCCGATGATGCCGTATTGCCGGAAAGCGGCCTGGTAATAGGCGGCGTCGCCGGAGAGATTGGCGGTATGGGATGCCGCCGCCCGGCCTCCTTCTTTGGTGTTGCCCACCTTCCACAACACCATCGGTTTGCGGGCCTCCAGCGCCTGGCGGGCGATCAGCCGCAGGCGGCGCGCATCCTGAAAACCCTCCACATAACCGGCGACCGTTTGCACGCCGGGGTCGTCGATGAAACAGCGATAACAATCGAGTGAAGTGGTGGCCGCCTCATTGCCGGTGGAAATGTAGTAGCGAACGCCGACGCCCTCGTCGTTGAGTATTCTCAGTATCGAATTGCCGAAGGCGCCGGACTGCGAAACCAGCCCCAAGCCACCCGGCTGGTAGCGATAGCCGTAGGGCGCGCCGAAACCGAGCGGTATATCCTCGGCGACGTTGATCAGCCCCTGGCAATTGGGGCCGATGATGATCAGACCGGCATCACGAGCCTGAGTGGCCAGCGCGCTCTGCGCGGCGCGGCCATGCTCTCCGGTTTCCGCGAAGCCGGACGAGAAGACGATGGCGCCGGGTACACCCAGCTCCGCTGCCGCCGCCAGTACCGCCGGCACCCGCCGGGCGGCCACGGCGACGATCACCACATCCGGCACCGCCGGCAGCGCCCCCAACTCCGCATAACAGCGCAACCCGGCGATCTCCCCGTACTTGGGATTGACGGGATAGATGTCACCGCGAAAGCCGTGCTCGACGAGATGCCTGATCGGCTGTCCGCCGATGGCCGCCGGATTTGCGGAAGCGCCCACCACCGCCACCGAAGCCGGTGAAAAAAGCCGTGCCAGACCGGAACCGGAACTCATGCTGTACTCCTCTGGGCAAGCCGCTGACGACGGCGCCGCCAGGCGCCGGCAAGCTGAATCAGGATCAGCAGCGCACTGGCGACGATGAAGCAGCCGCTGATCGGATGAAAGACAAAGACGCTCAGATCACCGTGCGAAAACTGCAAAGCGCGGCGGAAATTGGTTTCCACCAGCGGCCCCAGCACGAAGCCCAGCAGCACCGTGGTCATGGAGAAGCGCAGCGCCATCAGCGACGCACCGGCCACCCCCAGCAACAACACTTCGATCACCTGGAACATGCTGTTCTGCACGGTGAAAACGCCAACGGCGATGAAGAACAAAGCCGCCGGCAGCAGATAGCGATAAGGCACCTGGAGCATCTTCACCCAGACCCCGATGAGCGGCACATTGAGCAACACCAGCAGCACATTGCCGAGCCAGAAGCTGGCGATCAGGCCCCAGAACAGATCGGCGTGCTCGGTGATCAGCTGCGGGCCCGGCGCCACTCCCTGCACCATCAGCGCGCCGAGCAGCAAGGCCATCACCGGGTCACCGGGAATCCCCAGACACATGGTGGGAATGAAATCGACCTGGGTTTTCGCGTGCGTGGAAGCCTCCGGCGCCGCCACCCCCTCGATGGCGCCCTTGCCGAAACGCTCCGGAGTGCGGGTGATCTTGCGCTCCAGGGCATAGGCAATGAAGTTGGTGATCACCGGGCCGGTGCCCGGCAGAGCCCCGAAAGCGGTGCCGACGGCAGTGCCACGCAGCATCGGCAGAAAAGACTGCTTCAGCTCTTTTCTGCTGGGCCGCATGTCACGAAAGCGCACCCGGCTGCCGCTGCCGACGAACTCCGTGCGATTGATGTTGAGCAGAAATTCGGCGACCCCGAAGATGCCCATGGCCAGCGCGATCAACCCCATGCCGTTGTACAGATGAGGCAGCCCGAAAGTGAAACGCATCATGCCGGTATTGACGTCGGTGCCGATCACGCTGCACAGCATGCCGACCAGCGTCATGGCCACCCCTTTCAGCGGCGGCCCGCTGGACAGGGTGGAGCCGGCCACCAGCCCCAGCAGCATGATCGAGAACACATCCGCGGGCCCGAATTTGAAAGCCACCTCCACCAGTACGGGAGAAAACAGGATCATCACCAGAATGCCGATCGACGCGGCGAAGAAGGACGACATCATGGCGATGCCCAGAGCCGTGCCGCCCTTGCCCTGCCTGGTCAGTGGATAGCCTTCCACGCAGGTCACGGCATGCGCCGGATGCACCGGCAGATTGAGCAGAACCGCCCCGATCACGCCGCCGTAGATGGCGCCGTAAAAGATGCCGGACAGCATCAGGATCGCCGCTACCGTGTTCAGCACGTAGGTGATCGGCAGCAGAATGGCGATGGTGGTCAGCGGCCCCATGCCCGGCAGCACGCCCACCAGGTTGCCGGCCACCACACCGAATACCAGCCACATCAGGTTGTGCGGCTCCAGCGCGACACCGAAGCCATACAGGAGATCCATGAGGGTTTGATGAAGCATGGCTTACCCCCAGGAAAACAGGGGCAACTGCAATTGCAGCGCCCAGCGGAACAGCACGATGGCAATCACCACCATGGCCAGCGCCAGCAGAGCGGCGCTTTTCACGGTGTTCTTGCGGTCGCCCATGGCGGTGATGAAAACCAGCGCAAAGGTGCCCGGTATCAGGCCGCCGTAAATGCCCAGCACCACGAAAGCGAGCAGGCCACCGGAGATGCACAGCCAGCCCCGCCACTCCGGCGCCAGTTTGTCACCGCTTTCGTGCACCGGCCTGGCCGACGCGGCAATTGCCACCCCTGTGGCCGCCAATAACCCGCCGATCAGCACGGGGAAAAAGCCCGGCCCCAGCCGAGCCAGGGTTCCCAGGTGATACCCCAGGCCGGCATACACCGCCGCCAGCCCGATCAGGACCATCAATGCCCCACCGTAGTAATCACGGTTGAAGCCGGGTGAGTAGCGCATGGTCTCCTCCGCCGCCGGTTGCCGTCATGGCTGGCTCGGCCATGACCATGAAGTCACTTTGTTCTCATCAATGAGCCATTTTATTTTCATTAAATGCCGTTATTATCTTGAATTGTTTTGACATATTGACATTATCATTGTCAAGACATTAAATTCCGGACACAAGCAGACCAAAACGCTGCTTCTCCTTGGCACCAGGGCCGCCGGCTCTGAAACAGCGGCCCCTGATACCGCAAGGAAACAGGCAAGACCCGTTGCAACCAACGAGGAGACAATAATGAGAATGAAGAGAGCCATCAGCGGAATGGCAGGAAGAGCCATCAGCATATCGGCAAAGAAAGCCATCAGCGGACTGGCCGGGCTGCTGTTCATCGCCGCCGCCGGCAGCGCCCAGGCAGGCAGTTATCCAAGCAAGCCCATCCATGTCATCGTGCCCTACCCGGCCGGTGGCATCGTCGATATCGTCACCCGCGCCGTCACTCAGGAAATCGGCAACCAGTGGGGCCAGTCCTTCGTCATCGAAGACAAGCCCGGCGGCTCCAGCAACATCGGCACCGCCTACGTGGCGCGCAGCAACCCCGACGGCTACACCTGGCTGGTCACCGGCCCGGCGGTACTGGTCAATCCAAGCATCTACAGCAACGCCGGCTGGGAACCGATGCGCGACTTCAAGACGGTCGGCGTTTTCGTCTGGAACCAGAGCGTGGCGGTAGTGCCGTCCAGCCTGCCGATAAAAACCATGAAGGAGTTCGTGCAGTACGTGAAGGATCACCCCGGCGAGGTCAACTGGGGCAACCCGGGCATCGGCTCCTCCGTCGATCTGACCACCCACCGGCTGTTCCAGGCCGCCGGCATCAATCCCAACGGCATCGTCTACAAAGGCCAGCCACCGGCGCTGGTGGATCTGATCGGCGGGCGCTTGCAGTTTGAAATCGCCACCCTGGATCTGGTCGAATCACACATCAAGTCCGGCTCGTTGCGCGCCCTGGCGGCATTCACCCACAAGCGCATCGATTCGCTGCCGGACGTGCCGACCATCGCCGAAGCCGGCTATCCGAAAGCCACCTATGTGCCTTGGTATGGCGCCCTGGTGCCGGCGAAAACGCCACCGGCGGTGCTGAAGAAAATCAACCACGGCATCAGCCAGGCTTTGCGCACGCCCAAGGTTCACGACCTGCTCGCCAAGGTGGAAATGCCCGGCCAGCCGACCAGCCTGGAAGATCTGGCCACGCTGATGAAGAAGGATCACGCGCGCCTGACCAAAGTGGTCAAGGAATCAGGGGAGAAAATCCAGTGAGGCTTTCCTGTTGAAACCGGCCTGCTGAAACGGCCCGCCAGGCGGCGGCTCAAGAAGAGGAGGCTTCTTGCTGCTCGACGAACCGCTTGGCGGCCTCCAGCGTTGTGAAGCGGCCCGGCACGGGCCGCCCGTCGGGGCCGGCCACCAGATAGTAATCGACACGCAACTCCAGCGTGTCGCGTTGCAGTTCGCCGTGCTCGATGATGGTGTAGCCTTGGCGGCCCCAGGCCAGACCATTGCCAATCATGGATGCTCCTCACCCACCACCCGGGCGACGATGATCTCGGCCAGCCCGGCCACGCTCAGATGGCGGTTGTTGTTGAACCAGTTCGGCGCCCAGCCGATCATGCCGGTGAGCAGACGCCGCATGATAAACGGATCGGTGCGAAAAGCCCCCTGCCGATGCAGCGCCGCCAGCGTGGTCAGCCAGAATTCCTCGTAAATGTCGCGCAGCGCCAGCGCCCGCTGCTGGTGGTCCGCGCTCAGGCAGCGCCATTCGCGCACCATCACCGACATGGCCTCGTGGGTATCGCCGATGGTCGCGGTAAGCTCGGCGAGCACCAGGTTGCGCAGCTGCTCCAGCGCCGTCCCACCGGTTTCCACCGCCTGGCGCATGCGTTCCGTATTGAAGCGGATCACTTCCTCCATCACCGAATAAAGGATGTCGTCCTTGCTTTTGAAGTGATGGAAAATCGAACCGCTCTGGATGCCCACCGTGGCGGCGATGTCACGTACCGTGGTGCGGTCGAAGCCCCGGTCGCGGAACAGATGGGCGGCGGCGCTCAAAATGCGCCCGCGCGGCGAATCGTCAATGCCATAGATGACCAGGGTGTCCGGCATGGGGCTTTACTCTTGCAAAACCAAGCGTTTGCTTGGTAGCTTACAAAATCATTTCTTTCTCAGCAATTCACTATGCGGCCATCGAGGACCAGACCATGCCCTATCGCTCGGTATTTCACCCCCGGTTGTTCGCCGGCAAAACCATCATCGTCACCGGCGGTGGCTCCGGTATCGGTCGCTGCACCGCGCATGAGCTGGCCGCCCTTGGCGCGCGGCTGGTGCTGATCGGCCGCAAGACGGAAAAACTCGAAGCGGTGGCCGCCGAGCTGCTGGAGGACAACGGCCGCGAGGCGCTGTTCTTCGCCTGCGACATCCGCGAGGAGCAGCAGGTGATCGACACCGTCGGCGCCATCTATCAGGCCACCGGGCAGGTCGATGGCCTGGTCAACAACGCCGGCGGCCAGTTCCCCTCTCCGCTGACGGCGATCAGCCAGAAAGGCTGGGAAACCGTGGTGCGCACCAATCTCACCGGCGGTTTTCTGATGGCCCGGGAGGTGTTCAATCAAGGCATGAACCAACACGGCGGCGCCATCGTCAACATCGTCGCCGACATGTGGGGCGGCATGCCCGGCATGGGGCACTCCGGCGCAGCCCGTGCCGGCATGGTCAATTTCACCCAGACGGCGGCCTACGAATGGGCCTCCAGCGGGGTGCGCGTGAATGCCGTGGCGCCGGGCTGGATCGCTTCTTCCGGCATGGATACCTACCCGGAAAGTTTCCAGCGCACGCTGAAAACCCTCAAGGCCGCGGTGCCGCTGAAGCGCATGGGGCTGGAGGCGGAAGTGTCCTCGGCGATCTGCTTTCTGCTCAGCGACGGCGCGGCGTTCATCAGTGGGGATACCCTGCGTATCGATGGCGCCGCCAGCCAGGGCAACGCGGCGGTGTTTGCGTTGCCGGAGCACGACAACAGCCGCCCCTATGACGGTTTTCACCGGGCGGTGGTGCCAGAGATCTTCAAGGGGCGGTAAGACCCCATTGCAGGTGCCGGGAAAACCGCCCTGTGATGTTTCCCCGGCCAAGGACAAGCGCGGCAAAACGTGCTCCAATGGCCGTTTATTGCGGTTTTTTCCAACGCCGCCTGGCGTGCCATCACCCAGAGCATGCCATTACAAAACAAACGACGACCTACACCATTACATAGAACGGAGATGCCATGCGCAGCGCAGACGTGATCACGTTGCCCAAAATTCTGTCCAGGGTTCCTGAAGTCATTGCCAATCTGCCCAGCCTGATCAAAGGCGCACGCATGGCCAAGGTCAACGACGATACCATCCCTCTGGGGCTGGGCGTGGAATTCGAAAACGCGGTGCACGCCAACCCCAACGGTGTCGCGGTACTCTACGAAGATACCGAACTGACCTATCGGCAGCTCAATGCCTGGGCCAACCGCATTGCCGATTACCTGGCCTCCATCGGCCTGCGCAAGGGCGATACCATTGTCGTCGACGTGGAGAACCGCCCCGAGCTGCTCGCCGCGGTGATCGCCTGCGCCAAGCTGGGCGTGTGCGCGGCGCTGCTCAATACCTCCCAGCGCGGCAAGGTACTCACCCACAGCTTCAACCTGGTCAACCCCAAGGCCGCCATCATCGGTGCCGAGCTGACCAGCGCCATTCAGGAAATACGCGGCGACCTGGAGTTGCAGGACAACTACCTCCACTTCGCCGACCAGGACACCCTCAAGGATCCCGGCGAAGCACCGGACGGCTTCAAGAATCTTGCCACCGAGATCAAGGACTGCTCCAGCGAAAACCCGGCCGGCACCCGGCAGGTGCGTCTCCATGACCCTCTGTTCTACATCTACACCTCGGGAACCACCGGTCTGCCCAAGGCGGTGGTATTCAACCACGGCCGCTGGCAGAAGGCGTTCGGCGCTTTCGGCTTCTCGGCGGTGCGCCTGGGCCGGCACGATCGCCTGTACTGCACGCTACCGTTCTATCATGCCACCGGCATGGTGATCTGCTGGGGCTCGATCATCGCCGGCCGTGGCGGGCTGGTGCTGGCGCGCCGTTTCTCCGCCAGCCGCTTCTGGGATGAAATCCGCCGCTACCACTGCACCGGTTTCGGCTACGTGGGAGAGCTGTGCCGCTACCTGTACGAACAGCCCGAAAAAGCCGATGACGCCCGTAACCCGGTGCACACCATCGTCGGCAATGGCCTGCGCCCCGGCATCTGGAAAACCATCAAGCAGCGTTACGGCATCGACCGGGTGGTGGAGCTGTACGCCTCCTCCGAAGGCAACGTGGCGTTCACCAATGTCTTCAACTTCGACAACACCGTGGGCTTCTCCCCGGTCGCTTACACCATCGTCAAATACGATCAGTAAGCGGATCAGCCGCTGCGCGACGCCAAGGGCTTCATGGTCCGCGTCGGCAAGGGGGAGTCCGGCCTGATGCTCGGCGAAATCACCGACAAGACCCCGTTCGACGGCTACACCGACCGCGAAAAGACCGAAAAGGCCATCTACCGCGACGTGTTCGAGAAAGGCGACGCCTGGTTCAACACCGGCGATCTGATGCGCGACATCGGCTACCGTCATGCGCAGTTCGTCGATCGCCTCGGCGACACCTTTCGCTGGAAAGGCGAGAACGTTTCCACCACCGAGGTGGAGCAGATCATGGACGACTTCGAGCAGATCGTGGAGTCGGTGGTGTACGGCGTGGAGATTCCCGGCACCAATGGCCGCGCCGGCATGGCGGAGCTGCGCCTGGACCGCCCCCACGACCAACTGGACTGCCTGGCCCTGTACCGCTACCTGAGCCAGCAGTTGCCACCCTACGCCATCCCCCTGTTCCTGCGCATCACCGATCACGGTATGGAAATGACCGGCACCTTCAAGCACCAGAAGAACAAACTCAAGGAAGAGAAATACGATCTGGACAAGTGCAGCGACCCGGTCTACGTGCTGCTGCCCGGCAGCAACGGCTACCAGCCGCTGACCAGCGAAATCCAGCACGGTATTGACAACGGCGACTACCGGCTCTGAATCACACTCTGGCCCACAATGTTATCCACATTATCTGTGGATAACATTGTGTGAAACCTCTGGATCATGGCACTGGCGCCAGCAGTAGCGGGGCTGTCCGTAAGCTGTCGCAATTTTGACCGGTCACCCCCGGTGGTGTTCAGAGACAGGTTTGACGGTGAAATGAATTCGCAAAGTTTTCCACAGTTCCTGTGGATAACGCTGTTGAAAAAGAGCGGATAACTCGCCCCAAGCGCCTCCAGGAAGGCCGTTCCCCAAATTGTCTGTTTTTTGATCAAACATGAAAATCATTGATAAATCAATGAGTTACGATGTTTTCTTAATGCAGAAATAGCGATTTTTACGGTTTTGTTACCTTCCTTCCCAGTACACACTACCCTGTGAACAATTCCGGTGCATCGCGGGATTGTCAAGAGTGAAAAAGCGCCAATCAAGGAAATTGCCAACCGGGCAGGCTAACGGCGGCAACAACGCGGCAAGATCGGATCACCGGTGGGGAAATGCGGCGGGCGGACGCCCGTCCATCAGATCAGACTGTGGATAACCCTGTGAACAAGCTGCGGAAAGACAGTGGGACAAGCCGTGCAATCAGTCTTTGGGGCTCTTATCGGCCCCTTTGTCGCTGTCCATGTGCTCCAGCAGTTCCGTCAGCTCCTGCACCCGCTGACGCAGCGTTTCCACCTCACGTTTGTTGGGAATGCCCAGCCGCGACAGCGCCTTGCCCAGACGATCGTCGAAGGCGCGCTCCATGCGGTCCATGGTTTCGCCGGTGTGATGCCGAACCCGCTCGCGGATATCGTCCACCCGCGGCGTCTTGTCTCTGGCCCGGCGCTCCACTTCCCGTCCGGCCTCCACCAGCGCATCAAAAAAGCCGCCGCCTTCCTCTTCGGCACGGGCGAAGGCACCCAGCCCGGCCAGCCAGATCTGCTGGCTGTATTTGCGCAGGTCCCGGGATGCCCCGGTCAGAGCCTTCAGCGGGCTGCCGCGCTCATCGGCGGATCGCCGTGACTCGCTGGACGGATTCGGCTGCTGGTCTTCGGATTGCTGATCGGACATGCTGTTTCACCCTCTGCTCCCTGACGATCGGTCATTTTAGGCCAATTTTCCCCTGGACGAAGCCCTTATTGTTCGACAATTCCCGTGATGATCCCCAGCAGCACACCACCTTTGGCATCCGTGCTCCGTTTCAACGATACTCTTTTCAGCAACAATAAAGGTTCCAGCAACAATAAAAGGAAAGCCGTCTTGCCGATCAACCACTCCCCTCTTCCCACCACCGCCCTTCTGTATGGTCTGCTCGCCGACCTGCTGAACCGGGCTCTGACCAGCGACGAAGATGGCCGGGCCCGGCTCGCTGCACTGGATGGCATCGTGGTGCGTATCCGCGCCGAGAAGCCGGCCTGGGCGTTGTACGTGCTGATCGGCCGGGAGGGTATCGAGCTGCGGGCCGAGCATGATGGCCCCGTGGATGTGCGCCTGCGCGGCCCGCTGGGCGCCATGCTGCACTGGTTGTTCATCGCCGACCAGGACCAGCCCGCCGAGTCGCTGCGCATCCGGGGCGCCAGTGAAATACGCCGGCAGCTTCGCGATCTGGCCGCCGACTTCAGTCTCTGGACGCTGGTCCGCAGTTGGTTCGAGGAGCACGTACCGATGCGGGCGCTGCTCGATCTGCTGCGCCGCGAGGATCCCGTCTGGCTGACCCGCTTGTCTGCGCTGCCGGACCAGGTCGAAACCCTGGCGACCCAGATGGCCCGCCATCAGTTGCTGCAAGAAGACATTCTCGAAGAAGTGCGCGGGCTGCGCCGGGAGATGCGGCGCGCGCGCCGCTTCGATCTGGCCTTCACATTGGGCGGCATGCTGCTGATTGCCCTGTCGCTGCTGCGCGCCTTCGGCGACGGCCACAGCTGGCAGGCGCTGGCGGGCGACCCGCTGTCCCTGGCCCTGATCAGCCTCGGCATCGCGCTCATCGCCGGGCGCCTGGTGCTGCGCAACGGCTGAACTCCCAGGCCTTTTATACTAATCACGTTTTGATATATTGCCGCCCCCTTCGCCGGCAAAGCCTTTGGTGTATGCTTGGACGTTATTCCGCCGGCTTTCCGGCTGTCGCGCTTTCCATACCGCTTTCCATATCAATAACCGACCTGCTGATCCAAGGAGATACCATGAAGCGGGAAACCATTGCTGTTCATGGCGGCTTTTCCACCGACCCCACCACCCGTTCGGTGGTCGTGCCCATCTACCAGACCACCAGCTTCACCTTCGACGACACCCAGCACGGCGCCGACCTGTTCGATCTCAAGGTCCCCGGCAACATCTATACCCGCATCATGAACCCCACCACGGATGTGCTGGAACAACGTGTGGCACAGCTGGAAGGCGGCGTAGCCGCGCTGGCGTTCTCTTCCGGCATGGCCGCCATCACCGCCTGCGTGCAGACCCTGGTGGAAGCCGGCGACAACATCGTCGCCACCAGCCAGGTGTACGGCGGCACTTACACGTTTTTCCGCCACACGCTGCGCGCCCAGGGCGTGGAAGCTCGTCTGGTGGATGCCCGCGACCCGGCCGCGTTCGCCGCCGCCATCGACGACAAGACCAAGCTGATCTACTGCGAATCGGTCGGTAACCCGGCCGGCAACGTAGTGGACATCGCCGCCCTGGCGGACGTCGCCCACCAGGCCGGCATTCCGCTGGTGGTGGACAACACCGTGCCGACGCCGGTGCTGTGCCGCCCGTTCGAGCACGGCGCCGACATCGTGGTGCA
>CAYMKZ010000035.1:0-23480 GCA_964391345.1 uncultured Alcanivorax sp.
CGGAGGCATCGGTGATGGTGCCGGAGATCATCACCGGCAGCTCCAGTCCGTGTTCGTAGCAGTACTGATCCACGGCGAAGATCGCCGCCTTGGCGTTGAGCGTATCGAAAATGGTTTCGATGAGGATCAGATCGGCGCCGCCTTCCACCAGCCCGTCCACGGCTTCCAGGTAGGCTTCCACCAGCGCCTGGAAGCTGGTATTGCGATAGCCCGGATCGTTGACGTCGGGGCTGATGCTGGCGGTGCGGTTGGTCGGCCCCAGCACGCCGGCCACGAAACGCGGGCGCTCCGCGGTGGCCACGGCGTCGGCGGCGCGGCGCGCCACCTGCGCGGCCGCCACGTTGAGATCGCGGGCGATGGCCTGCATGCCGTAATCGGCCATGGCGATGGCGGTGCTGTTGAACGAGTTGGTTTCGATGATGTCCGCGCCGGCGTTCAGATAATCCCGGTGGATCGATTCGATGATCTCCGGCTGGGTGATGCAGAGCAGGTCGTTGTTGCCCTTCAGATCGCTGGGCCAGTCGGCGTACTGTGTGCCGCGGAACGCTTCCTCGTCGAGCTTGAAACGCTGAATCATGGTGCCCATGGCGCCGTCGAGGATGACGATGCGCTGTTCAAGCAGGGCGGTGAGTTGTTCGCGGCGCTGTGCGGTCATGCAGAGAGACTCCCAGGAAAATCAGGGGCGCATTATAGCCGCTCGCGCGACGTTACCCAATGAGCCCGCTGGTGGCATTGCTCAGGGAAGGCTGGGCGCTGCCCGCCAGGTTCTGTAGAATCCGACACTTTCAGTGCTTTCAGCAGGAGGAAGGATGCGCAAGCAGTGGTTGGCCCTGGCATGCAGCCTGGCAATGGTCCCCGTGGTGGTACCGGTAATCGCTCATGGAGATGATGCGAACACGGACGAGACAAAGGCGGAAAAAGCCTGGGATATCGAAGTCGAAGCGTCCTACCTGCTGAAAAACGGCAACAGCGAATCCGAATCCATTGTCGGCAAGGCCAGCGCCAGCCACGATGGGGAGAAGTGGCGGCAAAGCGCCAAGGCTGAAGCGGTCAACAGCATCAGCGAAGACAATGACGACGGCGACGAGGAACGCACGGCGGAACGTTACTACGCCTCCTACAAGCTGGATCGCAAACTGGCCGACAACTATTACCTGTTCAACGCCCTGACCTACGAGAAAGACCGCTTCTCCGGCTACCAGTACCAGGCCAGCTACGCATTCGGTCTTGGGCGCCGTTTCATCGACACCGACAGCCAGACGCTGGACCTCGAAGCCGGCCCCGGTTACCGCGTGCAGTGTCTGGAGCCGGACAACTCCTATTTCCATTGCAGCGATTCGGAAGACAGCGTGATTGCCCGTGTCGCCGGCAAATACAAGTGGAAGATCAACGACGTGGCCAGCTTCGGACAGGACGTGATCACGGAGATCGGTGAAGACAACACCAGTGTGCGCTCCGAAACCTCATTGACCTCCAAGATCAACGCCCACTTCGCCATGCGCCTCAGCTACCTGCTGACCCGCGATTCCTACGTGCCCGCCGGCACTCACAATACCGATACCGAAACCACCGTTTCGCTGGTTTATACCTTCTGAAAAAAGCTCGCATGAAAAACCGGCCTCTCGCAAAGAGGCCGGCCATGACCGATCCCGGAAAATCATGCAGGCGGCTTAGCGTCGTTCAACAACGGCGTGAGGATCGCCTGCGCCCAATCCATGAACACCAGCGTGCGACGGGCCAGATGGCGGCGCTGCGCGTAGAGCAGGGAGACCGGCATGGGCTCGGGGCGCAACTGCGGCAGTATTTCCACCAGCCGCCCTTCGTCGATCAATCGGCGCAGGCCCGGCTCCGGCCCCTGAATGATGCCGAGCCCGGCCAGGCAGGCGCTCTCGTAGCTGTTGATGCTGTTGACTCTCACTGCGCCGGGCATGGGCAGGGAGGCGTAACCGCCGCCGGTGGGGTACTCGAAACCGGGTGACCGCGCCCCCAGATGGGCAACATAGTGAATCAGTTGGTGGCCGGCGAGATCTTGCAGGCCGCTCGGGGTGCCGTGACGGGCCAGGTAGGCCGGGCTGGCGCAGTTGATGAAGCACAGGTCACCCAGGTGCCGCGCCACCAGATTGACATCGCCGGGCCCTCCCACGCGAAACACGCAATCGAAACCTTCCCGCACCGGATCGACGAAGTGATCGCTGTTGCTGATCCCCACCTCCAGCAGCGGGTGCTGGTCGAGAAATTCCGGCAGCCGCGAGAGCAGGATATCCGGCAGCATGCCGCTCGGCATGTCAACCCGCAGCCGGCCGTCGAGCGCCTTGCCGTCTTGCCGGAACAGCGTCTCCAGTTCATCCATGTCGGCCAGCAGATCCTGGCAGCGCCGATAGAACGTTTCACCATCCAGCGTTAGCCGGACCCGCCTGGTGGTGCGATGCAGGAGCCGGGTATCGAGCCGGTTTTCCAGACGGCGCACGGCGGTGGAGACGCTGGCCTTGGGCAGCCCCAGACTGGTGGCGGCGGCGGTGAACCCGCACAACTCCGCCACGCGCACGAATATCTGCATTTCCTGAATACGATCCATGAGCTCATTGTCTCTTCATGAAGAACAATATATTCAGATTGTCGGTGTTTATGGGGATTATCTCATTCAATAGCATTGCCTGCACTGATCGACAACGGCCACAAGCCGCACTAATGCGCAACAATGCGCAACAATGAGAGGAGTTTTCCATGAATCAGCCCATCGCTTTGATCACCGGCGGCAGCCGGGGTCTGGGCCGCGAAGCCGCTTTGAACCTGGCCGCTCGTGGCACCGACGTGATTCTCACCTACCGCAGCGACCGCAAGGCAGCGGACGATACCGTTGCCCGCATCCGTGACCAGGGCCGCCTGGCGGTCGCGCTGTCGCTGGATGTGGGCGACAGCGCTACCTTCAGCGACTTCGCCAGCCGTGCCGGCGCGGCTTTGCAAGAGCAATGGCAATGCGAGCAGTTCGATTTTCTGGTCAATAACGCCGGCGTGGGAATTTACGCCCCACTGGCGGAAACCAGCGAAGCACAGTTCGACGAGTTGATGCGCATCCATCTGAAAGGCCCTCTGTTCCTGACCCAGGCACTGCTGCCTTTATTGCGTGACGGTGGCCGCATCCTCAATGTTTCGTCCGGGCTGACGCGCTTTGCGCTGCCCAATTTCGGCGCCTACGCGATGATGAAAGGCGGCATAGAGGTGATGACCCGCTACCTGGCCAAGGAACTGGGCCCACGCGGCATTGCCGTGAATACTCTTGCTCCCGGTGCCATCGAGACGGACTTCCATGGAGGAACGGTGCGTGACGACAAGACCATGAACGACTTCGTGGCCTCGGTGACGGCCCTGGGCCGCGCCGGCAAACCGCAAGACATCGGCGGCCTGATCGCCGCCTTGCTGGCGCCGGAATGCCGCTGGGTCAATGCCCAGCGCATCGAAGCCTCCGGTGGCATGTTCCTGTAATGGGAGGTGCAATACTATTTTCATCAAGGCTGAAAAAAGATACGCTTTGCCGTGAAAGGCTGCCGACTTCGGGTTTTGGGACAGGATCAGGCAGCCTCTGAACTCAAATATGCAGGCATGATCATGACAAAGCATTCCTCTGATGCATCACAGGCCAAGATTGGCCGCACCATCACTGATTCCGTTCCTCACTGGCCCGCCGGGCCGAAACGCCCGGAAGGGGCGCCCAATATTCTGCTGGTGCTGTTCGACGATGTGGGCTTTTCCGACCTCGGTTGCTACGGCTCCAGTATTCGCACGCCCAACATCGACGCTCTGGCCGGGCGCGGCCTGCGCTACACGGGCTTTCATACCACGGCGATGTGCTCGACCACCCGGGCGGCTTTGCTGACCGGGCGCAACCACCACGATGTGGGGGTAGGGTGCCTGGCCAACTTCGACAGCGGTTTTCCAGGCTACCGTGGCAAGATCAGCCGCAGCGCCGGGACGCTGGCGGAAATGCTGCGTCCACACGGCTGGCGCAACTACATGGTCGGCAAATGGCACGTGGTGCCGCTGACGCAAAGCGGCCCGTCCGGCCCGTTTGACGGCTGGCCCCTGGGACGCGGTTTTGATCGCTTCTACGGCTTCATGGATGCGGAAACCGATCAGTACGCGCCGGAGCTGGTGCGCGACAACACGCACATCGATCCGCCCGGCACCTTCGAGACCGGCTACCACCTGAGCGCCGATCTGGTCGATCAGTCGATTCGCATGCTCGCCGAACACCAGGCCAGTACGCCGGACGCGCCCTGGCTGATGTGGCTGGCGTTCGGCGCTTGTCACGCGCCGCATCAGGCACCGCGAGACATGATTCTCAGCTATGACGAACAATTCGCCCACGGCTGGGATGTGGAGCGCACCCGGCGCCTGGAACGCCAGAAACAACTGGGGCTGGTGCCCCCGAACACCGAACTGCCGCCGCACAACGCCGGCGTGGCGGCTTGGGACAGCCTGGAGGATGACGCAAAACGTGTGTTCACCCGCCTGCAAAGCGCCTACGCGGCCATGCTGGAGCACGCCGATACGCAACTCGGACGACTGCTGGCGTTCCTGGAAACCAGCGGCGTGGCCGACGATACCCTGGTGCTGGTGCTGTCGGACAATGGCGCCAGTCAGGAAGGGGGGCTCGCCGGTTTCGTCAATGCCATGGGCCCGTACAACCTGCGCCGCGAGCATCTGCCCGAAAAACTGGCCCGCATCGACGATATTGGTGGCCCCGGCACGCACAGCAATTTCCCGCTGGGCTGGGCCATGGCTTCCAATACGCCGCTCAAACGCTACAAACAGAACACCCACGGCGGCGGCATCCGTGATCCGCTGGTGATGGCCTGGCCGAAAGGCATCGCTGCCCAGGGTGAGCTGCGGCACCCGTTCTGTCATGCCCGAGACCTGCTGCCGACCCTGCTGGACATCTGCCAGGTGCCGGTACCGACGGCCATCGCCGGCGTGGAGCAGCAGCCGGTCACCGGGCAAAGCCTGAAAGCCACGTTGCACGACGCCCAGGCGCCTGGGCGCACCGAACCGCAGTATTTCGAGATGTTCGGTCACCGTGGCATCTGGCACGACGGCTGGAAGGCGGTGGCCTATCACCCGCCCGGTACGCCTTTCGATGATGATTGCTGGGAGCTTTATCACCTGGCCGAGGACTTTGCCGAGAACCACGATCTGGCCGACAAGGAGCCGGAACGCCTGGCCCGGCTCAAGGAGCTATGGTGGCAAGAGGCCGGCAACAACAAGGTATTGCCTCTGGACGATCGTTTCGGCGCCCGTTTCGCCGAAAACGCGCAGCGCGCCCAGGGCGACCGCAGCCTGTTCGTGTTTCACGCCGGCATGGGGCACCTGCCCAGCGAAGTGGCCCCGGATCTGCGCTACCGCAGCTATCGCCTGGAAGCCTCGGTGGTGATTCCGGAAGGCGGTGCTGAAGGGGTGCTGCTGGCTCACGGCGACGCCACCTCGGGTTACAGCTTCTATATGCAGGACGGGCATCTGCTACACGATCTGAACATTGGTGGGCAGCACCAGATTCTGCGCTCGGATCGCCCGGTGGGACCAGGCCGGCACAGGCTGGCGCTGCGCATGGAACTGGGGCCGCTGGTGGCCGTCCAGGCGGGTAATCACGGCCGGGTGATACTGCCGGCACGCCGTGCCGCCAGCCTGTGGATCGACGAGGACTGCGTTGCCGAAGGCCAATGCGAGCATGGTTTCACCACGCTGATTTCCTGGTCCGGCCTGGACATAGGCCGTGACCGCAGCAGCCCGGTTTCCCACTACGAAGCGCCGTTTGTGTTTACCGGGCAACTGGACTTCGTGCGCGTCGAACTGGACCCGCAACAACCGGTGGACGGCGACGCCGTTGGCCGCGCCGAGATGGCCCGCCAGTAGCGCCGCCCGCGAATGGGGGAGGCGCTTCCGGAAGACGCCCAGTCATGCGTCCGAGGCCAGCGCCTTCGCCTCCTCTTCGGTGGATACGTTGGGCCCCGAACCCGGCATGGGTTTGCGGGCGCTCTCGCGGATGTAATAAATGGAGATGACGCCGATGATGCCGGCGACGATCAGAATATAGCCCGGCATCAGCAGGTTTCCGGTACTGAGTACCAGCGCTTCCGCTATCAGAGGCGTGGTTCCACCAAAGGCCGAGACGGCGATATTGAAACCGATGGAGGAAGCGCCAAGCCGCACGTTGGTCGGAAACAGGGCGGGCAGGGTGGATGGAATGGTGGCCATGAAACAGACCAGCATCAGGCCCTCTGGCAGAGTGCCGAAGAAAATGGCCCAGGGGCTGCCTTGCGAGGTCAGCAGGAACATGGGCGCGGAGAGAACGATCATCGCCAGGCTGCCGGCCATGAGAATGGGGCGGCGGCCGATGCGATCACCCATGTGGCCCATGAACGTGACCAGCAGGACGACGATGACCATGACCGCCGTTACCGTCACCAGAGCCTGTGTCTCCGGGACCTTGATGACTTCCGTCAGGTAGGTCGGCACATAGCCGGTCAGCATGTAATTGGTGACATTGAAAGCGATGGTCAGGCCGCCACAGGCGAGAATCGCCGGCCAGTGCTTGCTGATGGTGTCACGAATCTGCTCCCAGCCACTGACCTGGCTCATTGATTCAGCCTCGTCCTGCTGCTCGTAGGCCGGGGTTTCATCCAGGCCGAGACGCACATACAGACCGATGGCGCCGATCGGCAACGCCAGCAGGAAGGGCACCCGCCAACCCCAGGCCTGCATGGCCTCCGGCGACAGCATGACCTGCATCAGAATTACCAGAAAAGCCCCGAGGATGTAGCCGGAAACGGTGCCCACCGGCAAGAAGCTGGTCAGGAAACCGCGGCGCTTGTCCGGAGCATGTTCGGACAGAAAGGTGATGGCGCTGACGTATTCACCCCCGGTGGAGAAACCCTGCAAGCCACGCAGCAGAAACAGTAATACAGGGGCCCACCAGCCGATCGAATCGTAGGTGGGCAAAAGGCCGAGAATGAAAGTGCCAACCGCCATCAACAGGACGGTGGCCGCCAGCACGCCACGGCGCCCCAGGCGATCCCCCATCATTCCCCAGAAGATGCCACCGATGGGGCGCACCACGAAAGAGATCGCCAGCCCCACCAGCGCTGCCAGTGTCGCCAGCTTGGAGCTGGGAAAGAAAGCCGTGGCGATGTAGCCCACCACGTAGCTGTAGATGCCGAAATCGTACCACTCGGTGAAGTTGCCCACGGCGGTGCCAAAGGTGGTCTTGCGTATCGCCGCAGTGTCGGAAACGGTGATCTCGTCGAGCTTCCACTTCCGCTTGATGTAGGGATTGGGATTGGGTATCAGACCACCTCGTTTCATGGGCACCTCCTGTTTCTTTGTATCCGCCTGCCTTCACTCAAAAGTAGTAGCCAACATTGATGTTGAAGCGATTCTCGAGGTCACCGTCGCTGCCCATGCTGCCGCCGATGAAGGGCTGATTCCGGGCAGTGACGAAATCGAAATAGGTATGCAGCGGCCCGGCCGCCACGGCCATTCCCGTAACCACCATGAAGGTGTCGGCCAGGTCGGCTGATTTGTGGGTCATCCACGAGTTGTCGTTATAAAATGTCAGGGTCTGCACCGGCCCCCAATCGACGGGCCGGGTGTAGGCCACGTTGAGAGTGAACAGGTCGGCGCGCGCGGGGATGGCGTCATAATAATCGTAAGCGCCCACCGTCATCCTGGCAGCGTGATCATCCGTGCTGTAAGCGTAGTGGATGGCTTCGGCTTGCAGGTTCCAGCGCTGATAGTTGATGTTGGTGTGCAAGGCGTAGGCGCCGTAGTGCCCGACGTAATCGCTGCTGCCATTGAGCATGCCGTACAGCGCCGAGCCGCCCACTTCGATCCCCAGATCCTCATCCGGCCGGAAGGTGCGTGCAATCCTCAGAGCCCCGCTGTTGACCGCACGCGCCTCCGGGCCGGCACTGGTGGAGCAGGACTCGGCGCCGTCGGTGAACGAGTGGCAATTCGTCACCGGCCCGCCTTCACCCAGCACCACGTAGGAATAGCCCTGGTTGTCGTTGCCAAGCGTGGCCGTCGCGGCATCATTCTTGAGAA
Organism: uncultured Alcanivorax sp.; assembly: GCA_964391345.1. Lineage (GTDB taxonomy): Bacteria > Pseudomonadota > Gammaproteobacteria > Pseudomonadales > Alcanivoracaceae > Alloalcanivorax. Next base: position 8,095 of record CAYMKZ010000035.1, read on the forward strand.
AGGCCGCTTGCAGGTTCCATTGATCGCCGTGGTAGAGGTACTTGCCGCCCATGGCGGCGGTATCCTCCAGGCCGAGGTAGTAGGCGGAGCTGAAGAAGAAATTGTGGGAGTTGTATGGCTGGTTGCCGAAGGGAATCAGCACCAGACCCAGTTGCGCTTCGCTGTTGTCGTTCAGGTCGTAGCCCACCCAGGCGTGCTGCAAGGTCTCCATGTAGGTGTACCAGCGCCACTGGGTATCCAGGATGATGCCGTGCACCTTGCCACGCAGATCCAGGCGAAACGTGTCGAACGCCATATCGCCCTTGCGCCGATTGCTCTGGTGGTCGTAACTGTCGGCGGTGTACTGAAAGCGCAGAGCGCCGCCGATGGTGATGCCGGTATCCTTGCTGGATGTGGTGGCGATGTCCCAGCCGGAGGCGGTGCTGGCGGGTTTGGGTGAAGCCGGCTTGCCCTGACTTTGGGAAGCGGGTGTATCGCTGGTGGCCGTATGCTGCCGGGCCTTGAGTCTATCCAGTTGCTTCTGTAGCGATTTGATCTGTCGTTGCATCTCGCGGATCTGGCTTTGCACGTCCACCTGGCCGGCGGCGTCAGCCGCCGCAAAGGCCTGCGCCGACACGGCCAGGCAGGCTGTCGAGACCACGGCCAGCAAGGGCAGCGCACGTATTCCAAACCCCACGGAGGCTCCTTTTATTATGTTGGCAGGCCACTTGTCACCGAGCCCGATGCTTAACCCGTCAGAGCCATGCGTTTGTCCAACAAGCTCCCTGAAAAAATGGCGAGCCCTGAACAGGATTACCACTGTCTGTTTCGACAAGCAAATGACTGAGCCATCTTACCCGCAAGCCCGGTATCTTGGTGCCTTGCCTCTTGTTCTCGTGCTGCCAATCAACATACGCTCCCAGCGAACCACCCTGACCGATGTCTTGAGTCAGTTGTCAGTCACCAGAGTGAATCCACCATGAATATTGAATTCAAGGTTGCAGAAGAAAAAGATGCCGAGCATATCAGCGATCTTGTCATGAAACTGACGGAAGAGATAAGCGTCAGAACTCAGGCAAAGCACTTTCACATAGATCGTGCCGACACCCTGGATCGTTGCAGAGAGCTGATAAGAAACGGGTTGTACGGGGCGATCATCGGCTACCAGTCCGGCGATCCAGTGGCGCTGTCTACCTTCGTGGAATCCCATGCGCTTTATGCCGGAGGCAAGATAGGCATCATTCCGGAATTCTATGTGGTGCCGAAGCTGCGTTCGTCAGGGGTAGGTGAAAGGCTGATAGAACGAGTCAGGGGCTACGGCAAAGAGCATGGCTGGTCGTCCATGGATATGTGCACGCCGCCATTGCCCGAGTTCGAGCGCACACTGGCTTGCTACGAAAGGAACGGCATGGCACCTGACGGTGGCCGTAAAATGCGGCAAGACATAGCAGGGAGTTGAGGTCATCGGCAGGGGAGGCCAGATCGTATGGATTGGCCCGCTCTGCTACTTGGCAAATTACTTAAGACTGATATCGTACAGCGGCATGCACAAAAAAGCCCCGCGTCGCAGGGCTTTATGAGCTTGACCATATCGGGGTCGGTCAAGTGAAACGATAGTTGGTCGGAGTAGCAGGATTCGAACCTGCGACCCCTACGTCCCGAACGTAGTGCTCTACCAGGCTGAGCTATACTCCGAAGGTGGCGCGTATTCTAGCAGCGAAATTTCAGAATTCCACTGTTTTGCGATGCGCTTGCCGCCGTCTGCCGATATTCTGGTCAATTCCGGCGATGGCGCGCACAATGCGCCCCTTCGTGCCTGTGGTGAGCTGCGTTTCATATGTCCGATGTGCTGGAATCTTTTGATGGTTTGATCTTGCGTCGCTGGCCCCGTTTGAAGCGGGAGCGTTTGCGCGCCTGGGACGGGGCGGATCGCTATCTTCTGCGGACGCTGGATGAAGCCCTTGCCGAGCCGGCGGCGGGCGAGGGTACGCTGGTGGTCAATGACCAGTGCGGTGCCCTGTGGTTGGCGGCGGCGAAGCGCGGGCCGGCGTGGAGCAGCGGCGATTCCTGGCTGGCGCGGCAGGCGGCGTTGCACAACGGGCGGGATAATCAGATTTCGTTGAACGAGGCCGATTGGTTGTGGCCGGACCAGCGGCCAGCACCAATGCCGGCGCGGGTGCTGATGCGGATTCCCAAAGAGCTGTCGTTGCTGGAATTTCAGTTGGCGGAGCTGTCCGGCTGGTTGCCGGAGGGCACGCCGGTGTGGCTGGCGGGCATGGACAAACACCTGCCATCTTCCCTGATGATGTTGCTGGAGCATCGGTTTGGCAACAGCCGGGCGGATCTGGGCTGGAAGAAAGCGCATCGGTTCTTTGCCTCGGCGCCGGGGCAGGCACTGCAACCGGTGCCGGAACCCGCCGTGATTGCGGTGCCGGGGCAGCAGTGGACGCTGAGCGCCCGGGCCGGTGTGTTCGGGCGTCGCCATCTGGATATCGGTGCGCGCTTCCTGCTGACGCATCTGCCTGCCGGCGTTACCGGGGAGGTGGCGGATCTGGGCTGCGGCAATGGGGTGCTGGGGCTGGCGCTGGCGGCAGGCAATCCGCGGGCGCGAGTGACGTTCTGCGATGAATCCTGGTCCGCCGTTGCTTGTGCTCGTGAAAATGCCGAGGCCGTGCTGGGCAAGGACCATGGCCACGATTTTCACCTTGGCAACGGCCTGGATGGATTGCAGCGCCAGTTCGATCTGATTCTGCTGAATCCGCCGTTTCATCGCGGGCACGCGGTGGATGATCAGGTGGCACGCACGCTGTTTCGTCATGCGGCTCGCCATTTGAGCGCTGACGGAGAGGTACGCATTGTCGCCAACCGGCATCTGGACTACCGGCGCCTGCTGGAGCGGCTGTTTGCACGAACCGAAGTGTTGGCGAACAACACCAAGTTCATCATTTACCGTTGTGCCGGCGGCAAGGTAAAGCCTGCCCAGGCGGCAGGCTGAGCGGTTTTCAGGTCAGACTTCGATGGCGTCGAAGGTGCTGACGCGAGGATGGCGGCTGCCACTCGTGCCGTTGTCGCGGTCGAGCAGGGTGGTGCGCAGGCCCGCCTGCCGGGCGGCATCGAGTTCGGCTTCCACGTCGGAGAGAAACAGAATGCGTTCCGCGGGCAGGCCGATTGCCGAGGCGATGGTGCGATAGCTGTCCGCTTCCTTTTTGCCGCCGCTGGTGGTGTCGAAGTAGCCGCTGAACAGTGGTGTCAGATCACCGGCTTCGCTGTAGCGGAAAAACAGCTTCTGGGCGGCGATGGAACCGGACGAGTAAATGTACAGCGGCAGACCGGCAGCGTGCCATTGCCGCAGCCGGCGGGCGGCATCTTCATAGACGTGCGCCTGGTAGTCGCCGTTCTCGTAGCCGGATCGCCAGATCATCCCCTGCAATGCCTTCAGTTGCGTCTGTTTGCGATCCTCGGCGATCCATTGCTGCAACAGCCGGGCGGCCTGGTCCACGTCGGCCACCGGTTGGCCGCTCGCTTGCCGAATGCCGGCAACGGCTTCCGCCACCGTCGGGTCATCCCAGTGGTCGCGCAGAAAGCCCGCCATGTGCCGTGCGGCATAGGGGAACAGCACCTCTTTCACGAACGAAATGCTGCTGGTGGTGCCTTCGATGTCGGTGAGAATGGCGCTGATGGTCATCGGCTTCAGTTCTGCAAGCGGCTGAATTGCTGGGCGATGTCGCTGCCGGTGAACTTGGCCACCCAGCCCTGCTCGTTGTTGAACAGCCGGATGGCGGTAAAGCGCGGATTCGGGCCCATGTCGAACCAGTGCGGCGTGTTGGCCGGTACGGAGATCAGGTCGCCGCGCGTGCACAGCACCTCGTAAACGTGATCGCCAATGTGCAGTGTGAACAGCCCCTGGCCATCGACGAAGAAGCGCACCTCGTCCTCACTGTGGCGGTGCTCCTCAAGAAACTTGCTGCGTGCGGTGGCTTTCTGCGGGTGGTCCGGATGCATGCTGACCACGTCCAGTGTCTGGTAGCCTTCCTCGTCCAGCAGCCGCTGAATGTCCTGCTGATAGGCGGCGACCACCTGCTCTTGCGTGGGTTGCTCGCCCAGCTCCGCATTGGCCTGCCACTGTTCGTAACGCACGCCGACTTCGGCCAGAGCCTGCCCCATGGCGGCCTTGTCGTTGACGACCTGCTCCGGCTGATCGGGCCGGTTCTGGTGGAAGATTTTCAGTGAGCTCATGGTGTTGTCCTCGTAATGGGGCTCTTTATGGCTGTTATGACTATGGCGTTGGCGGCTCAGCCCAGCCGCCGACGCTCCAGCTCGATGGCCAGCAGTGTTTCCAGCGCCTCGATCTGCCGATAGCAGGTGCTCAGGTCCGTGGCCCAGGTGTACAGCCCGTGGCCGCGAATCAGATAGGCGTGGCTGGCCATGCCTTGATCCATGGCGGTGTCCACTTGCGCGGCCAGAGCGTCCATATCCTGGCTGTTGTCGAACACCGGGATGGTAAGTCGGGTGGCGTGGGTTTTCACCCCTTCCATGGCTTTCAGCAACTCGTAGCCTTTCAGGGTCAGGCTGTTGGCGGGCCAGTGCATGGTCAGCACGGTGGCGGCGTGGCTGTGGGTATGAAGAACCGCGCCGACGCCGGGCCGGCGCTGGTAGAGCTGCGTGTGCAAGCGGGTTTCCGCTGATGGTTTGCCGTCGTCGTTGATGGGCCTGCCCTGCATGTCGACGACCATGATATCCGCTTCGCTGAGCAGCCCCTTGTCGCGCCCGGAGCGGGTGATGGCGAGGTGGGCGGAATCGAGCTTCAGCGAGTAGTTGCTGCTGGTGGCCGGTGACCAGCCGTGCTGGTAAAGACGCCGGCCAGTGGCGGCCAGGTGGCGGGCGGCTTCCTGGAAGGCGTCGGGGGAGTAGGGGGTTTCGCTCATGACTGTGGTTCCCGTGCCGCCAGATGGCGGGCAATGGCGGCGGCGTCCGGCCGTTGAATCACACCGGACTCGGTGACGATGGCGCTGATCAGCCCGGCGGGGGTGACGTCGAATGCTGGATTGAACACCGGTACTTCGGCCGGGGCAATGGGTTGCCCCGCCAGGTTGCGGATTTCATCGGCGGCACGCTCTTCGATGACGATGCCGCTGCCATCCCTGGTGCTGAGATCAAAGGTAGAGGAGGGCGCGGCGACGATCAGCGGCAACCCATGGTGGTGTGCCAGTACCGCCAAACCGTAGGTGCCGATCTTGTTGGCGGTGTCACCGTTGGCGGCAATGCGATCGGCGCCGACCACCACCGCATCCACCTTGCCGCTGGCCATCAACAGGCCGGCGGCGCTGTCGGCGACCAGCGTCACGGGAATGGATTCCTGCATCAGCTCCCAACTGGTCAGGCGCGCACCTTGCAGCCAGGGCCGGGTTTCACCGGCGTAAACACCGCGCAGGCGTTTTGCCCGCCAGGCGGAACGGATGATACCCAGCGCCGTGCCGTGGCCGCCGGTGGCCAGTGCGCCGGTGTTGCAATGGGTGTAGACCGTTGCGCCGTCCGGCAGCAACGCCGCGCCGAACTTGCCCAGGCGCAGGTTTGCGGCCAGGTCTTCGCGGTGAATGGCTTCCGCCTCGTGCGCCAGCCGCTGGTTCAGCGCGTCGCCTTGCAGCCCTTCGGCACAGTGGCGCAGGCGCTGCAAGGCCCAACTCAGGTTGACGGCGGTGGGGCGGCTGGCCGCCAGGGAGCCAAAAGCGGGCGCCAACCGTTCGAGGCTGGCATCGGCACCCAGCGAGCGGGCCTCCAGTGCCATGCCGTAGGCCGCACTGATGCCGATCGCCGGGGCGCCGCGTACCGCCATGTCGCGGATCGCGGTGGCGGCATCGCTGGCGTTCCGTATCTCGATCCAGCGGACGGTGGTAGGCAGACCACGCTGATCAAGCAGTTGCAGTTGATCGTCGAGCCAGCGAATGGCCGGGCTGTCAATCGGCATCAGGCGTATCTCTTGTCCGTTCTCGGTTTGTGTGCGTGTCCCGTAGTGCTGATTCGTGCGTGTCCCCTGGTTTTTTAGTGGTGCCTGGCCCTGGGGGCTTCCAGCGGGGGCTGGTGGTAGCGGTGGCGGATCCAGTTGGCGGCGCGCAGGATGCCGGGGCGGCGCATGATAGCGCGTTCCAGGCGGTATTTCCCCGGAAACGTGCCGACCATGATGGCGATGACGATGGTCAGCATGCCCTGGCCGGGCAGTACCAGCATGGCAATGCCGGCCAGCAGCAGAAGCACGGCGAGCGCATTGCGCAGCGACCAGACCAGCCACCCGGTGGGGCGACGCCAATGGGCGGGGGACGAGTGGCGGTTGAAATAGTTGGCCGGCATGCGCACCAGCAGCAAGGGGATCGCCAGCATCGACAGCAGCGCCATGACGATACCGGCGCCGGTCATCCAGGGCAGCCAGGGCTCCAGCGGAACCAGCCAGTCGGGTAGTGCGAGCGTCAAGCAATTCTCCGGGTCAAGTGGATGGCAGGCGCAAGACTGGCCGAAAAGACGGACCCTCCGGTCCGCAAGGCGGACGGGTCCGGCTCTGCTGTTGGGTATGATGCGCACTTTCGTAGAACAGTAAAGAGCTTGGAACAGTAAAGAGCTTGGAACAGTAAAGAGCTTGGAACAGTAAAGAGCCTGGAACAGTAAGGAGCGCAACAGCGAGCCGTCGTGCTCACTGATCCGGTGACGACGGGCTGTTCCGGCAACAGATGGATTTCGGTTATGACTCAACCTTCGCTTTACGTGGCTTTCCCGGCCTCGGATCAATTGCGTGAACGTATCGATGGGTTTCTTGAGGCGGTGGACGAACGCCCCGGCCAGAATCACGTGGCCGCACTGGAAAGCATCATGAATCCGTTTCTCGATGAATTGCTCCACACCTATTTTACCGCGCCCATCGATGTCACCGGCGCCAAGGGCCCGGCGGTAACCGTGATGCTCGGCGCCATGAAGGTCATCAACAAGGCGTCGCGCAGTCTTGCCAGCCGGTTGATGCGCGATACCAGCGCCGCCGAGCAGCGGGCGCTGGCCGGCCATTTTCGCAGCCTGCGGCTGGAAAGTAACGGCCAGGTTTATGTCGGGCACCGGCTGGAACCGGCCCTGGCGCGGCAGGCGGTGACGGTTTTCCAGGGCTTCGCCGATGGCCAGGGCGACATGCGTGAACTGGTGGCGGTAATGCACGGCATCAGCCGGGGGGTGATCGACAACTATCTGGACAAGACCGTGGCCAATCTGCAACTGGGCCGCATCAAACGCGGGCTGGTGGCCGGCGCCAGGGCCACCATCAGGAAAGCCTCCGCCGCTTCGGTGGAAAAAGGCATCCCGGCCATGGAGCCGGAACATCGCCAGCCGGTGGTGGCCTACTACGAGGGCTTGCTGCTGGCGCCGCAAGCCGCGACCTGAGGTGGGGAGCGCGGTGGCCCGTTGTGATTTTGCCATGAAGCGATGATACTGCGAGGGAACAACTGACAGGTGAGACATGCCGGTTTCCTTCGATGGCAAATTGGTCGTCGCGATCAGCTCCCGCGCGCTGTTCGATCTCAGTGACAGCCATACCGTTTACCAGACCCAGGGCCTGGATGCCTTCCAGGAATACCAGATTGCCCACGAGGACGACGTGCTCGCCCCCGGCGATGCCTTTCCGCTGGTACAGAAACTGCTCGCCATCAATGAACTGGAGCAGGGGCGTGGCCGGGTCGAGGTGATCCTGCTGTCGCGCAACAGTTCGGATACCGGGCTGCGGGTGTTCAATTCCATCCAGCACTACGAACTGCCGATCACCCGCGCCGCCTTTGCCGGCGGCCAGAGCCCGCACCGCTATGTGCCGGCGTTCGGCGCCCACCTGTTTCTCTCCACGGACCCGCAGGACGTACGCCGGGTGCTCGATGACGGCTTCGCCGCGGCCACCATTCTCTCCGGTGGCACCCTCAACCAGACCGATTCCGTGCTGCGCATTGCCTTCGATGGCGACGCGGTGCTGTTTTCCGATGAGTCCGAGCAGGTGTTTCAGCGCGCCGGGCTGGAAGCCTTCGCCGCCAATGAAAAGAACGCTGCCCGTCAGCCGCTCAGTGACGGCCCCTTCAAGGGCTTTCTGGAGGCGTTGCACCAGATCCAGAGGGAATTTCCCACCGACAGCTGCCCGATTCGCACGGCGCTGGTCACCGCCCGCTCGGCGCCGGCCCACGAGCGGGTAGTGCGCACCTTTCGCAGCTGGGGCATCCGTGTGGATGAAAGCCTGTTCCTGGGCGGGCTGGCCAAAGGGGAGTTCCTGCGGGCTTTCGGCGCCGACGTGTTTTTCGATGACCAGCAGGGGCACTGTGAATCCGCCGGCGAACACGTGGCCGCGGGGCATGTGCCACACGGCATTTCCAACCCGCCCAAACAGGAAGTCTGAGGCCGGCGTTTGTCTCCTCCCTTGTCTCGGTCTATGCTTGTAGTGAATAATTATGGGCGTGCTTATAACACGAAGAACCATTCTTTGATCGCCTGAACGTCTCCTCGCGGAGCACCCGGGGCATTGCCGCCTGTAAGGAGCACTCGATGAAGCTGCAGCAACTCCGCTACATCTGGGAAGTGGCGCGCCATGACCTCAATGTCTCCGCGACGGCGCAATCGCTGTACACATCCCAGCCGGGCATCAGCAAGCAGATCCGCATGCTGGAAGATGAACTGGGAGTGGAGGTATTCGCACGCAGCGGCAAGCACCTGACGCATGTGACGCCCGCGGGCCAGTCGATCTTGCGTATTGCCGGCAACATTCTGCAACAGACGGAATCCATCAAACGGGTGGCGCAGGATTTTCGTGACGAAACCAGGGGCGATCTCAGTATCGCCACCACCCACACCCAGGCCCGCTACGCCCTGCCACCGATCATCAAGGGCTTCACGCACCGCTTCCCGGACGTATCCCTGCACATGAATCAGGGCACCCCCATGCAGATCTCGGAAATGGCGGCGGATGGATCAGTGGATTTCGCCATCGCCACCGAGGCGCTGGAGCTGTTTTCCGATCTGGTGATGATGCCCTGTTATCGCTGGAACCGCGCCGTGGTGGTGCCGGCCGGTCATCCGCTGACCAAGCTCAAGCGGCTGAGCTTGCAGGCCGTCGCCAAATATCCCATCGTCACCTATGTGTTCGGCTTCACTGGCCGCAGCAAGCTGGATGAGGCGTTTGCCCGCATGGGGCTGGAGCCGAAGGTGGTATTCACCGCCGCCGATGCCGACGTCATCAAGACCTACGTGCGCCTGGGCATGGGCGTGGGCATCGTCGCCCACATGGCGGTGGATCCGGTTCAGGACAAGGACCTGGTGACGCTGGAAGCGGGGCATCTGTTCGAGGCCAGTACCACCAGCATCGGCTTTCGCAAGGGCACCTTCCTGCGCGGTTACATGTACGAATTCATTCAGGAATTCGCTCCCCATCTGACCCGCGAGCGGGTCGATGCGGCCGCCGAGGCGCTCAGCAACGAAGAGCGTGACGCGCTGTTCGCCGGCATCGAGCTGCCGCTGCGCTGACTGCTGCCGGCAGCTTTCATCCCACTCCGCGCGTTGCAAAGCGCGTTTTCCCCGGCTACATTGTGCGCGCTTTGACTGCGCGCACTTTTCAAACCATCGAGGGGGTTAACCGTGGAACTGCTGTGTCTGGACCTGGAAGGGGTGCTGATCCCCGAGATATGGATCAACTTCGCCGAGCGTACCGGTATCGATGAACTTCGGGCCACCACCCGCGACATTCCTGATTACGACCAGTTGATGAAGCAGCGGCTGAACATTCTCGACCAGCACGGCTACGGCCTGCCGGACATCCAGCAGGTCATCGACACCCTGCAACCGCTGGACGGCGCCCGCGAGTTCGTCGACTGGGCTCGCGAACATTTCCAGCTGATCATCCTTTCCGACACCTTCTATGAGTTCGCCCGCCCGCTGATGCGCAAGCTCGGCTCGCCGACCCTGCTGTGCCACCGCCTGGAAGTGGACGGCAATGGCCGCATCACCGATTACATCCTGCGCCAGAAAGACCCCAAGCGCGCCTCGGTACAGGCCCTGCACAGCCTCAATTACCGTATCATCGCCGCCGGCGATTCCTACAACGACACCTCCATGCTCGGCGAAGCCGACCAGGGCATTCTGTTCCACGCCCCGGACAACGTGATCAAGGAATTCCCGCAATTCCCCGCCGTGCACAGCTACGCCGATCTCAAGCGCGAGATCATCAAGGCCAGCCAGCGCGACATTGCGGAGTAACGCCGGGGGTTTCCAGCGCCGCCATCAGCTTGCGCACCTTGAACCAGCTTTCCTCGTATTCCGCCGCCGGCTCTGAATCGTAGACGATGCCGCCACCGCCGTGGCAGTAGAGCCGGTCGCCATCGGTTTGCAGGGTGCGGATCAGAATGTTGCTGTCGAACCGGCCCTGATCGTCCTGCCAGAAGAAACTGCCGCAATAGGCGCCGCGTGGCGCCGGTTCCAGCTCGGCGATGATCTGCATGGCCCGCCGCTTGGGCGCGCCGGTGATGCTGCCGCCGGGAAAGGCGTCGAGCAGGGCGGCCAGCGGCCGGACACCGGTGCGCAAAGTGCCGGTGACGGTGGACACCAGGTGCTGAACGTTGCTGAAACGGCGCAGCTCGAACAACGGCGCGGCGCGGATCGACCCCGGCTCGCAGAAGCGCCCCAGATCATTGCGCAGCAGATCGACGATCATCAGGTTCTCGGCACGGTCCTTGGCGCTGGTCAGCAGCCGGCCACCGAGCATCCGGTCTTCCTGTTCGTCGGCGCCACGCGGCTGTGAGCCCTTGATCGGTTCAGTGCTGGCCCGCCGGCCCGTTATCGACAGAAAACGTTCGGGCGAGACACCGAACACGGCCTCGCCACCGGCCCGGAAAAAGCACGCATGCGGCGCCGGGTGGACGGCCAGCAGCCGGTCGAAAGCGGCCAGCGGGTCGCCTTGCCAGGTGGCACAAAAGCGCTGAGCGTAATTCACCTGGTAGCAATCCCCGGCGGCTAGCCATTCCCGTATTCGCGTCACCGCCCGGTGATAATGGCTTCGTTCCTGTTCCGGCCGGAACGGCGTGTTGAGCCTGAAGTGCCGCCCGGCGTCCGCGGAGTAGGGGGTGGGGCCATGGCGATACAGGTAAACCCATACTTCCCCAGCGCTGTCTTGAATATCACTGCCGCCAATGCCGATCCCGTAGGGCAGCAGCCCGCAGGCAAAGCGATAACCCGTGCCGAGCGCTTCGTCGATCTGCTCGGCAAGCCGCTGCAATCCCTCCACACTGGTGGCGCGCAGCACCCGGTCGGGGGTGCTCAGAGCCATTGGAACAGCGTGCTGCATGAATACAACCTGAGGGGGGCTGGGCATGAGATAGAGTGCGTTCCTGAAAGGAGGGTATGGTTGGGCGTCGTGCGGATGATACCAGTTGGAGCCGGGCAGGTGTGCCTGAAAGACGCTGGGCCCCGGATAGCGCTAACGCGCTTCCGGGGTGACGGACCATGGGCTGGTACGCTTCCGGGGTGACGGACCATGGGCCGGTACGCTTCCGGGGTGACGGAGCACGAGCTGGTACGCTTCCGGGGTGACGGAGCACGAGCTGGTACGCTTTGGGGTGACGGACCATGGGCTGGCGTGCTTTCGGAGTGGTGGGTCTCCGTCATTCCGTGCGGAGCGTAGCGGAGACACGGAATCCAGCGACTTTATGGGTGGAGCGCATGAATTGTAGACAATAATGGCATCTCCACTATTGAAATGGCACTTATGCGAGGTTAGAGTGCCCCTCGGCTTCCCTGATTGTCGACAATGAGTTTCGATGAATTCACAACTTCAGGACAATCTGCTCGCTCATGACTCCGCCCGCACCCTGGCGGATCGTGTCTTCAGCCGTCTGCAGGACGATATCGTGCGCGGCGTCATCGCGCCGGGCAGCAAAGTCAGCGAAACCGAGCTGGCCAGTCGCTATGGCGTCAGCCGGGGACCGCTGCGGGAGGCCATCCGCCGCCTGGAATCACGCAAGCTGCTGGAACGCGAGGTGCATGTGGGCACCCGGGTGGCCTCGCTCAGTTTCGACGATCTGATCGAAATCTACCACGTGCGCGAAGCCCTCGAAGGCATGGCCGCGCGGCTCGCCGCGGCGCACATGACGCCCCAGGAAGTGGCCGGCCTGAGCGCCGTGCTGAGCCAGCACGAGCAACAGCAGGACCTGCGTGAGGACACCGCCTATTTCCAGCGTGAAGGCGATCTGGATTTTCATTACCGGGTGATTCAGGGTAGCCACAATGCCACGCTGATGCGCATGTTGATCGGCGAGCTTTACCATCTGGTGCGCATGTACCGCTACCAGTTCAGCACCGTCTCGAACCGGCCACAAAAAGCCCTCAACGAACACCGCCGCATTGTCGAGGCGATCGAGGCCCGCGACGGCGAGATGGCCGAACTGCTGATGCGCCGGCATATCAGCCGTGCCCGGGAAAACATCGAACAGCAGGCCCGCCACGCCGGCCGGGCAGAACCGAAATAGCCGGGGCCTTGCTGCTCCGCCCAGGGTCAACCGAGGAGTTCACAATGAGCGACAAAACCAGTGCCGGAGCCCGCTTTCGCCGGGCCCTGGCGGAAGAACAGCCGCTGCAGGTGGTGGGTACCATCAATGCCTATGCGGCGATGATGGCCGAGCAGGTGGGGTTCCGCTGCGTGTACCTGTCCGGCGGCGGTGTGGCCAACGCCTCCTACGGGCTGCCGGATCTGGGTATCACCAGCCTCAATGACGTGCTCGAAGATGTGCGCCGCATCACCGACGCGGTGGAAACGCCGCTGATGGTGGACATCGACACCGGTTGGGGTGGGGCCTTCAACATCGCCCGCACCATCAAGGAAATGATCCGCGCTGGCGCCGGCGCCGTGCATCTGGAAGACCAGGTGGCACAGAAGCGCTGCGGGCACCGCCCGAACAAGGAGATCGTCTCCAGCGAAGAGATGGTGGACCGCATCAAGGCCGCCGCCGACGCCCGCACCGACGACGATTTCTTCATCATTGCGCGCACCGACGCCTTCCAGAAGGAAGGGCTGCAAGCCGCTGTCGATCGCGCCCGCGCCTGCCTGGAAGCCGGCGCCGACGGCATTTTCGCCGAGGCCGTGCACACCCTGGAAGACTACAAGGCGTTTTCCCAGGGGCTGGACGGCGCCCCGCTGCTGGCCAACATCACCGAATTCGGCGCCACGCCGCTGTTTACTCGTGATGAATTGCGCGATGCCGGCGCCAACATGATCCTGTATCCGCTCTCCGCTTTCCGCGCCATGAACCAGGCGGCGCTCAATGTGTTCCGCACCATCCGCGAGCAAGGCACCCAGAAAGACGTGATAGACAACATGCAAACACGCATGGAACTCTATGATTTTCTTGGTTATCACGACTACGAACGCAAGCTCGACGAGCTGTTCGCCAAGGGCAAGGCATAACCGCCAACCGATTTCGCATCGAACCAATCGATAAAGAGGACATGACGATGGCTAAACAACTCAGTGGCGCCGGCCTGCGTGGCCAGATCGCCGGCAAGACGGCACTTTCCACGGTCGGCAAGAGCGGCTCCGGCCTCACCTACCGCGGTTACGACATCAAGGATCTGGCCGGGCACTGCCAGTTCGAGGAAGTGGCGCACCTGATTCTCAGGGGCGAACTGCCCAACCAGGCGCAACTGGACGCCTACAAGAAAAAACTGAAAGGCCTGCGTGGCCTGCCGCAGGCGCTCAAGGACGTGCTGGAGCGGATTCCCGCCGACGCCCACCCGATGGACGTCATGCGCACCGGCTGCTCCATGCTCGGCAACCTGGAAACCGAAACCAGCTTCGAGCAACAGCAGGACGTCACCGACCGGCTGCTGGCGGCGTTCCCCAGCATCATCTGCTATTGGTACCGCTACAGCCATGACGGTGTGCGCGTGGAAACCGAAACCGACGACGAGTCCATCGGCGCGCACTTCCTGCACCTGCTGCGCGGTGAAAAGCCCAGCGCACTGCATGAATCGGTGATGCACGCCTCGCTGATCCTCTACGCCGAGCACGAGTTCAACGCTTCCACCTTCACTGCCCGCGTCTGCGCTTCCACGCTCAGCGACCTGCACAGTTGCGTGACCGGCGCCATCGGCACGCTGCGCGGCCCGCTGCACGGCGGCGCCAACGAAGCGGCCATGGACATGATCAGCCAGTTCAAGGACCCGGACGACGCCGAGCAGCAAATGCTTGGCATGCTGGAACGCAAGGACAAGATCATGGGCTTCGGCCACGCCATCTACAGCGAATCCGATCCGCGCAACGCCATCATCAAGGAGTGGTCCGAGAAGCTCTCCAGGGACGTGGGCGGCGAGAATCTGTACAACATTTCCGTGCGCTGCGAGGAAGTGATGTGGCGCGAGAAGAAACTGTTCTGCAACGCTGATTTCTTCCACGCTTCCGCCTATCACTTCATGGGTATTCCCACCAAGCTGTTCACGCCGATCTTCGTCATGAGCCGGCTGACCGGCTGGGCCGCTCACGTGTTCGAACAGCGCGCCGACAACCGCATCATCCGCCCCAGCGCGGAGTACGTCGGGGTCGGCCCGCGCAAGGTGCCGCCGATCGCCGAGCGCGGCTGATGGACGGGCCGGACGTCTGACGCCGGACGTCCGGCGTTCGAGCCAGTGTGAACTGCTTTCCCGATGGTTCGCGCTGGCCTGAGCGCAGCGCAAAACAAAGAACACCGTTTCAAGCGTCCGACGCCGGATGTCGGACGCCAGACCACCCACTCAGGTAATCCCAGGCATGAACACCGAATACCGCAAACGCCTTCCCGGCACCCAGCTTGATTATTTCGACACCCGAGAGGCCGTGGATGCCATCCAGCCGGGCGCCTATGCAAAACTGCCTTACACCTCTCGCATTCTTGCCGAACAATTGGTGCGGCGCTGTGATCCGGCGTTGCTGACGGCGGCGCTCAAGCAACTGATCGAGCGCAAGCAGGATCTGGATTTCCCCTGGTACCCGGCGCGCGTGGTGTGCCACGACATTCTCGGCCAGACGGCGCTGGTGGATCTCGCCGGCCTGCGTGAAACCATCGCCGCGCGCGGCGGCGATCCGGCCAAGGTCAACCCGGTGGTGCCGATCCAGTTGATCTGCGATCACTCGCTGGCGGTGGAGCACGCCGGCTTCGAGAAGGACGCCTTCGCCAAGAACCGCGAGGTGGAAGAGCGCCGCAACGAGGACCGCTTCCACTTCATCAACTGGACCAAGACCGCGTTCGACAACGTCGACGTGATTCCGCCGGGCAACGGCATCATGCACCAGATCAATCTGGAAAAAATGTCGCCGGTGGTGCAGGTGCGTGAGGGCGTGGCGTTCCCGGACACCTGCGTGGGCACCGACAGCCACACTCCGATGG
>CAYMKZ010000036.1:0-22193 GCA_964391345.1 uncultured Alcanivorax sp.
TCGTGGTGGTGGAGAACGTCGAGCGCAACATCGAGGAAGGGCTGGCGCCGCGGGCGGCGGCGCACCGTGCTATGCGCGAAGTGAGCGGCCCGATCGTGGCGATCTGCCTGGTGCTGTGCGCGGTGTTCGTGCCGATGGCGTTTCTCAGCGGCATCACCGGGCAGTTCTACCGGCAGTTCGCCGTCGCCATCGCCATCGCCACGGTGATTTCCGCGATCAACTCGCTGACCCTGTCGCCGGCGCTGGCGGCGACGCTGCTCAAAGGGCACGGCGCGCAGCCGGATTTGCCGGCGCGGCTGCTGGACCGCTTGCTGGGCTGGCTGTTCCGGCCGTTCAACCGTTTTTTCCAGCGCAGCTCCGAGGGCTATCAGGGGTTTGTCGGCCATAATCTGCGCCGTCGCGGTCTGGTGTTCGCGGTCTATGTGCTGCTGCTGGGTGGCACCGTATGGATGTTCAACCAGGTGCCCGGCGGTTTCATTCCCACCCAGGACAAGACCTACCTGATCGGCAGCATCAGCCTGCCGCCCGGCGCCTCGCTGGACCGTACCGAGGCGGTGGCGCGGCGGGTCAGCAAGATCGCCCTGGATACCAAGGGGGTGGCTTATGCGCTGGCCTTCCCCGGTTTCAATGCGCTGCAAGGCACCAATACGCCGAACATCGGCACGGTGTTCATCGTTTTCGACGGCTTTGAGCACCGTGACCGCAGCGCGCAACAGATCGCCGCCGAGATCAACGGCAAGCTGGCGGGCATCAAGGAGGGCTTTGCCATCGCCTTCATGCCGCCGCCGATTTTCGGCCTCGGCGCCGGCTCCGGTTATTCGCTGTACGTGCAGGACAAGAGTGGTGCCGGTTACGGCGCGCTGCAGAAGGCCACCAACAATCTGGCGGGCGCGCTGGCGCGCACACCGGGATTGAGCTTCCCGATCAGCTCCTACCAGGCCAATGTGCCGCAACTGGACGCCGAGGTGGACCGTCTCAAGGCCAAGACCCAGGGCGTGCGGCTGGATAATCTGTTCACCACCTTGCAACTTTATTTCGGCTCGCTGTACATCAACGATTTCAACCGTTTCGGCCGCACCTACAAGGTGATCGCCCAGGCCGATGCGCGCTTCCGCGACGACCCCGGCGATCTGGCCAGCCTCTATACCCGCAACAGCAGCGGCGAGATGGTGCCGCTGAGCAGCCTGGTCACGCTCAGGCGCAGTTTCGGGCCGGACCCGGTGATTCGCTACAACGGTTACCCGGCGGCGGACCTGATCGGCCAATCCGACCCGGCGCTGCTGTCTTCCGGCGAAACGCTGGATACCGTGGCCAGGGTCGCCCGGCAGGTGCTGCCGGAGGGCATGGACTTCCAGTGGACCGACCTGAGCTACCAGCAGGTCACCCAGGGCCACGCCGCGCTGGTGGTGTTCCCGCTGGCGGTGCTGCTGGTGTTCGTGGTGCTGGCGGCGCTGTACGAAAGCTGGGTGCTGCCGCTGGCGGTGATCCTGATCGTGCCGCTGTGTCTGCTGGCGGCGCTGTTCGGGGTCTGGCTGACCGGCGGTGACAACAACATTTTCGTGCAGGTGGGGCTGGTGGTGTTGATGGGGCTGGCCTGCAAGAACGCCATCCTGATCGTCGAGTTCGCCCGCGAGAAGGAGCTGGAAGGCATGGATACTCTCAGCGCCGCGCTGGAAGCCTGCCGGCTGCGGTTGCGGCCGATCATCATGACTTCGGTGGCGTTCATCGCCGGCGTGGTACCGCTGGTGCTGGCTTCCGGCGCCGGCAGCGAGGTGCGCCGCGTAATGGGCGTGACGGTGTTCTCCGGGATGATCGGCGTGACACTGTTCGGCCTGCTGTTGACGCCGGTGTTCTACGTCGCCCTGCGCCGGCTGGCGACGCGGCGCCACAGGCAACTCGCCTTGCCGCCGCCGCGCAATGAGGACGAGCGCGACGAGAGTGAGCACGATGCAGAGGAGCCTGATCATGCGTAACCGATCGCTTGTCGTGACCGGGTTGCTGGCGATGCTGCTGCTGGCCGGTTGCGCGGTGGGGCCGGATTACCGAGCCCCGCAACCGGTGGCGCCCAAGGCGTTCAGCGAAGTGCTCGATCAGCACGCCTTTGATGCCGGTGCGGAGCAGCGGTTCTGGGACGGCTTCGACGACCCGTTGCTGGCTGATCTGATCCAGCAGACCTTGCACGCCAATCGCAACCTCGACGTAGCGTTGGCCCACTACCAGCGTGCTTCCGCGCTGCTGGGTGGTGCCGAGCGTGACCGTTGGCCGAGCGTCACCGCCAATGCCGGCGCCACTCGCGGGCACCTGGCGGAGGCGGAGCGCACTCCGCCGGGCAGCGATGATGCCCATCTGGAAAGTTACCAGGCCGGTATCGCCGCCCACTGGGAACTGGATCTGTTCGGCCGCCTGCGCCGCGCCACCGAAGCCCGGCGGGCGCAGTTGCAGGCCGCCGGCGCCGATCTCGACGCTCTGAAGGTGGCGCTGGTGGGTGAACTGGCGGCCAACTATTTCAGCCTGCGCGGCTTGCAGCAGCGGCTGCTGGTGGCGCAGCGCAGCGTGGACAACCTGCAACAGGCGCTGGACATCGTGCAGGCGCGGGTCAACGCCGGGCGTGGCACCGCCTTTGACGTGGTACGCGCCAAGGCGCAACTGAACCGGGTGCGGGCGACGATTCCCGAACTGCGGGCCCAGGCCAGTGTGCGCATGCACCATCTGGCGGTACTCACCGGGCAGGTGCCCACCGCGCTGGTCGCCACTCTGAGCCCGGCGCGGCCCTTGCCGGCTTCCGTGCCGGTCATCCCGCTGGGCACTCCCGGTGAATTGCTGCGCCGCCGCCCGGATATCCGCGCCGCCGAACGGCGGTTGGCCGCCGCCACCGCCAATATCGGCGTCGCCACGGCGGATCTGTTCCCCCACTTCAGCCTTGGCGGATTGCTCGGTTCGGTGGTCGGCGGCAGCGGCGACCTGTTCACCGGCGAAGCGGCAAGCAGCCGGGTGACGCTGGGTATCGACTGGAGTTTTCTCGATTACGGCAAGGTACGGGCACGCATCGATGCCGCCGGCGCCGATGCCCAGGCGGCGCTGGCCGGCTACCAGCAAACGGTGCTGGAGGCGCTGGAGGAAACCGAAAACCGGCTGGTGCGTTACCACCGGGGCCAGGTGCGCAGCAACGATCTGCACGCAGCCACCAGAGACGCGCAACAGGCGGCGCAACTGGCGCACCAGCGCTACCGGGCCGGGCTGATCGGCTACTACGAAGTGCTGGCGGCGGAACGGGATCTGATCGATATCCGCGATCAGTGGATCGCCAGCCGCACCACTGTGGTGGTGGACATGGTCAACCTGTACCGCGCGCTGGCCGGCGCCCCGCAGTTGGCGGGGCAACGCTCTCAGGTTGACGGCGGCATCTGACCAGGGCGCCGATGGCCGGTGGCGGAGTCGTCGCCGGCGGGCTCGCGCAGGTTGTCGAGCATCTTGTGGGCCAGGGTGAGAAAGATGGCTACCTCCTCCTTGCTCATGCCTTTCAGCAGACGCCGCTCCACGGCCTGTTCCGCTTCCGTGGTCTTGTGCATCAGCCGCCGGCCCTGCTCGCTGAGGGTGATAAGCTGGCTGCGCTTGTCACCGGGGTGTGGCGCGCGGGTGAGCAGCCCCATGGCCTCCAGCTCCTTGACCACCCGGGTGATCTGCGCCTTGTCGCGGCCGGAGATCGCCACCAGCCGGTTGGCGGTGCATTCCGGCTGGGTGCGGATCAGATACAGCATCCGCACATGCATGCCGTTGAGGTGCAGGCCGTGCTCGCGGATGGTGCGCTTGGTGCTGACCTTGAACTGGAAGGCCAGTTGCCAGAGCGTGTTGCGGATATCGGAGTCGGGGTTCATATCTTGTTGACAATATCAACTACATGGAATATGGTTGATATTGTCTACCAAAAACCAGTACAGCTCAACCAACTTCCATCCATCCACTTGAACCCGAACAATGAAGAGGCTGTTCATGCCAAGACCCACACCACGCATTCTGGAAGTGCTGCGCAGCGAAAACCTCACTCCGAACATGAAACGCATCGTGCTCGGTGGTGGTGATCTGAGCGATTTTCCAGAGAACCACGAAAGTGCCAACTTCAAGCTGCTGATTCCCCGTCACGGGCAGCAGGACATTGCTTTGCCGCCCTATGGCGACGGCGCTGACAAGCCGATGGTGCGCACTTACACCTTGCGGCATTACCACAAGGCCCGCGGCGAAATCCATGTGGATTTCATGCTGCATGCCGCCAATCCTGGTCCGGCTTGCCACTGGGCGGCGAACGCCCAGCCTGGCGATCGTATCGGTTTTGCCGGCCCAGGCGCGCCGAAGTTCGTCGATTTCGAGGCGGACTGGTTTTTCTTCGCCGGCGACATGTCGGCGTTGCCGGCCATCGCCGCCAATATCGAACGCCTGCCCGCGCGGGCCAGAGGCTATGCCGTGCTGGATATCCTCAGCCACGAGGACAGGCAGAACCTGCCATTCCCCGATGGCATGGTGGTGCAGTGGCGGATCAATCCCTATCCGGAGCAGCCGGCCATCGGGCTGGTGGATACCGTCATGGCCCAGCCCTGGCTGCCGGGCTCGCCAGCCGTCTGGGTAGCGGGTGAGAGCGGTGCGGTGCGCGCCATCCGGCGTTACATGGTGCAGGAAAGACAGGTCGAGCGCGGCCGCCTGTACGCCAGCGGCTACTGGCAAATCGGCATGACCGAGGACCTGCACCAGGTGGAGAAACGCCGGGAGAAACTCAGCGCCTGAGCGGTTTTCCCTCACCCCGGAAGCACGTAATCCCGCGTTACCCCGGAAGCACGCAGCACCCCCAATCGTCACCCCGGAAGTGCGCAGCACCCCCAAACGTCACCCCGGAAGTGCGCAGCACTATCCGGGGCCAGTGTCTTTGAAAGTCGCCGGGTACCCGCCTTCGCGGGTACGACGGGGAGAACCGATCCTTCCAAAGCCGCTGGATGTCCGCCTGCGCGGACATGACGGAGAAGGCTTGTCACCCCGGAAGTGCGCAGCATCCCCAAACGTCACCCCGGAAGTGCGCAGCACTATCCGGGGCCAGTGTCTTTGAAAGTCGCCGGGTACCCGCCTTCGCGGGTACGACGGGGAGAACCGATCCTTCCAAAGCCGCTGGATGTCCGCCTGCGCGGACATGACGGAGAAGGCTTGTCACCCCGGAAGCACGCAGCACCCCCAAACGTCACCCCGGAAGTGCGCAGCACTATCCGGGGCCCAGTGTCTTCGAAAGTCGCCGAGTACCCGCCTTCGCGGGTACGACGGGGGCGGGTACGACGAGCCTTTCCCCAGCGACATGGTCAGTTGTCGGCAGCGACGGCCCTGGCACAGAATGTTGCGAGCGCCTGATCCAGTTTTTCGATGGCCGCCTGTACGGCGCCGCTCAGTCCATAACGTACGGCGATCGCCGATCCCGAATAGTAGCTGAGCCACACCTGACCGGCTTGGTCCTCCCAGCCGAGCGCCCGCAGCGGCAAATCCAGCGCCGCCAGTTGGTGATCCTGCATCAGCGGCGTGCCGCCCTCCGGGTGGCCGAACAGCAGCAATTCGGTGGGCCGCAGGTCGAGCCCCACGCGATGGGCGCCGCCGGCGTGGTCGATGCGGGCGAAAACGGTCAGCCCCTTCTCGGCGACGATCGAGGCCAGCCGATCGAGGGTGGTAGCGACGTCGTGGTGGCTGGCCAGGGTGGTGACGCTTTGCTCGGTCATATTGCCTTCCCTGTGGTCAGGTGGAGAGTTCAGGTAAAGAGTTCCCGGATAGCGGGCTCAGGATGGTAGCCACGGCTGCAACGGACTGCGATCCAGCGCACGCCAAAGCGCTGCATTGCCTTCCTGATCCGGCGCGAACGCCCAGCCATTATCGCGCTCCAGCGTGATCTGGGGCAGGTCGAGCAACTCCTGCAGGGAGAAGCGCCGCAACCGGCCGGGGTCGTCATCCACCTCCCAGTCGTACTGGTGAATCAGCACCTGCAAACCCTGGTCGTCGAAGCTCTGGAAGTGCGGC
Organism: uncultured Alcanivorax sp.; assembly: GCA_964391345.1. Lineage (GTDB taxonomy): Bacteria > Pseudomonadota > Gammaproteobacteria > Pseudomonadales > Alcanivoracaceae > Alloalcanivorax. The sequence goes on from CAYMKZ010000036.1 coordinate 6,040, forward strand.
AGGCAGCCGATGCTGTCGGTGCCGCGATACAGACAGCCGGTGGCCGGTTCCAGTATCAGCAGATACCAGGGTTTGCGGCCGCTTTCGTCGCGTTCGTCGGCGCCGTGCGTGAGTGCCAGATAGCGCCCGTCGGCGGACCAGATCATCGCTGGAGTAAGGCCGCCGAAGGCGTAACCGGAGGCGGTCAGCAGGTAGCCGCCGTGGCGCGGGCCGCTTTCATCCAGGAAGGCACCGCCAAGCCGGGAGACGGCGCCGAACAGCCAGGCGGCGTCCTGGCCGCTTGGCGAAGGGTAGACGAAATCGCCATCGGCAATGGCCAGTTGCGGCTGATCGACCTGACGCCAATGGGGTAGCAGCGTCAGACCTTCCGGCTGTACTTCGAAGCGCTGGCTTTGATAATAGAGCTCCGTGTCCGGTTGTTCCTGAAGGAATGCCGCGGCCCGGGCCGGCGGTGGCGCCATTTGCTGGAAGGGATGCAAGGCGGTGGCGGGAACGTTTTTGTCCTGCCGGCCGAGAATTTCCACCAGTGACAGCACGCCGTCGTGAAAATCCTGCAAGCTGGCCACCAGCAAGGGGGCGCTGCGCAGCAGGGTGCGGTGGCGGCTGTCGGCGATGGTGACCGCGCCGGGGGGATGGCCCGCCGGTGGTGCGGGGACCAGAGCAATATAGCGGCCGCAGTCCGAGACGCGGTGTTCCAGCAGCCATTGGCCGGGCAATGACCAGTCGCCCATGCGGCAGTGGTAAACGCCCCGGTTACCCTGGTCGTGGTGCCATTCGAAGCGCATCCGCCGGCCACTCTCCAGCGGCATGGATTTCACGGTGGCGGCGCCACGCCCGCCGCGGCTGTTGAGCGGCAGAAGCAACTGTATCCGGGTATCCGGGCGAGCTTCGGTGAGCATGCGTCCTTCCGGGCTGTGGCCGGTGATGACCGGCCCGCCGCTGTCGTAATCCAGCCGGTAGCCGAAGCGGCCCTGTGAGGGCCTGTGGCGCTCCAACTCGCCGGTGATGTAAATGGCGCTGTTGCCCAGTGCTGCGGGCCGGCCGCAATACAACGAAGGCTCATCGCTGGCTCGGGTCCAGGGCTGCGGTAGCGAGTCCCAGCCTTTGTCCGCCTCCCATAGCCAGTAGGCGCCCATTCCCGGCGCCCGATCCGGGCCGGCGCTGGCGCGGCAGCAGAAGGCTTGTCCGTCGGCGCGCCAGATGATCGGTTCGTTGTCGTCGATCAGCAACCCGGAAGGCTGCCCGTCCACGCTAAGCGCATAGGCGGGACGGCTGAGCAGCGCCAGCGGGTGGTCCCGGTCGCGCAGCGATTCCGGCAGGAAGCGCGGGGCGGTGACCTGATGCGTGCCGGCGGGAGCGCTCGGCAGATCGCGTGACGTCGGGGTCAGGTATTTCTGCCAGTCCGGCGTCAGCCACAGATCCCGCACCGCTACCAGATTGACGGCCCTGGCGCCGCTCAACAGCTCGGCCAGCGGCATGGATGAGCTGGTATTGTCGGTCAGGGGGCTGTGCCGGCCGTGCAGCGTGTCGGCGGTGAATTCGTCCAGCTCCCAGAAGGCGGAATGGGAGCTGTAATAAAGACGGCGCTGCTGGCGGTCCAGTATCGCCAGCCCCCAGGTCTGGCGAGACGGGATCGGCGCCGCGAAATAGCGCCCATCGGAGGAGAAGCAGGCGGCGCTGCCGAGATTGCACAGCAGCACTCCGTCGGGGAAGAGATAATCGCAGGCCACCGGGCCGCCCATGGCGATTTCGCCCATGCCCAGTATGCGGATGGCATCGCCTTCCGGTGTTTTGTCCGGATGGCCTTCGCCCCAGGCGCTGGCATTGCGGCGCTGGGGAGCACGAGGCGCCTTCAGGCCGTGACGCTCCTCCCATTGGCCCTGGACGCCGAGCCCGGCCAGCAGGATCGCCAGCGCGGCGGCCAGGTTCCAGAGCGCCGGCAGGCGCCACAGCAGGCTCAGTGCCAGGCCGATGACCATGCCTGTCAGGCAATGGCTCAGTGCCCGGGCGACTTGCGTTTGCTGCTGCCTGACGCAGAACCACAGTGCCAGGGCGATGACGAAGGTCAGCATCGCCGCCGGAGCCAGTGGTGGAATCGCGGTCAGCGCAGCGGGGACGATGATCGAGATGAGGTCACGGAGCAGCGCCCCAAGCAGTTTCCCCTGTGTTTTTGGTATTGTCGGTGACATGACGATGTGTCGTGGCCTGAGAATGAATGGGTGCGACCGTCCCGGTGGTCAGCGGGGGCGATACATGAGAAATTTGCCGTCCTCGGTGATGCGAAAATAGTTCGCCGGGCCGCCACCGCGCAGAATCGGGTCGGCGGCGGCGGTCTGGTAGATGCCATCCTTGAGCAGACGCTTGTCGATCTGCACACCGACCACTTCGCCGAACACCACGGTAGTGCCGGTTTCCGCGCCGTCGGCGCCGGTCAGACGCAGCATCTGGGTCAGGCGGCACTCGAATGCCACCGGCGTTTCTTTCACCCGGGGCACGTCAACGATCCTTGAAGAGATCGGCGTAAGGCCGCTGAGCTTGAATTCGTCTACTTCCGGGGCCACCGTGGCGCAGCTTTGATTCATCGGCCCGGCCAACTCGTAGGTGGCCAGATTCCAGACGAATTCCCGGGTTTCCCGGATGTTGCGCACGCTGTCCTTGTCGCCGACGCTGGCGAAACCAATGATCGGCGGATGGTAATTGAAGCCGTTGAAAAAGCTGTACGGAGCCAGATTGAGGATGCCGTCACGGCTTTTCGAGGCGATCCAGCCGATCGGGCGCGGCGCGATGATGGCGTTGAACGGGTCGTGGGGCAGCCCATGGCCTTTGGCCGGTTCATAGAAATGGATGTTGTCGGACATGGCAATCCCCTGGCAGCCTGCTGATCCCCCGAGTACAGAGGGCCTATCCTCCACGAGCCACAGGATGAGTACAAGCAGGTGGTGTCATAAAGCGAGCAGCCGCCGCTCCAGCGCGAACACGTGCGGATCTTCCGCGCCCAGGGCCCGCAGCGCCTCGGCCAGATCCAGCAGGTAGTCGCGGTTGGCGCCGCTGGGCCCCCGGCTGGCGGCAATCTGGCGGGCGATGTCCTGTTCGGAGGCCGGGCCGAGATAGGCGGCGTTGTCTTCGCTGGCAATGTATACCAGCCCTTCCTCGCGGTGTCCGTCGGTGAACAGCATGGGGGTGGTGAAGCGCAAATAGCCGTTCTTTTCACGCACGTCGAGATGATCGAACACTTCGGGGGCGACCTGGTAGGCCATGCCGGCGCAGCGTGTGCCGGGGTTCTTGATCAGGGTCAGCACACGGCCCGGATGCGCCGGTGTGCCGCGATGGTCGTGGGAGCCCTGCCAGAAGCGCCGCACCCAGCCGTCGATGGAGGCCGGGCGGCGTTGCAGATAGGGGAAGTCGGCCTTGAAAATCAGCGAGCCGTAGCCGAACAGCCAGACACTCTTCCGGCCACTGAGATCCTGGCGCTGTTTGTTGAGGGCGATGGTATTGAATGACATGGCGGCATTATAGCGACTTGTGCCGTCGGCCTGCCGGCCGATTTCCGTTAGACTGGGCGCACGATCTGTCGCGTGCTTTTTCCGTTGTCCAGCAAGGAGTCATCATGTCCGCCGAGATTTTGCGTATTGCCACCCGTTCGAGCGCCCTGGCGGTCTGGCAGGCGGAGTACGTACAGCAGCGGCTGGAAGCGCTGCACCAGGGCCTGCGGGTGGAACTGGTGCGGATCAAGACGCGCGGCGACAAGATTCTCGATACGCCACTGGCGAAGATCGGCGGCAAGGGGCTGTTCGTCAAGGAACTGGAAGAGGCGATGATGGATGGCCGCGCCGACATCGCGGTGCACTCCATGAAGGATGTGCCCATGGAATTGCCGGAAGGCATGGCGCTGGCGGTGATCTGCGAGCGCGAGGATCCGCGTGATGCCTTTGTCTCCAATCACCATGACTCGCTGGCGGCGCTGCCCGAAGGCGCCCGCCTGGGCACCTCCAGCCTGCGCCGCCAGTGCCAGGTGCTGGCCAGCCGCCCCGACCTGCGGGTTTCCAGCCTGCGCGGCAATGTGCAAACCCGCCTGGGCAAGCTGGATGCCGGCAACTTCGACGCCATCATTCTCGCCGCCGCCGGTCTCAAACGCCTCGATCTGGCGGCACGCATCCGTTGCGCGATACCGCCGGAGCAGTCATTGCCGGCGGTGGGACAGGGCGCGGTGGGCATCGAATGCCGGGAGCAGGATACGCGAACCCGCGAGCTGCTGGCACCGCTCAACGATCCGCTGACCTGGGATCGGGTCACTGCGGAGCGGGCCATGAATCGCCGCCTGGAAGGCGGCTGCCAGGTGCCGATCGCCGGTTATGCGCTGGAAAACGACGGCGAGCTGTGGCTGCGTGGGCTGGTGGCCAGCGAGGACGGCGCCACCGTGCTGCGTGCCGAGGGCCGTGCGCCGCGCGCCGAGGCGGCGGAACTGGGTGTCGCCGTGGCCGAGGCACTGCTGGAACAGGGCGCCCGGCGTATTCTCGACGCGCTTTACGAACGCCCATAACCACGCTCATGCCCACGCTCACGCCGACAGTATTGATCACCCGCCCGGACGGTCAGGCCGCCACCTTGCTGAACCAGTTGCGCGCCGCCGGCCATGCGGCGTTGCAACGGCCGGCGCTGCTGATCGAACCGCTGCCGATGAGTGATGCGGATCGTCGCCTGCTGATGGACCTGGACCAGTTCCACGCGGTGTTTTTCGTCAGCGCCAACGCGGCGCGGCTGGCGCTGGAGGCGATGGCCGACCTCTGGCCGCAATGGCCGGTGGGAGTGCACTGGCTGGCGGTGGGGCGCGCCACCGCCGAGGTGATCGCCGCCGCCGGCCTGACGCCGGAAACGCCGGCCAGCGGTTTCAACTCCGAAGCCATGCTGAACTTGCCTTGTCTGACGGACGTGGGCGATCGCCGGGTACTGATCTGCCGTGGCGAAACCGGCCGGGACTGGCTGGCGGCACGGCTGCGCGAGCGGGGCGCCGAGGTGACGCTGATGCCATTCTACCGGCGTCTGCCGAACCGGGACTTTCAGTGGCCGCCCGAGGCGGACGTGGTGATGATCACCAGCGTCGAGGGCTGGCGGGTGGTGGCCCGTCAGGTGCCGGGCGGTGCCACCGTCATCGCGGCGGGCGCACGGGTGGCCGGCGTGGTGGCCGGCGATCACAGGGGAAAGCTGGTGACCGCCGACAGCGCCCATGACGCGGACATGATCGCCGCTCTGAGCCGCTGTTGCTGAATAGCTGTTGATTGTGGCCGATTATCGGGTCGCTTATGCTGTCCGCTTATAAAGGCCCTGAACAGAATGATCGGGAACGCACTACATGATCAGTTGACCGGCTGTGGCCGGCCGGCGCGGAAATCAGTTAGGGAGACACCATGACGCCGCACTGCCTTTCTTCTCGCCAGCAAGGACGCCTGCTCTGGCCGTTGCTGATTCTGCTGATCATAGTGGTGCTGCTGGCGGCCGCCGGCTGGTGGGGCTGGCAGCAATGGCAGCGCCTGGAAGGGCAGCGTACCGTGCAAAGCGAGCAGATCAGCACCCTTCAGCAAGCCTTGCAGCAACTGTCGCAACAGCAGCGTCAACAAAACCGGACGCAGCAACAGGCGTTGCAGCAGTTGCGCGAGCAGCAGGATCAAATGACCGCCATGCAGGCGCGGGACCGCAAGGCGCTGTTCGACGTGACCCGAGGCGGCCAGCGGCTGTGGCTGATCAACGAGAGCGAGTCGCTGGCCAGCCTGGCCAGCCAGCGATTGCTGCTCACCGGTGATGCGCAGGCGGCGCGGCGCTTGCTACAGGCCGCCGACAAGGTACTGGCGCGCATCGATGATCCGGCGGTGTTGCCCGCTCGCCGGGCGCTGGCCGTGGACATGGAAAAACTGCACGGCGCCATGCAGGTGGATATCCAGGGGCTGGTGCTGCGTCTGGGCGCATTGCAGGATCTGGTCCCGGAACTGACCGTGCCCACCCGCGCCGCCCCCGCCGAGCAGCCGGCCGGGAGTGCCCCGAAGAGTGTCTGGCAGCGCATTCTGGATCATCTTCCGGTGCGGATTCATCGCCACGAGGGCAAGCTGCCGCTGCCGTTGACGGACACCCAGGCGTCGCTGGTGCGGCTGACGCTGGAGGCCAATCTGCAACAGGCGCAACTGGCCTTGATGCAATCCCGCTATCGCGCCTATCAGCAGGCGCTGAGCAACACCCGCCAGACATTGCACGAGTGGTTCCGTGACGACGATGCGCGCGCCCGGCAGATGCTCGATGCGCTGAATGAACTGGGCTCCCAGCAGGTCAAACAGGCGATGCCGGAGATCGGCGCCGGGCTGGCGGCGATTCGCCAGCTCAAACGCGATACCGCCAGAAAGGCGAGCAGCAACCTGCCCGCGAATAACAACGGAGAGGGCAAAGAAGGCAAAGAGGGCAAAGCGGGAGCACAACCATGAAAAAGGTCGTGCTGCTGATCGTCGTCGTGCTGGTGGCCGCCACGTTGCTGGGGCGCTGGATGGCCGCTGATTCCGGTTATTTGCTGGTGATCCGCGACAACTGGGAAATGGAAACCACGCTGGGTTTCGCGGTGCTGGTGACGATTCTCGGCGCCGTGGCGCTGGTGGTGGCGACGCTGCTGGTCAATTTGGCCTGGAATCTGGCCGAGCCGGCCCGCGCCACTCGCCGCTTCAAGAGACGCACCGCCCGGCGGCGCCTGAAGGCCGGCTTCATCCAGTTGGTGGATGGCGAACTGGACAAGGCCGAGCGGCTGTTGGTGGCCGCCGGTGAAAAAGGCGACTGGCCGTTGATGAGCTGGCTGCTGGCGGCGGAAGTGGCTCACGAGCGGCGCGACGGCGACAAGCTGGAGCGCTATCTGGAACGGGCCGGTGAGGCACGCCGGGGGGCGCTGATCAGCGATCTGATGCGGGCCCGCTTTGCGTTGCAGGACGGCCGCCCGGAGGAAGCGCAACGGCTGCTCGCCGGGCTGGTCGAACGCGCGCCCCACAACAAGCGCATCCTGGCGCTGTATGCGGATGTGCTGGAGCGTCAGCATCAGTGGGAGACGCTGTGCCAGTTGCTGCCGCGCCTGCGCAAGGTGCTGGGCGATGCGGCGGTGGCCCGCCGTGAGCGGCGCGCCTGGCTGGCGCGGTTGCAGCAACTGGCGCACCAGCCGGGTTTTGACGACGCTGGCCAGCGCGCTCGCGAGCTCCGGCAATTCTGGAAGCGTGTGCCGGTGGCGCTCAAGCAGGATCCGGCCATGGTGGCGCGCTACGCCGGCTTTCTGGCCCAGTTGGGTGACGGCAATACCGCCCTGCAACTGGTGCGCGAACAGCTCAAGCGCGATTGGGATGATCGCCTGCCGCCGGTACTGGAGGCGATGGATCAGCCCAAGCCGGATGCCTTGCTGCCGGTGCTTGAATCGTGGCTGGTGGAGCGCCCCGGCAATGCGGCGGTGCTGATCACCGCCGGCCGGGTGGCGCTCAAGGCGCAACTGTGGGGCAAGGCGCGCAACTTCTTCGAAGCCGCCGCCAATTCCAGCCAGAGCGTGACGGCGCTGGCGGAACTGTCACGGCTGTATCTGGCGCTGGGCGAGCAGGACAAGGCCGCCGAGGTGATGGAGCGGCGTGTGCGGGAGCTTGGTGCCAATTTGCCTGCGTTGCCTTTGCCGAACGCATCCTTGCCGAATAGCGCCACGGGGCACTGATCGGAGCGGCAGCCATGCGGAACCCGCCAAGGCGGTGGGTGCGCTGCGCTTATCCCCCCTACAAGGGCTATTTTCCCTCACTTGCTCAGGGCTTCTGCAACTGTTCGCTGATGCTCTGCGCCACGGTGGCCCAGGCGGCGTCGAGCTGTTTCACCAGCGCCCCGTAGCCATCCTGGTTCAGTGGCTGGCGAATCTGGAACTGTCCGCTTTGCTCGCCGCCCTGGTGATTCTCGAATTGCCAGTGCCCGGCGACCAGCGCGTGGCCGTCGTTACTGCCCTGGAATTGCACCACATCGACGGTGAGCCGGCCCTGTGCGGGAACGCCGTCTTCACTGAGATGGTAGCGCAGTGAACGGCGCAACTGGGCCGGCAGCGGATCGGCCCAGCGATGCTGCCGGGCCGCCGTCACGGTGACGGGGCCGTTCTGTAGCACGATGCCGCTCTGGTCCAGGTAGGCGGCCAGATGCAGTTGCAGATCGGGCAGGGTGACGTTGGCCGCCGGCGGTTGCGTGGCACCGGGCAGCAGGTACTGGCGGCTGGTGTCCGCCGGCACGCTGACGCAGGCGGTCAGCGGCAGGGCCAGCAAGGTGGCGAGTAACGGGGCAAGTAGCAGAGCTCTCATTGGGCCGCCCTCGGTATGGGGTCTTTGGGTCGCTCCTGATCGAAGATCAGGGCGTTGGGATGTTCACGCAGCGTGCGCACCAGCGGCTCCGCTTCGCGGACAAGCTGGTCCAGCCGGTTGAGGGTATCGGAAAGCGAGCGATAGCCTTTCGAGCCGGGGGCCAGGCCACCGAGGGTCTGTTGCAGTTGTTGCAAGGTGGCGGACAGGTTGGCCGGCAACTGCCGGGTGGCCGGGTCGTCGAGCAGCCCTTGCAGTTGGCTGGCGGCGTCGCTGAGCTGTTTCAGCGCCGCCTCGGAGGCGGCCAGGTTGCGGTCCAGCTTGTCGGAAATATCCTTGAGCGGCAGGGTGTTCAGTGTCGTCAGGAATTCGCTGACCTGGTTTTCCAGTTGCGTCAGGCCGCTGGAAGTGCTCGGGAACACCGGCACGTCGGCGTAGCGGGCCGGCTTGTAAGCCGGGCCGCCCTGATGAAAGTTGAGATCCACGAACAGGGCGCCGGTCAGCAGGTTGGCGGATTTCAGACTGGCGCGCAGGCCGCGTTTGAACATGCGGTCGAGGCGGTCGCGCCAGTCCTTGAGCACCAGATCGCTGGCCTTGGTGAGCCGTTGCGGTTCGATGTGAATCAGCACCGGGATGGCGAAACGTGACAGGTCCGGCTGGGCGGCGTTGAAATGCCAGGGCACCTGCTCGACGGTGCCGACCTGCACGCCACGGTATTCCACTGGCGCACCGCTGTGCAGCCCGCGCACCGAATCCTGCACCAGAATGACGTATTGCAGGTACTTGTCGAACAGGCCCCGGCGCGCTTCGCTTTCGTCCTTGTACAGCGTGAAGGCGGTACCGTCCTTGACCGGTTTGCCGGCCGGCACGTTGCTGTCCGGCACGCCGAAAGCGACCCCGCCGCCGAGCAGTGTCTCCAGGGATTGCACGTCGATGCGCAGACCCTGGGCGCCCAGCTTGAAGCCGATGCCCGTGACGCTCCAGAAGCGGCTGTTGCTGGTCACCAGGACATCGTAGGGTTTGCGGATGAAGATGCGATGCTTCACCTGCCGGTCCTTGGCGTCGAACTTGCTGTCCACCACCCGGCCGACGGTAAGGCTGCGGTAGGTGACCGGGTCGCCGGCACTGACGCTGCTGCCCGGATCGCTGGTCAGCGTCAGATACAGGCCGTGCGCGCCGGCTTCGGTGATCGGTGGTTGATCGGAGACGGTGAATTTTCTTTGCTTGTCGCCGCCATGGCCGGGCAGCAGCTCTATGTAGGCGCCGGAGAGCACCGTGCCCAGGCCGCTGATGCCTTCGCGGCCGATGCGCGGCTTGACCACCCAGAAGAGGGTATCGCTGTTGAGCAGGCCGTCGGTGCCGTTTTGCAGGCGCGCCGTGACCACCGCGTGGGTGTAGTCGTCGGAGAGGCGCACCGACTGCACCTGGCCGATTTGCACGTTGTGCGTCTTGATGGCGGTCTTGCCGGCCTGGATACCTTCGGCATCCTTGACGATCAGGGTGATCTCCGGGCCCTGGCTGGAGATGTGGTCGAACAGCAACCACAGCCCGATCAGCAGGGCGGCGAGCGGTACCAGCCATACCGGCGATAGTCGTGGCAGGCGTTCACTGAAAGCGCGTGTTTTGCTCATGAGTTTGCCGTTCTTGCTCAAGCGTGGATGGGTTCCATTGTTGTTGTTGATCCCAAATCAGACGGGGGTCGAACGCCAGCGCCGCCAGCATGGTGAATACCACCACGCCGGCGAAGGCCAGCCCGCCGGGGCCGGGTGCTATGGAGAGTATATTGCCCAGCCGCACCAGCGCCACGACGATGGCGACCACGAATACATCGATCATCGACCAGCGGCCGATCCATTCGGTGATCCGGTATAGCCTCATTTGCGAGGCCAGGTTGCCCGGTGTCAGGCGGCGGCAGGACAAACACAGCCAGGCCAGCGTGAGGATCTTGCCAAAGGGTATCAGAACACTGGCGACGAAGATCACCAGCGCAATGGGCCAGTCGCCGTGCTGCACGAACAGCAGCACCCCGGCAATGATGGTGGAAGGCTGGGCGCTGCCCAGGCTGGTGGTGATCATGATCGGGTAAAGATGGGCCGGGAAACAGCACAGCGCGGCGGTGATCAGCAGCGCCCAGGTGCGTTGCAGGCTGTTCGTGTGGCGCGGGTGCAGGCGGGCACCACAGCGCTGGCAATGGTGCTGGCCGAGGGGCTGCAACTGGCCGCAGGCTTCACAGCCCACCAGCCCCTGCTGGAACGCCGTGAAACCGGCGCGGGCCCCCTCGGGTGGGTGCGGGTGGCCGCTCAGCCGGGCCCACAACGACAGCGGCTGGAAGCGCTGCAAGGTGAACAACAGCATCAGCGCGAAACCGGCGTAGGCCCAGAAACCGGAAAGCAGCGTCACGTCGGCGATACCGGCGATCTTGATCAGGCTGATGAGGGCGCCGATGGCGAAAACGTCCGCCATGATCCAGGGCCGCCAGCGGGGCAGGGCGCGCAGCAGCAGGGCGGTGCCGGGCAGTGGGCGCGGCGCGGTGCCACCGGGCGGTGCGTCCGCCAGGCTGAATTGCACCCACAGCAGCGCCAGCAGAAAGCCGGCGGGCAGCACCACGATGGTGGCGAACACCAGCGCGCCGAGCAGCGCATCATGGAAGGCCACCAGCCGGGTGGCGGCGTCCAGCAGGCTCATGGTTTCCGACAGCCCGCTTTTGCCGAAGCCGATGTAGGGCGTGGCCAGGGCGACCAGCAGCAGTACCAGGGCGGTGACGGCCAGCGCCGGGCTGGTCTGGTCGGTGACGGTGTGGCGCACCAGCGGATGGGCGCAACGTGGACAGCTCAGCCGCTGGCCTGGCGCCGGGTCGCCCACGGCCACCACCAGATCGCACTCCGGGCAGGGCAGGAGCAGATCCGTCGAGGTGGACGGCGATGTGGTTGAGGCGGCGTCTTCCATGGAACGACCGGCGGCGAATGATGGCTCATTGTGCCGGGGAGCGCTTGCTGGTGCCAGAGGGGCTTTGTCGCGGATTCTGCGTACTGCGACTTCGCGCAGCATGACGTACGCTTCGCTCCGCGCAGAATGACGGGGTGTTGCTCCGCGCAGAGTGACGAGGTGTTGCTCCGCGCAGAGTGACGGGATTTCGCTTCGCGCAGAATGACGGGCGGGGATAGGGCGCCCCCGCGCGAGTCCTCTTCAGCGCGGTGCGTAGTCGAAAGCGTCCGAATGGATGTTGTCGGGCGGCACCCCTTCTTCTACCAGCGCGTCGAAAACCGCCCAGGCCATGGCCAGTGAACCGCCGATGTAGAACAGCGGTTTGCCCGGTTCGGCCAGTGCTTCCAGCGCGGCCTCGTGGACCAGCCCGGTGGCGTGCCCCGGCTTGCTGATGTCGGACAGCGCGGTGACCGCCTGGAAATCCGGCAGTTGCCGCTGCCACTCGGGAAGCAGCTCCGGCAGGTAGAGGTCTTCCTCCAGCCGCGCGCCCCAGAACAGCCGCACCGGTTTGTCGAAGCGCAGTTCGATGAGCCGTTCGATCATGGCCTTGACGGGCGCGAAGCCGGTGGAGCCGCAAATGAACCACACCGGCGAGGTGGGCGGCTGGTCGATGAAACGCTCGCCACAAGGCAGGCGCACCGGCACGGTGGTGCGCTGGGCCAGCTCCGCCATGATACGCCGGGCGGTGTGGTTGTCTTCGCCGTGGCGGATGTGCAGCTCGATGTCGCGGCCGCCGGGGGCGTTGGCGATGGAAAAGGGGTAGCTGCCGTGTTCCAGCTCGAGAATCAGATACTGGCCGGCGTGCCAGGGCGCCGGTTTGCCGGCGGGCAGCCGCAGCCGTATCAGGCTGACGTCGTCGTTGAGGGCTTCGCGGTCGATGATCTGGCAGTGCCGCCGCTGGATCGGCAACTGGTGTGGTGCGGTCATATCGCGTACTTCAATCTCGCAATTGCCGGTCGGAATGGCCACGCAGTATAGCACCTGGTCAGAGCCAGGCTGCCCGGCGTGGATGAGGGTCGCTCCGGAATCGGCGTCCGGGCGTGTCAGGCGCACTGTGCCAGCCAGCAGGCGCCCCTGGCAACGCTCGCAAACGCCGTTGCGGCAGGCGTGGGGGAAACCGAAGCCGGCCTCTCTGGCCGCCTCCAGGATGGTGGTATCCGGCGGGCAGGCAAGCTGGTGTCGCCGGTTGATGCGTATCTGATAGGTCATCGGGACGACATCAACCCGCTGCGCGCCAGCTCAGGGCGCGCCAGGGAATGATGGCGGTTGATGTCGCCGGTTTGTGGCTGGATAGGAGGCAATTCACGGACGGCACTGCCTGCGGGTTGCAGGAAAATTGCGAAGTAGTGCCGTGAGGTTGCGGACATGATTGCCTTTCTGGTCAAGCGCCGGTGCCGATGAACAGGGCAATGATACAACCGATACCGAAAAACCACACCAGTGAACGGACGCTGGCCCAGTCGGCGATGTAGCAGATACCGTAGACGATGCGGCTGATGACGAAGGCCAGCGCAATGCCGTCGATGGTGCCCTGCGGTGAAGAAGCGGCGATCTGTGCGATGATCACGGCCGCCGCGAACGCTGGATTGATTTCATAGCTGTTCTGCTGGGCCCAGTTGGCGCGCTGGCGGGCTCCGCTCAGCTTGGCGAGAAATTCCCTCGGGTTGTGATTCTCCCGGGAGCCGAAATCGCCGCGGAACTTGGCGAAGCCGGTGAAGGCGTAGGGCAACAGAAAGGCGGCCAGTACGCACCAGAATGCAACAGTCATGGTTTATCCCCTTTTTGGCTCGGGTTTTTGTTTGGATTTTACGTCAGGTTGTTAACAGGCCGCTGAAAAACGTATTCGAGGCAGCCAGTACAAGGCGAAAATCGGCGAAAAAGCGGAGCTTATATGCAATAAGTGAGCATTTTGAGCCGATTTTCAACGCCGTAATGGCAACGCAGATAGTTTTTCAGCGGCCTGTTCAGCCAGCCCGTAACGATGGCCGGCCAATGGCAGGTGGTCAATGGCCCTGGCGCAGCAATTCTTCTATCAGGGCAAAGCGGTCCTGGCCCCAGATTGCCGTCTCGCCCACCTGAAACGTCGGCACCCCCCAGCAACCGGCTTCCAGCAATGCCTGGCGGTGGACTTCGGCGCGCTCCCGCCACTGGTCGTCATCCAGCCAGCGGCGCGCGCGGTTCCAGTCCAGACCGGCGGCCTCGGCCATGCTGCGCAGCCCGGCGTCGGTGGCCGGGTCCTGGCCCCGGCTCCAGATGCCGCGCCCGGCGGCCAGCAGCCATTCGCGCAACCGGCCTTCTTTCTCGGCGAACGGCCACAGTGCCATGCAGCGTTCCACGCCGTTGCCCACGGGATCGCACATCTTGCCGAACGGCACACCATGCAGGCGCGCCTCGCGGGCGGTGTCGGTGACGATATAGAGCTGCTTGGCACGGGGCACGGTCAGGCCACGCATGACCATCGGCAGTATCGGGCGCAGCTCCAGCGTGACGCCGTAATGATCCGCCAGGGCATAAGCGCGTTGCAGGGCAATATAGGAATAGGGGCTGCGGAACGAGAAATACAGGATCAGCGGCGGGCGGCCTTGCGCGGGCTGGTGCTCTTGCGCGGGCTGAGGCTCCTGCCCGGTTCGATCATCCGCCGGTCGCTCCAGCCGGGCGCGCTTGGCGATACCATAGTCACGGGGCCGCTCGCCGCCGCCCAGGCCGAGCTTTTCCAGGCGGCTGGCCAGATGATCCAGCCGCTCGATGCTCCAGTACCATTCGCCCTGATAATGGACGGTAGCGGTCAGATAGTGTCCGTCTTGCAAAAACTGGTCGCGGCGCGCTTCCAGCGCCAGCCGGGCGCGGTCCTCGGGCTGTTGGCCGTGGCTGGCCAGCAGTTCGTTGAGGCGTTCCTGGTCGTGGCTCCACAGTGCCTGTCCCAGAGCGTGGGCCAGGCTCCAGAAGCGCTCGTCGCCTTCGTGCTGCAACAGGCAGCGGGTCGCCGCCAGGCTGCTGTCGTGATCCGGCAGGGTCCAGTGCTCCGGAAATTCCAGGCCGTGCAGACGGGCCAGCGCCTGCACGTCGCGCGGCGCCAGTTCGTTGAGCTGCTCCGGCGCCGGGTAGAGATCGGTGTTCAGATACAGCATCACCCGCGGCACGATGCGTATGCCGTAATGCTCGGCGAAGGCCGGCAACACCTGGGCCAGCAGCAGCGAGTAGGGATCATCGATGCGAAAATAGAACCGCGCTTGATGAGGCTGCCGCCGGAGTCGCCGCCGCCATTCCAGCAGGCGGCGGCGCCGGCGCAGGTGTCCTTCGCCGGTGAGGAACTTGACGACGTGGGGCGTAAGGCGGCGTTGCAGGCTCATCGGGGCCTCCGGGTTACCGGTCGAGCTGGCTGAGGTCGCGCACCGCGCCCCGGTCGGCGCTGGTGGTCAGTGCCGCGTAAGCCTTCAGGGCGGTGGAGACGTTGCGCTGACGGATTTCCCTGGGGTGCCAGGCCAGCTTGCCACGAGCTTCCATTTTTTCGCGGCGCTGTGCCAGCTCCGCATCGTCAACGGCCAGGTTGATAGTGCGGTTGGGGATGTCGATCTCGATAGTGTCCCCGTCGTTGACCAGGGCGATGGCGCCGCCCTCCGCGGCCTCCGGCGAAGCGTGGCCGATGGACAGGCCGGAAGTACCGCCGGAGAAGCGGCCATCAGTGAGCAACGCACACTGCTTGCCCAGCCCCTTCGATTTCAGGTAACTGGTGGGGTAGAGCATTTCCTGCATGCCGGGGCCGCCTTTCGGGCCTTCATAGCGGATCACCACCACGTCGCCGGCGACGATCTGGTCGCCGAGAATGGCGCGTACCGCCGAATCCTGAGATTCGAATACCCGTGCGCGACCGGTGAACTTGAGAATGGAATCGTCCACCCCGGCGGTTTTCACGATGCAACCACGCTCGGCAATGTTGCCGTACAGCACCGCCAGACCGCCATCCTTGCTGTAAGCGTGCTCGTAATCGCGGATGCAGCCATTGGCGCGGTCCAGATCCAGACTGTCCCAGCGGGTGTCCTGGCTGAACGCGGTCTGCGTGGGGATACCCGCCGGGCCGGCGGTGAACATTTTCTTCACCGCCTCGTCGCTGGTGGTCCTCACGTCGTAGCGCTGCAACGCCTCGGCCAGCGTCGCCGAGTGCACCATCGGCAGATCGGTGTGCAGCAGACCGGCGCGGTCGAGCTCACCGAGAATACCCATCACCCCGCCGGCACGGTGCACGTCCTCTACATGGTACTTCTGCGTGGCCGGCGCCAGCTTGGAGAGGCAGGGCACCTTGCGGCTCAGACGGTCGATATCCTGCATGGTGAACGGAATGCCGCCTTCCTGGGCCGCCGCCAGCAGGTGCAGCACGGTATTGGTCGAGCCGCCCATGGCGATGTCCAGGCTCATGGCGTTCTCGAACGCCTTGAAGGAAGCGATGTTGCGCGGCAGCACGCTCTCCATGTTCTGCTCGTAATAGAGCTTGGCCAGATCGACGATGCGGCGACCGGCTTCCAGGAACAGCTCGCGGCGATCGGCGTGAGTGGCCAGCAACGAACCGTTGCCTGGCAGCGACAGGCCCAGCGCCTCGGTCAGGCAGTTCATGGAATTGGCGGTGAACATGCCGGAACAGGAACCGCAAGTCGGGCAGGCGGAACGCTCCACTTCCTGGACGGTGGCCTCATCCACCTTGTCGTCGGCCGCCATCACCATGGCGTCGATCAGATCCAGCTTGTGCTCGGCCAGTTTGGTCTTGCCGGCTTCCATCGGCCCGCCGGAAACGAAAATCACCGGAATGTTCAGGCGCATGGCGGCCATCAGCATTCCCGGGGT
>CAYMKZ010000037.1:0-12595 GCA_964391345.1 uncultured Alcanivorax sp.
CATCGTGGGCGGCGTGGAAGAAATGGTTGAAACCCACTTCGTAAAGCGTCGCCGACGAGGCGAAGCTGGCGATGTGGCCGCCCAGGTGGTCGTCATTGTTGACATTGGCGCGCATCACCATGGCCAAGGCGTTCCAGCGAATCAACGAGCGGATGCGCCGCTCCACGAACATGTCGCCGGGCAAGGGAGCTTCGTCCTTCGGCGCAATAGTGTTCACGTAAGGGGTATCGAGGCGGGTGCGCAAGGCACCCAGTGCCTGTGCCTCGTTGGTGACGGTCCTGAGCAACCAGGCAGCCCGTTCCGGGCCCTCCCGCTCGAGAACCGACTCCAGGGCTTCAAGCCATTCGCGTGTTTCTGCGGGATCCGCGTCGTTGTAGAAGTGTCTGTCGTGCTGCATGGGGCTCGCATCCTTTTTTGCTCTGCCAACGCCAAGGCGGGATCACCGCATTGGCAAAAGAAAGCACGGCGGCCGGCATTTCACAGAGACCCATGCCAGCGCCGGTAACTCGCTGACGGCCCCGGGGTACAGGGGCCATCTCCCTCCATACTAGCAGCTTGCGGGACCAGTCAGCTATTGAGCGCGGAGCCTGAAGTTGCAACCAGAATTCAACATCACCATGAAACATGATTCCATTATTCAGGAGGCCAGCAGAATCCACAGCGCCACGAAAATCAGCCACAGGGCCAGGGAGCGCCAGAGCAGAATACGCAGCCCGTGGGGATGCTCTTGGCCGGCGGGCTGGAATCCGGTTTCATTTTGTTGCTGCTCATCTTGTTGCTGCCCGTCACCGAGAGCGGCGCGGGCCGCGCGTTGCAGCACGTCGCGGCTGTCGTCCAGGCGCCAGATGCGCCCGGCCACCGCGCTGGCGACCGCGCCGAAGTGGCCGACCAGCGCCAACGCCAGCACGGTGAGACGCGCCGGAATCCAGCTCATCGCATCATCGAGACTGTGCGGCCAGTCACCCTCCGGCCGGCGCAATAGCCAGGCGCGGTTCAGGACGAACAGGCAGGCGGCGCCATAGCCGAGCACGGTGAGCCAGAAAATCGCCGCGAACAGCCCCGCGGAGCGTCTCAGCACGCCCTCGTCCAGACGGTGCAGCTCGCTCTCCGTGCCCACCAGCCACAACATCAGGGGCACACCGAGGATCAGCGTCAGCAGCGTACCCCAGAAATCATCCAGCCAACCGAACACCAGCGCCACCACCAGCGCGGGCAGCGCCACCGCCAGCCACCAGTTGAAGGCGTGGTGGCGGCGCGGGGTCAGCGCGGCAAGAAACCGCTGGTGGCGGTCGGCGCGGGCCAGCCACGACGGCCAGGGGATATCCAGTTGCCGGGCGCCCAGCACCAGCAAGATCACTAACAACCGCATCCTTGTTCCTCTGCTCTTTATGGATTGCGCCGATGATGAAGCGGAATAGCGGGCGGGTCCAATGCTGTTGGGTAGGGAGCGGTGGGGGTGCTGTGCTTAATTCGCTTTACGGGTCATGCGAGGGCTTGGGGCTTGGTGGATGCGCTACGCTTATCCATCTACGGGCAGGTTCGTGCGGGGGCACGTCAGGGTGGATAAGCGCAGCTTGGTGGATGCGCTGCGCTTATCCCCCCTACAAAATCCGTGCTTGAACCTGTCCGTAGGGTGGATAAGCGCAGCGCATCCACCTTTATGGGTATGGGCCATTTCGTGGCTATGAGATGCCCAGGGAGCGGTACAGACGGGCCCAGTCGAAGGCGGGGCCGGGGTCGGTTTTGCGGCCCGGTGCGATGTGCTGGTGTCCGGTGATGGCGTCTCGGGACAGTGTCGGGTAGGTCTCCAGCAAAAGCCGGGTCAACGCGCTCAACGCTTCGTATTGGGCGTCTTCGTAGGGGAGGTCATCGGTCCCTTCCAGTTCCACGCCCAGGGCAAAGTCGTTGCAGTTGTCGCGTCCTTTCCAGCTCGAAACACCGGCGTGCCAGGCCCGTTTGTCACAGGCGACGAACTGCACCAGCTCGCCGTCGCGGCGAATCAGGAAGTGGCTGGAAACGCGCAATTCCCGCAGTTGCGCGAAATAGGGGTGCGCGTCGCAATTCAGGCGGTTCTGGAACAGCGCCTCGATCTGCGGCCCGCCGAATTGCCCTGGCGGCAGGCTGATGTTGTGGATCACCAGCAGGGAAATATCCCGCTCATCGGGGCGATCATTGCAGTTCGGCGACGGCGCCTTGCGGGCCTGGTCGAGCCAGTGGTCGGTGATGGACAGCATGGGTTGATCCGGTCCAATTGGAATATCCGCAAGGTTACACCACCGGCGCGATGATTTTTCAAATCGCGGGGCCCTGCGATTATGCTATGCTCGCAGCTCGGTCCGTTTCCGGGCCGGTCGTTTCATCGTGCCATTCCAGCAATAGAGCAGCGCCGCCCATGGACAGCCTTTCCAAACTGCCTGAGTACGCCCGCGAGCATGTCGCCCGCGTGGTCGCCTTCGCCATCGAGGAAGATCTCGGTGATGGCGATCTGACCGCCAGCCTGATCCCGGAGAACGCAACGGCCCGCGGGACCATTCTCAGCCGCGAAGAGGCGGTGCTGTGCGGCCAGGCCTGGGCGGAGGAAGTGTTCCGCCAACTGGGCGGCGACGTGACGCTGGAATGGCACGCGCAGGACGGTGACAAGCTGGCGGCGGGAACGGTTTTCTGCACCCTCAGTGGCAACACCCGGCGCATTCTCACCGGCGAGCGCATCGCCCTGAACTTTCTGCAGACCCTGATGGCCACGGCCACCACCGCGCGCCGCTTCGCCGACGCCGTGGCCGGTACCCGCGTCACCGTGCTGGATACCCGCAAGACGCTGCCCGGCCTGCGCACCGCACAAAAATACGCGGTGCTGTGCGGCGGCTGCCAGAATCACCGGCTGGGCCTTTACGATGCCTTTCTGATCAAGGAAAACCACATCACCGCCTGCGGCTCCATCAGCGAGGCGATCCGCAAGGCACGCGAGCTGGCCCCCGGCAAGAAGATCATCATCGAGGTGGAAAACCTGGACGAACTGCGCGAAGCGGCGGCGCTGGCGCCGGACCAGATCATGCTCGATAATTTCACTGCCGAAATGATCGAAGAGGCCATCAACCTGGCCAGCGAGAGTGCCCTGGAAATCTCCGGCAACCGCACTCTGGAGGACGCCCGCACTCTGCCCGGCGCCCGCGATCTGTACCTCTCCTCCGGGGCGCTGACCAAACACTGCCGGGCCGCCGATCTTTCCTTGCGGCTGGAATAGACGATCTGACAAAAAGTATCTGACAAGGAGCTTGTGTGGACGCCATTTCCGTCTCTCTGGTCATGCTGATCGCGGTCATGGCCAGCAGCATGATCGGTCGTGCGCTACCGGTTCCCATTCCATTGCCTCTGGTGCAGATCGCGCTCGGCGCGCTGATTTCCAGTGTGCTCGATCGCGGTGTCGAGCTCGACCCGGAGCTGTTTTTCTTCCTCTTCCTGCCGCCGCTGCTGTTCCTGGACGGCTGGCGCATTCCCAAGGAGGGCCTGGTCCGGGACCGGGCCATGATTCTGCAACTGGCGCTGGGGCTGGTGATAGTGACGGTGGTCGGGCTGGGCTACCTGATTCACCTGATGATCCCGTCCATGCCGCTGGCGATCTGCTTCGCGCTGGCGGCCATCATTTCTCCCACCGATCCGGTGGCGGTATCCGCCATCACCCAGCGGCTGACGCTGCCGCGCCGCATCATGCATATTCTGGAAGGCGAGTCGCTGCTCAACGACGCCAGTGGTCTGGTGGCGTTCCGCTTCGCCGTGGCGGCGGCGGTGACCGGCACCTTTTCACTGACCGACGCCAGCCTGTCGTTTCTGTGGGTGAGCCTTGGCGGGCTGGGCATCGGCGCCGGCATTACCTGGCTGATCACTTTCGGCAAAGGCGTGTTCGCACGCCGTTACGGTGAAGACGGCGGTTCGCAGATCCTGATCAGCGTGCTGATCCCGTTCGCTGCCTACGCGCTGGCCGAACATCTCGGTGCCTCCGGCATTCTCGCCGCCGTGGCAGCGGGCATCACCATGAGCTACACCGAGCTTTCCGGCCGTGCCCTGGCCAGCACGCGCATGCAACGGGCGGCGGTCTGGAACACCATCCAGTTCACCCTCAACGGCATCATCTTCGTGCTGCTCGGCGAGCAGTTGCCGGCCATTTTCGACAACGCGGTGCGGGTGGTGCAAAGCACCGGCCACCGCAACCCGCTGTGGCTGATCGTTTACGCCCTGGCCATCAACCTGGCGCTGGCGGGGCTGCGCTTCGGCTGGGTATGGGCCTCGCTGAAGATCAGCAACCTGTGGGCGCGCTGGCGCGGTGAAACACCGACCCTGCTCAACCCGCGCCTGATCGGCGCCATCTCGCTGGCCGGTACCCGCGGAGCCCTGACCCTGGCCGGCGTGCTGACCCTGCCGCTGGCGCTCAACGACGGCACTCCCCTGCCGGCCCGGGATCTGGCCATCTTCCTTGCCGCCATGGTGATCATCATCTCCCTGCTGGCCAGCAGCTTCGGTTTGCCGCGCATGATCAAGGGCATCGACAGCCCGGTGGACAAGGAACATCACCGCCAGGAGGACGAAGCCAACGAAGCCGCCCGCCTGGCCGCCATCAAAAGCGTGGAAGCCACCCTGCACCAGCTCACCAGACAGCATCCGGAGCAGGACGCGCAACTCTACACCGAAGTCGCCGGGAGAGTCATGGACAGCCTGCAATACCCGGTGGCGGCCGCGGCCAGCGAAGTGGATGCCGAACGGGTGCGCGAGCAGCAGGCGGTGGAGCGGCAAATGCGGCTGGTGGCGCTCGGCGCCTCGCGGGACGAGCTGTTCAGGCTGGCCCGCCAGCGGCGCGTTTCCGATGAGATCGTCCGTGAGCTGGTGCGCCGCATCGATCTTCAGGAAGCCCGCCTGCTATAGTTTTTGTGACCGTATTCACGGCCGCCGAAGATGACCGTCTCTCCGCAAAATGGTATAGCTGATCCGTGAACAATTGCATGAACAATGACATGGACCAGTGAATGGAGAGCCCACGGACATGCGCTACCTCATCGGCCTCGGCCTCATTGCCGTATTGGCGCTAGCCGGTTGCGCCTCTTCCGATCGCGTCATCGTCGATCCCCAGGGGGTCGATCAGGCGAAGTATCAGCAGGATCTTGCCGACTGCCGCCAGGTCGCCGGCCAGGTCGGTACCGGCCGTGACGCCGCCGAAGGGGCGGTGGGCGGTGCCGTGCTCGGCGGCCTGCTGGGGGCCATCTTCGGCAATTCCCACACCGCCGGCATGGGCGCCGGCGCCGGCGCCGTGATCGGTGGCGCCGGCAAAGCCGGCGATGCCCAGCAGGAAAAGGAGAAAGTCCTCAAGAACTGCATGCGCGGCCGGGGTTATCGGGTATTGAACTAGGTTTTTCCCTTCCTCGTTCGGTAAGCCAGCGCCAGACCGGCGAACACACCCAGCGTGTCGGCCAGCCAGTCCAGCGGATCGCCATCGCGGTAACCGCTCAACCCCTGCAACACCTCGATGGCGGCGCCATAGGCGGAGAACACCACCAGCAATCGCCAGGGCACGCGCGGGAACAGCACCGCGAACCACCAGGTCATGACCACGAAGGCTCCGGCATGTTCGACCTTGTCGAATCCGGGAATGGCGGGTGCCGAGGGCGGGTTCGGCATCAGGCAGCCGTACAGGAAAATCAGGCACCATACCAATCCCATCAGGAGCCAGGCTCGCCGCACGGCGACCGATGTCAGCCTCATTGATCGACCTGGCCCACACAGGTGGATGGCAGATATTTTTGATCGATATCGGCACTGGTGCATTTCCAGCCCGTGGATCCGGCGTTGTTCTGTGCGGTAAACACGATGGTATGTCCTTTCAGTCCGGCGGCGATATTGTCATCCTTGAACTTGACGGTGATGGTACAGCTATCGACCTCACCAGTCTCGGCAAAGGTACCGCCGGTTTCCACCGCCTCGACGTAGCGGCCGGTGATGTCCGTGCTCGCGGCGATGCCGCCCACCGCAGCGGTACTGTTATCCGGACAGGTGCCGTGCTCGATCATGTATTCGCTGAGCGGAATTTTCACGCCATCGGCCAGCGACATCGCTTCCGATGCCTGAGAGCGGGCCACATAGTCCTGATAGGCGGGGATGGCGACGGCGGCGAGAATGCCGATGATGGCCACCACGATCATCAATTCAATGAGCGTGAAACCTTTCTGTCCTGATTCCATTCCTGTTTCTCCCTGTAAAGTCCGTTGCGTCAAAAGTGTGCTGCGTCAAACCACTCATGCAGCATTCGGGCCAGCCTACTGCCGCCGTCGGAACGCCCCCGACCCGGCGCTGAGCCGCCCTTTCGCGTCACAAAATGACGCTGCGCGTCGCAATTGTTTCCCGCGGGACAGACTCTCTTTACCTGCCGCCGGCGGGCTGTCAGCCTGCCCCTGTTTCATCACTCACCACCACCATGATCACAACGACAACACCGCCATGGACCATCACTCTTCCCCTCTCAGTGGATTGACACAGCGCCTGGTACGGCAGGGCCATCTCTCCCAGGCAGCCGCCCGGCAGGCGCTCAGGCAGGCTCAGGATGGGCGGGTGTCGCTGGTTCACCAGTTGGTGGCCAGTGGCGCGGTGCCGGCAAGCCGGCTGGCGCAGGCCATGGCGGAGGAATTCGGCGCGGCGCGCCTGGACCTGGATACCTTCGTGCCGGAAGTGCCGGTCACCGAGCTGCTCGACCCGGCGCTGATCGCCCGCTATGCGGTTCTGCCGCTGACCCGGCGCGACAATCGCCTGCTGGTGGCGGTATCCGACCCCACCGATCTGGCGGCGCTGGAGGCGATTCGTTTCAGCACCGGGCTGAACGTGGAGACCGTGATCGCCGAAGACGACAAGCTGAGGCGCTGGATCAAGCGCATCGAGATAGAACAGGACGGC
This sequence comes from uncultured Alcanivorax sp., assembly GCA_964391345.1. Classification (GTDB taxonomy): domain Bacteria; phylum Pseudomonadota; class Gammaproteobacteria; order Pseudomonadales; family Alcanivoracaceae; genus Alloalcanivorax. The sequence continues at coordinate 6,931 of CAYMKZ010000037.1, forward strand.
AACGCCTTCGGAGCACCGGGCAATGCCTCCAGTACAACAGTGGATACCAGTGCCACAGCGAACACCAGTGCAACAGCGGATGCCGAGCAGGCCGGCGCCGATGAGCAAGACGCGCCGGTGGTGCGTTTCGTCAACCGACTGCTGCTCGACGCTGTTGCCAATGGCGCTTCGGACCTGCATTTCGAGCCTTTCGCCGACACTTATCGGGTACGCTTCCGGCAGGACGGCGTGCTCGTCAATATCGCCAGCCCGGCCGCCAATGTGGCCAGCCGCGTGGCCGCGCGCCTGAAAATCATGGCGCGGCTGGACATTGCCGAACGCCGGGTGCCCCAGGATGGCCGCATCAGGCTTAACCTGTCGCCGGAGCGCACCGTCGATCTGCGGGTCAATACCTGCCCGACCCTGCACGGGGAAAAGATAGTGCTGCGGATTCTCGACCCGGACAGCGCCCGGCTGGATCTCGACACGCTCGGCTACACGGCGGATCAACGGCACAGCTATCTGCACGCGCTGCAAAAATCCCAGGGCATGATTCTGGTCACCGGGCCCACCGGCTCGGGAAAAACCGTCTCGCTTTATGCCGGGGTGAACCGGCTCAATACGCCGGAACGCAACCTGTGCGCGGTGGAAGACCCGGTGGAGATCGCTCTCCACGGCATCAATCAGGTCAACGTGAACCCGAAACAGGGCATGGATTTCGCCACCGCGCTGCGGGCCTTTCTGCGCCAGGATCCGGACGTGATTCTGGTCGGCGAGATCCGCGATACGGAGACTGCGGAAATCGCCATCAAGGCGGCGCAGACCGGGCATCTGGTGCTCTCCACCCTGCATACCAACAGCGCGCCGGAAACCCTCACCCGGCTGCGCAACATGGGTATTCCGTCTTTCAACATCGCCACCTCGGTGACGTTGATCATCGCCCAGCGGCTGGTGCGCCGGCTGTGCGCGCATTGCCGAACCGCCGTCGCTGTCCCCGAGGCTTCGTTGCTGGAAATGGGCTTCACCCGCGCCGATCTGGCGTCCGGCTTCACTCTGTACGGCCCCGGCGGCTGCCACCACTGCAATGACGGTTACCGGGGGCGCAGCGGTATTTACGAGGTGGTGAGCATCACCGACAGCATCGCACGGCTGATCATGGAAGAAGGCGACGCCATCCGCATCGCCGATCAATGCCGGAAAGAAGGCTTCAGGGACCTGTATCGCGCGGGGCTGGAGAAGGCGATGCAGGGCATTACCAGTCTTGAGGAAGTGCATCGCGTCACCGGCAGGCGCTGACCGCAACAGGAGTTTGCTCATGGCAAGGAACGCCACAGGACCAAGACAGGCCGCCACTCGTCGTACTTTCATCTATCAGGGGACCGATCACCGCGGCCTGCCCGTCAGAGGAGAAATCAGCGACCAGAGCGCGGCGCTGGTCCGCGCGCGACTGCGCCGTCAGGGCATCCGTCCTGGGAAGGTGGTGCGCAAGCGCGGCGGCGGCAAACGGAAAGTGCGGCCGGCGGACGTCGCCCTGTTCACCCGCCAGTTGGCCACTCTGGTCAAGGCCGGCGTGCCGCTGGTGCAAGCCTTCGGCATCGTCGCCGACGGCCTCGACAATCCGGCCATGGCCGGCGTGGTTCTCGATCTGCAAGCACGTATCGAGGGAGGCGACGATGTCGCTGGCGCGCTGCGCCACCACCCACGGCTGTTCGACGCCCTGTTTTGCAACCTGGTGGCGGCTGGCGAAGCGTCCGGCACGCTGGATGCCATGCTCGAACGGATAGCCTGCTACAAGGAGAAAAACGAGGCGCTGAAGCGGAAATTGAAAAAGGCGGCGAAATACCCACTGGCGGTGATCGCCATCGCCACCATCGTGGTCACGCTGTTGTTGCTCAAGGTGGTGCCGGTGTTTCAAGGCCTGTTTCAGAGCTTCGGCGCCGATCTGCCGGCCTTCACCCGGTTGGTCATCGGCCTTTCCGAAGGGCTGGCTCATCACCTGCCGGCGATCGTCGCCTGGGTGGCCGCGGCCATTGCCGGTCTGCTCAAGGCCCACCGGCATTCACCGGCGTTCCGTGACGGGCTGGAGCGTCTGCTACTGCGCCTGCCGGTGATCGGGCCGATCGTGCGTATGGCCGCCATCGCCCGCTTCACACGCACGCTCGCCACCACTTTCGCCGCCGGTGTGCCACTGATCGAAGCCCTGCACGCCTGCATCGGCGGCGCCGGCAATGTGGTCTACCGCGAGGCACTGTCGGGCATCAGGGATGGCGTGGCCACCGGCCAGCAGTTACAGTCTGCCATGCGCTCCAGCGGCGTTTTTCCCGCCATGGCATTGCAGATGACCGCCATCGGCGAGGAATCCGGGACCCTGGCCGAGATGCTGGAAAAGGTCGCCAGCCACTATGAAGATCAGGTCGATAACCTGGTGGAGGGGCTGACCAGCCTGCTGGAGCCGGTAATCATGGCAGTTCTGGGGGTATTGATCGGTGCGCTGATCATTGCCATGTATCTGCCAATCTTCCAACTTGGCAACGCGGTCTGAAACGTGCTTCGACTCGACTGGCTGGCGAGCGACCCGGTCGCTCTGATTGTTTTCTGCGCCCTGTTCGGCTTGCTGATCGGCAGCTTTCTCAATGTCGTCATTCAGCGCATGCCGGTGATGATGGAGCGGGCCTGGCAACGGGAGGCCCGCGAACTGCTGGCGCAACCGGAAGAGGTGCCATCAGAAGAGACGCCGGCCGCGCCGTTCAATCTGCTGGTGCCGCGCTCCCACTGTCCGCACTGCCGGCATGTGATCCGCTGGTACGAGAACATTCCGCTGCTCAGCTGGCTGGCGTTGAGGGGCCGTTGCAGCGCCTGCCGGGCGCCCATCTCCGTGCGTTATCCACTCATCGAGCTGCTCGGCGCACTGCTCGCAGCGCTCTGTGCCTGGCGTTTTGGTTATGGACCCTGGTTGCTGTTCACCCTGTACGCCAGTTTCACGCTGCTGGCGCTGGCGGCCATTGATCTGGACACCACGCTGCTGCCGGACGATCTCACCTACCCATTGCTGTGGGCGGGTCTGCTGGCGGCGCTGCTGGGCGTTTCCCCGGTCAGCCTGAAGGATGCGGTGATCGGCGCCATGACCGGTTATCTGGCCCTGTGGAGCCTCTACTGGCTGTTCAAGCTGCTCACCGGCAAGGACGGCATGGGTTACGGCGATTTCAAGCTACTGGCGGCGCTCGGCGCCTGGTTGGGCTGGCAATACCTGCCGCTGATCATCCTGCTTTCCTCGCTGGTGGGGCTGTTGTTCGCGGTGGTGATGCTCGCTACGGGACGTCTGCAACGCCATCAGGGTATCCCGTTCGGCCCTTACCTGGCCATCGCCGGCTGGGTCGCTCTGCTGTGGGGCGAGCCGATCGTGCACGGTTATCTGGGGCTGTTGCGGATCGGCTGAAGAACCGGCATGCCGATTCCGTCGCTCCGCGCCGACTCCGTCATACCACGCCAACTCCGTCATTCTGCGCCAACTCCGTCATACCGCGCCGACTCCGTCATTCTGCGCCGACTCCGTCATTCTGCGCCGACTCCGTCATTCTGCGCGCAGTCGCAGAATCCAGTCTTTATGATTTTGGATCCTGCGATTCCGCTTCGCTCCACGCAGGATGACGGTGGGGAGCACGCAGGATGACGGTGGGGAGGCGATCTGTTCCCTGCCTTCGTCATCCTGTATCTTTACCGCTTCCTTTGATCGGAGCTTTTCATGTTCGTTGTTGGTCTGACCGGCGGCATTGGCAGTGGCAAAAGCGCCGCCACCGACTATCTTGCCCGGCAGGGCGTTACCATCGTCGATGCGGATCTGGCGTCACGGGTGGTGGTGGAGCCCGGCCAGCCGGCGCTGCGCGCCATCGTCGAGCGCTTTGGAGAAACCGTGGTGCAGGCCGATGGCACGCTGAACCGGCGTGCCCTGCGCGATATCGTGTTCAGCGACGAACAGGCGCGCCGGGATCTGGAGGCCATCACCCATCCTGCCATCGGCGAGGAGCTGCGCCGGCAGATCAGCGCCAGCCGTTCCGCCTATACGGTGCTGGTTTCGCCGCTGCTGCTGGAGGGCAGCCAGAAAACCATGACCAATCGCGTGCTGGTGATCGACGCCACACCCGAGTTGCAGGTGCAACGCACCATCAGCCGCGACAGTGTGCCGGAAGCCCAGGTGGAGGCCATCATGCGCGCCCAACTGGACCGCCAGCGGCGTCTGTCCATGGCCGACGAGGTGGTGGCAAACAACGGTTCGCTGGCACAGTTGCACGAGCAACTGGCGGCCGTGCATCAGCGTTATCTGCAACTGGCGCAACAGCATGGCTGAGCAACCGACCCGCATTTACCCCTGCCCGCAATGCCGCAAGCCCACGCGCTGGGACGACAACCCATGGCGGCCGTTTTGCAGCGAACGCTGCAAACTCATCGACCTGGGTGACTGGGCCTCCGAACGGCACAGCATTCCCGGCGACCCGGATGCGCCAGGGGAAGATTTCGACGATCGGAGCTGACCGCTGTCAGGATTGCGGCCAGAATGCCCGAATACCCGCCACCCCGAAGCCGCCGTGCTCGCGGGCACGCAGCACTTGTTCCGGCGTGACGCCGCCAAGCGCGTAAAACACCAGCGGCTTCTCGCGTACCTGACGGTGAAAACCGTCCCACCCCAGCGGCTCGGCATCGGGGTGGCTGGCGGTGGCCGCCACCGGCGACAGCGTGGCCATGCGGCATCCCAGCGCCAGCGCGCGGTCGATCTGCTCACCGTCGTGGCAGGCTGCTGACAGTACGCCATCAAACTCGGGGGCGGCGTCCAGGCGGGTCAGGCTGGATGAGGTCAGGTGCAATCCGAAGGCTTTTTCACGGCGTGCCAGCGCCGCGTCATCGCGAATCCAGAAACGCAATCCGCGTTGCCGACAACAGGCCGCCAGTTGCGCCAGCATCGGGCTCTGGCTGTAGCTACGCAGATACACACCCTGGCGCCGTACATCGAGGCGTTCAAGCCCTTGCAGTACCGCCGTCGCGGTCAGGCCCTCCGGGATGATTACCAGCTCCGGCGGCAAATGCAGCGCCAGCGCCACCGACCGGTTGGCTGCTGGAAAGGCGCGCTCAGCGATATCCGCCAGCGGCACCCATTCCACCGGCTGCCCCTCGCGGCCGTGCGGGTCACCCTGCCAGGCGCTCACCTCGCGGAAATGCAGCACCACGCGCAGGTCCGGATAACGATGCTCCACCGTCATGAATGGTTGGGAGGATGTCACCGCCAGGCCGAGTTCTTCGTTCAGTTCACGGACCAGCGCCTCGTGCAACGACTCGCCCGGTTCCACCTTGCCGCCGGGGAACTCCCACAGTCCGCCCTGGTGTTTGTGCGGCGGGCGGCGGCTCAGGCAGATACGACCATCAGCGCCGCGGATCACCCCGGCCACCACGGTGATTTCCGGAACAGGCTGGGTACTGGCGGGGGGTGGCGAGTGGTGGTGAGTCATATCATTCCAAGAGCGTAGCGTGCGTCGCCCTGCGCGCAGTCGCAGGGTAACGACTGCAACGGGCAACATGCCGAAGAACCGTGCGTCATCCTGCGCGCAGTCGCAGGATCCACCCTCAGACACGGGATCCTGCGACTGCGCGCAGGATGACGGGGCCTGTACTTCTGCGACTATGCGCAGGATGACGG
>CAYMKZ010000037.1:12695-22188 GCA_964391345.1 uncultured Alcanivorax sp.
GGCCTGTACTTCTGCGACTATGCGCAGGGTGACGGGGCCTGTACTTCTGCGACTATGCGCAGGGTGACGGGGCCTGTACTTCTGCGACTACGCGCAGGGTGACGGGGCCTGTGCTTCTGCGACTGCGTGCAGGGTGACGGGGCCTGTGCTTCTGCGACTGCGCGCAGGGTGACGGGGGCCCGTGCTTCGTGTTCAGACGGAGGCCGGCAGCCCCCGACGCTCGCCGTAGGGTGGATAAGCGCAGCGCATCCACCTTCCCAGGCGCCGAATGGTGGATGCGCTGCGCTTATCCACCCTACAAACCCCGAACTCCGCTTTTGCTTCAGGTTCGATACTCAGCGTTGATCTTGACGTAATCGTAGCTGAAGTCGCAAGTCCAGACCTGGCCCTGGCTGTCCCCGGCGCCAAGATCGACGCGGATGGTGATGTCCGGTTGCGCCATCACCCGGGCGCCCCGCTCCTCGGTGTAGCTGTCCGCCACACCGCCTTCGGCGACGATCTGCACGTCACCCAGCCAGATGGCGACCCTGTCCACATCCAGTTGCTCGATGGGCGCGCGGCCGACCGCGGCAAGAATACGGCCCCAGTTGGGGTCGGAGGCGAACAGCGCGGTCTTGACCAGCGGCGAATGGCCGATGGTTTCGGCGACGATCTGCGCGTCCCGTTCGCTGCGCGCACCGCTGACCTGGATGTCAACGAACTTGGTGGCGCCCTCCGCATCACGGATCAAGGCCTGGGCCAGCGCGCTGAACACCTCTTCCAAGGCGTGGAACAGCAGCCGCCCCTGGGCACTGTCAGGGTCACTGATTTCAGCCACGCCGGCTTGCCCGGAGGCGACCAGTATGCAGGCATCGTTGGTGGAGGTGTCGCCATCCACGGTGATGCGATTGAACGACAGATCGGCGAGCCGCTTGATCCAGCGATCCAGCAAGGGCTGGGCGATGGCCGCATCGGTGGCGATGAAACCGAGCATGGTGGCCATGTTCGGCTTGATCATGCCGGCGCCCTTGGCGATACCGGTGATGGTGATCGCCCGGCCTTCCAGTTCGATGCGTTTGCTGGCGATCTTCGGCACCGTGTCCGTGGTCATGATGCCTTCCGCCGCCTGTCCCCAGCCGTGTTCGTCGAGGCCGGCCAGCGCCTGTGGCAAGCCTTTCTCGAAAGGCGCCAGCGGAAACGCCTGACCGATCACGCCGGTGGAGAACGGCAGCACCTGATCGGCGTCGCAGCCGGCCAGCCCGGCCAGCAGCACGCAGCTCTCTTCGCAGCGGGCCAGCCCCTGTTTGCCAGTGCCGGCATTGGCATAACCGGTATTGATCATCAGATAACGTGGCGTTTGCAGCGCCAGATGGCGCCGCGCCACTTGCACCGGCGCCGCCTGCATGCGGTTGCTGGTGAACACGCCGGCCACGCGGCTTTGCGCGGCCAGTTCCATTACCACCAGGTCCTTGCGATCGGCTTTCTTGACACCGGCTTCCACCGCCGCGAGCCTGACGCCGGCCACCGGAAACCACTGACTCTGGGTCATGCTGGGTTCTCTATCTGTGTTGAGTGAAAAATCAGCCGTTCAGGCGTCCGCAGCACTGCTTGTATTTCTTGCCGGAGCCGCAGGGGCAAGGCTCGTTGCGGCCGATCTTGCGGCCCTCACGAACCACGGTGCGCGATGCCTGATCCTCTTCCTCGGGAGCCGCGCCGCCGCCACCGAAGACCGACTCGGCCTGCGCCTGCTGGGCCTGCATTCTTTCCGCCTGCAAGCGGGCTTCCTCACGGCGCTGGGCTTCCAGCCGCTCCACTTCATCTTCACGACGCACTTCCAGACTGTGCAGCACGCGGATCAGCTCATGCTGAATCTGGTTGAGCATGTTGTTGAACAGCTCGAAAGCCTCTTTCTTGTATTCCTGCTTGGGATCCTTCTGCGCGTAGCCGCGCAGGTGAATGCCCTGACGCAGGTGGTCCATGTTGGCCAGGTGTTCTTTCCAGTAACGGTCGAGAATCTGCAACATCAGGTGCTTCTCGATCTGCCGCAGCGTCTCGGCACCGACCTGCTCTTCCTTGGCCTGGTATTCCTGCTCCAGTTGCTCCAGCAGGCGCTCGGCGATCCCTTCGACATGCAGCCCGATGTCATCCTTCAGCCACTGGGATACCGGCGCCTGGCAGCCGAAATCCGCCGCCAGTGTTTTTTCCAGACCGGCCAGATCCCATTGCTCTTCCATGGTGCCCGGCGGCATGTATTCCCGTACCACTTCGGGAATGACGTCGCGGCGAATGCTTTCCACCGAGGACGCCAGTGATTCCGCTTCCAGAATCTGCTCGCGCTGGCTGTACACCACCTGGCGCTGGTCGTTGGCGACGTTGTCGTATTCCAGCAGGTTCTTGCGGATGTCGAAGTTGCGGCCTTCCACCTTGCGCTGGGCGTTTTCGATGGCGCGGCTGACCCAGCGGTGCTCGATCGCCTCGCCATCCTTGAGCCCCAGATTGCGCATCATGTTACGCACCCGGTCGGTGGCGAAAATGCGCATCAGGTCGTCTTCCATGGACAGGAAGAAGCGCGTGTAACCGGGGTCGCCCTGACGGCCGGCACGGCCACGCAACTGGTTGTCGATACGGCGGGATTCGTGGCGCTCGGTGCCGATGATGTGCAGCCCGCCGGCTTCCAGCACGATACGCTGGTTCTCCTTCCAGTCGGCGCGAATCCGCTCCACCTCTTCGGGGGTGGGATCTTCCAGCGCCTTGATCTCTTCTTCCGGGTTGCCGCCGAGCACGATGTCGGTACCGCGCCCGGCCATGTTGGTGGCGATGGTCACAGTGCCGGGCCGGCCGGCCTGGGCGATGATCTGCGCCTCGCGTTCGTGTTGTTTGGCGTTCAGTACCTGGTGGGGAATGTTTTCCTCGGTGAGACGTTTGGAAATGTATTCCGATGCTTCAATGGTGGCGGTACCGACCAGCACCGGCGCGCGGCGCGCCACGGCGGCCTGCACCTCGGCGACGATGGCGTCGAACTTGTCCGGTATGTTCAGGTACACCAGATCGTTCATGTCCTTGCGCACCGCCGGACGGTTGGTGGGGATCACCATCACGTCCATGCCGTAAATCTGCCGGAATTCCGCCGCTTCGGTATCGGCGGTACCGGTCATGCCGGCGAGCTTGTCGTACAGGCGGAAATAGTTCTGGAAGGTGGTCGATGCCAGCGTCTGGTTTTCCTGCTGGATGGTGACGCGCTCCTTGGCTTCCACCGCCTGGTGAATGCCCTCGGACCAGCGCCGCCCCGGCATGGTGCGCCCGGTGTGCTCGTCGACAATGACGATCTGGTCGTTCTGCACCACATATTCACGGTCGCGGTGAAACAGCGCGTGCGCCTTGAGCGCCGCGTGCACGTGATGCAGCAGATTCAGATTGTTGGCGGAATACAGGCTTTCGCCTTCTTCCAGCAGCCCGTTTTCCGTCAGCAACGCCTCGATCAACTGGTGGCCGGATTCGGTCAGTTCGACCTGGCGCTGTTTCTCATCCACGTAGAAGTGGCCATCGTTGCCCTCTTCTTCCATTTCGCGCTTGAGCTTTGGCATCAGCAGATCGACCTTGCGGTACAGCTCGGAGGAATCCGATGCCGGGCCGGAGATGATCAGCGGCGTGCGCGCCTCGTCGATGAGAATGGAGTCCACTTCGTCGACGATGGCGTAGTTGAGTTTGCGCTGGACCCGGTCTTCCAGCCGGAACGCCATGTTGTCACGCAGGTAATCGAAGCCGAATTCGTTGTTGGTGCCGTAGGTGATGTCCGCCGCGTACGCTTCGCGTTTCTGCTCCTGCGGCTGCTGGGTGAGGATCACGCCGACGCTCAGGCCGAGGAATTCGTAGATCGGCCGCATCCAGTTGGCGTCACGTTCAGCCAGGTAGTCGTTGACCGTGACGATGTGCACGCCGTTGCCGGAAAGCGCATTGAGATAGGCCGGCAGGGTGGCGGTCAGGGTCTTGCCTTCACCGGTACGCATCTCGGCGATGCGCCCCTCGTGCAGGGCAATACCGCCGACGATCTGCACGTCGAAATGGCGCATGCCCATGGTCCGGGTGGTCGCTTCACGGGCCACCGCGAACGCTTCCGGCAGCAGTTCATCCAGGGTCTTGCCATCGGCAAAAGCCGCTCTCAGCTCCACGGTCTTGTGGGCAAGGGCCGCGTCATCCAGGGCAGCAATTTCCTCTCCCAGCGCGTTGACGGTGGTCACCAGGCGACGCATGCGCCTGATCTCGCGGTCATTCTTGGTGCCGAGGACTCTTTTGACGATGGTAGCCAGCATGAAACGTCCGTTCTTTATTCAATGGATAGGCGAAAGGAGGTCATTCTAAACACAATAGGATGACTACATAAGGTGTCGGGGGCGACTATTCAAGAGAGATGGGACCGCGTGGCAGTGGGTTATGTTCCAGAACGGGCCCGGCATGTGCTTCCGGCAGGCCGCGTGCAGCGCGCCATCAGCGGCGCGCACGGGCTATATAAGGCTGGGGGTTCACCTGACGGCCGTTTCTGATCACCTCATAGTGCACATGCGGGCCGGTGGAGCGTCCGGTGGAACCCACCAGCGCGATGACGTCGCCGGTACGCACGATGTCGCCGACCTTCACCAGCACTTTCTCGGCGTGACCATAGCGGGTGCTGATGCCGTTGCCGTGGTTGATCTGCACCAGATTGCCGTAACCGGAACGCGGGCCAGCCCAGGTGACCACCCCGGAAGCCGTGGCGATGACGCGGCTCCCCTCTCTGGCGGCAAAGTCCATGCCCGGATGGAAGGACAGCTTGCCGGTGAACGGGTCCACCCGGCGGCCAAAGCGGCTCGACAGCCAGCCGTGCTGTACCGGGCGTCCGGCCAGGAAGGTTTCATGCTGCAAGTGGCGGTGGGCGAGCAGTTTTTCGAGGATATCCAGTTGCTGCTGGCGACGCTCCAGCGTGGCGGTCAACCTGTCCAGCTCGGCCAGGTAAGAGGGCGGCTGGTAGCCGACGCTTTCCGCCCCTTCCGGGCCGCCGACGCCGGGCTCGCTGTTGAAATCGAATTCGTCGCTGTCGATGCCGGCCACATCGATCAGGCGCTCACCCAGGGCATCCAGCCGCACCAGCCGGGCCTCCGCATCGGCCAGCTTGAGCGTCAGCGCCTGGAACTGATCGCGGCTCCGGCGCCGCAGCTCCCGCACCTCATTGGTCTGGCGGTCGAGCCGGGCCTGAAAGCGGCTGGTCACGGTCTTGGCATAGGCCGGCGGCGCCATGCGGTAACCCAGCCAGAAGCTACCGGCGCCGACAGCGACGGGAATGGCGATCAGGACGGCCAGGGCCAGGACCAGAACATGACGTGGCAAGGAGATGGCTCGGGGCCATCCCCGCTTGTTGTGTAGAATGATCTTCATTGATAATGGTCGCGCCGTTGGTTTCCCGTCTGCCCCCGTTTCCCGTGGCGGCGTCTTTTTACAATTCGGGGAGAATAGCGGAAGGACACAAAATGAGCAAGACAGCCCTGCCGGGCGAACTTCAGGCGTTGCTGAACGCCAATCCGACGCTGCGGCGGCTGGCGCGCGCGGCCCGCCGGAGCCCCGGCGTCAACAGCAACGATCCGGCCACCCAGGCACTGAACGCCCTGCCGGCGGCCTTGCGCCAGCGGGTGACGCTGGTGGAGGAGACGCATCGCTGGCTGGCCATGGTGGAAACCAGCGCCTGTGCGCAGATGCTGCGCTTTCATCTACCACGGCTACAGCGGGTGCTGACCGCCAAGAGCGTGAAAATCGTCGTTAGCGGACGCCGAAGGCCCTTGGCAAGCCCGCTGCGCAGCGGCCCGGTGCTGGATATGGAGAGTGCGCGTCATATCCGGGACGCGGCGGAGAACATTGCCGATGAGAAGCTGCGGGAGGCGTTGCACCGACTGGCGGCGCGGGGGTTGGAGCGGTGACTGGGGATTCGAACCGTCATTCTGCAGCTACCTCATCATTGCGCGCTGCCTCGTCATTGCGCGCTGCCTCGTCATTCTGCGCTGCCTCGTCATTGCGCGCTGCCTCGTCATTCTGCACCACCTCGTCATTCTGCGCGGCAGTCGCAGAATCCAGACTTTGGTGGTTCGTGGATCCTGCGATTCCGCTACGCTCCACGCAGGATGACGTGGTTTCGTAGGGTAAACAGAAGGCTGGGCCAGTACGCTCTGCGGCTGGCTTACGCAGGATGACGTGGTTTCGTAGGGCAAACAGGAGCGACGCACCAATCGTTTTGCGACAAGGCAAGGCAGGACGGCAAAAACAGGCGCGAGGGGGAAGGCCCCGGCCGCGGGAGAACGGCCGGGTCCAACAGGGAAGGTGAGGCGTTATTCCGCCGCCATCACCGGTTTGACGTAGGAAATCGGGGCCGTGTCCGCATCCTCGAACGTGACCAGTTCCCAGGCGTCTTTCTGTTTGAGCAATTCACGCAACAGGGCGTTGTTGAGCGCGTGGCCGGATTTGTGGCCGACAAACTCGCCGATCAGGCTGTGCCCGAGCTGATACAGGTCGCCAATGGCGTCGAGCATCTTGTGTTTGACGAATTCGTCGTCGTAGCGCAGACCGTCCTCATTGAGAATACGATACTCGTCCACCACGATGGCGTTGTCGACACTGCCTCCGAGCGCCAGATTCTGGCTGCGCAGAAACTCGATGTCGCGCATGAACCCGAAAGTCCGGGCCCGCGCCACTTCCTTGACGAAAGAGGTGGATGAGAAATCGATGCTGGCGGTCTGGGTGCGCTCTTCGAACACCGGGTGGTCGAATTCGATGGAGAAAGTGACCTTGAAGCCGTCGAAAGGCCGGAAAGTGGCGCTTTTGTCACCCTCCTGGACACTCACTTCCTTGCGGATGCGAATGAACTTCTTGGCCGCTTCCTGCTCACGAATACCGGCGGATTGCAGCAGAAACACGAAGGGACCGGCGCTGCCGTCCATGATCGGCACTTCGGGCGCCGACAATTCCACGTAGGCGTTGTCGATGCCCAGCCCGGCCATGGCGGAAAGCAGGTGCTCCACCGTTCCTACCTTGACGCCATCCTGCACCAGCGTGGTGGACAGGGTGGTTTCTCCGACCCGCTCCGCTCCGGCACGGATTTCGACCACCGGCTCCAGATCGACCCGGCGAAACACGATGCCGGTATCGACCGGCGCGGGGCGCACCGTCAGGTAGACCTTTTCACCGGTGTGCAGACCCACGCCGGTAGCGCGAATCACGTTTTTGAGAGTTCGTTGTCTGATCATCGATCCGTCACAAAGCTGTCGGTATCCTCGCGGATACCGCCGTCCTCAACGCAAATAAGGGGCGATTATACTAAAAACGTCCCTCAATCGCACCATTTTCAGTGGCATCATTTCCTGCCCCGCCGTCAGTCTGCCTGCCGGCGGAGGAAGGTCGGGATGTCAATGAAGTCCAGGTCTTCCGCGGTGTTGACGGCGCCACGCCCACCCATACGCTGGGCCTGTTGCTGGGCGCGCTGACGCTCCACGGCGGGCCGGTCCAGGCCGCTGTAATCGACCCGGCCATCCGCCGCCAGCGGCTTGGGACGGCCACGCACCACCTGCAGTTCGCGCTGAGCGCCGAGACCGGTGGCGACCACGGTGACGGAGATGTTGTCGCCCATGTCCGGATCGATGGCGGTACCGATGATCACGTTGGCATCTTCGCTGGCCAGCTCGCTGACGATATCGCCCACCTCGGAGAATTCATCCAGTGCGATGGATTCGTTGGCGGTGATGTTGATCAGGATGCCGCGTGCGCCACGCAGGTCCACGTCCTCCAGCAGCGGACTGGAAATCGCCGCCTGCGCCGCTTCCGCCGCACGATTGTCGCCGCTGGCCACGCCGGTGCCCATCATGGCGGTGCCCATTTCGCTCATCACCGTGCGCACGTCGGCGAAGTCGACGTTGATCATGCCGGGACGCACGATCAGATCGGCAATGCCCTTGACCGCGCCTTGCAGCACCTCGTTGGCGGCCTTGAAGGCGTCCAGCAGCGTGGTGGAGCCACCCAGCACCGATTGCAGCTTCTCGTTGGGGATGGTGATCAGCGAGTGCACCTGTTCCTTGAGCGCCTCGATCCCTTCCTGGGCGGAGCGCATGCGCTTCTTGCCCTCGAACGGGAACGGCTTGGTGACCACCGCCACGGTAAGGATGCCCAGCTCCTTGGCGATTTCGGCAACCACCGGAGCGGCGCCGGTACCGGTACCGCCACCCATGCCGGCGGTGACGAACACCATGTCGGCGCCTTCCAGCAGTTCGGCGATGCGCTCACGGTCTTCCAGCGCGGACTGGCGGCCGATTTCCGGATTGGCGCCGGCGCCCAGCCCCTTGGTGACCTGGCTGCCCAACTGGATCACGGTTTTCGCCGAGGAACTGCGCAATGCCTGGGCATCGGTGTTGGCGCAAATGAAATCCACGCCTTCCACGTTGGAACGCACCATGTGATCGACTGCATTGCCACCGCCGCCGCCAACGCCGACGACCTTGATGACCGCGCCATGAGGTACGGAATCTTCGAGTTTGAATTGCATGGTTGATCTCCCGTTTGTTGCTTCCCTGGTTACTGCGTTTTTCCGGATGCCGGCCTTTCCTGGCCCGCCTCCGAAACCGTTTGCGTCACACCTGTGACGCCTAGAAACTACCCTGGAACCAGCGTTTGATGCGCTCGACCCAGCTCACTTCACCACCGCCCACCCGCGGGCCGTGGCCTTCTTTCTCCATGCGCTGCCCGTACAGCAGCAGCCCCACGGAGGTGGAATAAATCGGATTGCGCACCACGTCGGTAAGCCCGGCCACGCCTTGCGGCACGCCGAGCCGCACCGGCATGTGGAAAATCTCTTCCGCCAGCTCCACCGCGCCTTCGATCTTCGAGGAACCGCCGGTGAGCACGATGCCGCCGGGGATCATGTCCTCGAACCCGGAGCGGCGGATTTCCGCCTGGATCAGGGTGAACAGCTCGTCGTAGCGCGGCTCCACCACCTCGGCCAGATTCTGGCGGCTGAGGGTGCGCGGCGGCCGGTCGCCGACGCTCGGCACCTTGATGGTCTCGTCGGCGCCGGCCAGTTGCGTCAGGGCGCAGGCGTACTTCATCTTGATTTCGTCGGCGTGCTGCTTGGGGGTACGCAGCGCCATGGCGATATCGTTGGTGACCTGATCGCCGGCGATGGGAATGTTGGCGGTATGGCGGATCGCCCCTTCGGTGAAGATGGCAATATCCGTGGTGCCGCCGCCGATATCGACGATGCACACGCCCAGCTCGCGCTCGTCCTCGGTAAGCGTGGAGTGGGCGCTGGCCAGTTGCTCCAGGATCACGTCTTCCACTTCCAGCCCGCAGCGGCGCACGCATTTCTCGATGTTCTGCACCGCGTTGACGGCGCAGGTCACCAGATGCACCTTGGCTTCCAGCCGCACGCCGGACATGCCGATCGGCTCGCGCACGCCTTCCTGGTTGTCCACCACGTATTCCTGGGGCAGCACGTGCAGGGTTTTCT
>CAYMKZ010000038.1:0-22177 GCA_964391345.1 uncultured Alcanivorax sp.
GCGCCGCGGCCGGTGCCGACCATGATCGAGGTCGGCGTGGCCAGCCCCATGGCGCATGGGCAGGCGATGATCAGCACCGCCACCGCGTTGACCAGTGCGAAGCTCAGGGCCGGCGCCGGGCCGAAGATCAGCCAGACCAGGAAGGTCAGCAGCGCGGCGGCCATCACTGCCGGCACGAACCACAACGTCACTTTGTCCACCACCGCCTGGATCGGCAGTTTGGCGCCCTGGGCCTGTTCCACCAGGCGGATGATCTGCGCCAGCATGGTTTGCCCGCCCACGGCGGTGGCGCGCAGCGTCAGGGCACCCTTCTGGTTGACGGTGCCGCCGACCACCGCGCTGCCGGCGATCTTCTCGACCGGAACCGGCTCGCCGGTGATCATCGATTCGTCCACGTAGCTACGGCCGTCAGTCACTTCGCCATCAACCGGCATCCGCTCGCCGGGGCGTACTTCCACGATGTCGCCCAGGGCCACTTCGTTAATGGGAATATCCGTTGTGCGGCCACCGCGCGTGACGTGCGCCACCTTGGCCTGAAGCCCGACCAGCCGTTTGATGGCCTCGGACGTTCGCCCTTTGGCGCGTGCTTCAAGAAAACGTCCCAGCAGAATCAGCGTGACGATGACGGCGGCCGCTTCGTAATAGACGTTCACGGTTCCGGCGGGCAGCAGGCTGGGGAAGAAGGTGGCGACCACCGAATAGCCGAACGCGGCGGCGGTACCGGCCGCGACCAGCGAGTTCATGTCCGGGCTCAAGCGCAGCAGGGCAGGGACGCCTGTCTGGTAAAAGCGTCGACCCGGAATGGCCAGCACCAGCAAGGCCAACACGAATTGCAGATACCAGCTTTGCTGAATGCCGATGGTGGCCCTTATCCACTGATGCATGACGGGGATCAGGTGCGAGCCCATTTCCAGTACCACGACCGGCAGTACCAGTATGCTGGCGAGGATCAGATCGTGCTTGAGCCTGGTCCGTTCGGTGTCTTTGTTCGCCGCCGCTTCGTCGTTGGCCTGTGCAGCATTATCGATGCGGTGAGCCTGGTAGCCGGCCCTGGCGACCGCGGCCACCAGATCATCCACGGTGGCCCCACCGCGCACGGTGGCGCGCTCGGTGGCCAGGTTCACGGTGGCTTCCGTGACGCCGGGCACCGCCTGGAGTGTCTTTTCGACGCGGCCCACGCAGCTTGCGCAAGTCATGCCCTCAACGGACAGACTGACCGGTGCTGTGGCGTGAGCAGCCTTCGCGCTTGGAGTGCTCATGATTCGTTTCCCATCGTCGTTGCATTTCGACAGGCAGGAAACCTAAAGCTTACCATCGTGGGAAGGTCAAGCGCTGTCTTTTTGCCACCTGACCTGGTGGCCGGGCATGTTCAGCCGTTGGCCACGATTTCTCTTTCTGTGGTATATTCGCACGCCCAATCCATTCCTTTTTATTAGAACGGTCCGTTATTACGCCTGGACGGACCCCAAGGTGGTACATGGCGCAGGGCATCAAGGTCAAAGAAGGTTCAGCGATCGACAGGGTGACCAAGTCGATTGACAAGCTCAGTGATAAAGGCCGCCGAACTCGTGCCCAGTTGCTTGAGGCAGCGCAGATCGTTTTCGAGCGCCAGGGCTTCTTTGACGTGCGCGTGGCGGATATCGTCGAAGAGGCCGGTGTCGCCCATGGCACCTTTTATACCTATTTTGGCTCGAAAGAAGAGGTTTTCCGCAGCCTTATCGAAGAGCATCAGGGCCTGGCGGAACAAGCCACGTCGGCGGCGTCTCTTTCCCACGCCAGCACCCCGCGAGAGAGAATCGAGGCATCCAACCGGGCCTATATCGAAGGCTATGTCCGGCATGGCCGCTTGATGCAGCTCTGGTGGGACGCGAGCGCGTTGCACGCGGATCTGGCGGACCTGCTGGAAGATTTGATCCTTTACAACATCAGACGGACCGAGCACTTTTTGCGCGGGCTCAAGAGAGCAAAATCCATCTCCCCGGACGTCGATCCCGCATATGCGGCCCGGGCGTTGAACGCGATGGTCATGCAGTTCGCCATTCGTATTTTTCGTGACAAGGCCGGAAAAGTTGATATCGATAAAGCCGTGCGCACGGTCACCGACATATGGTGCCGTGGCATCGGCCTTGATGACGCATCCCGCTGACCGGGCTTCCGCCGCCCACCATCCCTGATTTGCGCTAACACCCGTTCCGAGGTTGTGAGACAACGAACAGAGCCTGGTCGTACTCCACGGGTTCCGCGTCTTTGACCAGCACGGCGGTAATTTTTCCTGGCATCTGCGCCTTGATGTGGTTCTGTATTTTCAGGGCCTCGATGATGCAAAGAGTCTCATTGCCGCTGACGGTATCCCCCACTTCAACCAGCGGCTTGGCGTCCGGGGCTGGAGCGCGGTAGAAAGTGCCGACCAACGGCGCGCGTACGATGTAGCTGTCCAGTATTGCGTTGCTGGCTTTGGTGGGCGCTGCAACATCCGCCGTATTCAACACGACGGTGGCCGATGGATCGGCGGGTGCTGGAGTATCCTCAACACCGTTGTGTCGTCCGATACGAACCGTTTCACCATCATCAGCAATCTCAATCTCGGTAACGCCAGATTCCTCCACCGCTTCAATGAGCTTTCTGAGTTGATGAATGTTCACGCTGTCGCCCTCCGTTATCAGATTGTCGGTCCACCTGATACGTAGATGACTTGTCCCGTGACGTAGGATGAATCAGGGCCGATGAGGAAGGAGGCGACATTGGCGATGTCGCTGGGTTGGCCCACTCGGCCAAGGGGGATTTGTCGTGAAGCCTGTTCCTTGAAATCGTCGAAATCCACGCGCATGCGCGCGGCGGTGGACCGGGTCATGTCCGTTTCGATGAATCCCGGGGCAATGGCGTTCGCGGTGATCCCGAATCTCCCCAGCTCGATGGCCAGGGTGCGGGTGAAGCCCTGGATTCCGGCTTTCGCCGTGCTGTAGTTGGTTTGCCCGCGATTGCCCAGGGCCGCGATTGACGAGATGTTCACGATCCGGCCGGTTTTTGCTTCAGACATGTAGGGCTGAACCGCGTGCGTCACAAGGAATGCGGCGCGCAAATGGACATTCATGATGTCGTCCCAGTTTTCCAGCGACATCTTGTGGAACAGATTGTCCCGGATGTAGCCGGCGTTGTTGACGACGACGGTGGGGGCACCCAGCGCATCGCGGGTTTGCGCTACCGCGTTTTCCACAGCGACAGGATCCCGAACGTCAGCAGTGATGGCCAGTGTCGATCCAAGGGTGGAGAGGCGGCTGGCCGTTGTTGAAAGCGTATCTCCATCCATGTCGATCAGAGCGACGGAGAGCCCGTCGGCGAGCAGTCTTTCAGCGACGGCGGCGCCAATGCCTCGCGCGGCCCCGGTGACGATTGCAGTCTGTGGTGATCTGTCGGTCATGATGCATCTCCTGTCATCAAGATGGTTGGTGCAGTAGGGTATGATTCATACTAAATATGACATTGATGTCAATGTCAAATAGAAAGCATTTCATCCATAATTGACATTGACATCGTTGTCATGTTTTGCTGATATTCATGTCAAGATCTGTCGTCACCCATGAGCAGAGTAGAGGAAGTATGCAATGAAGAATGTTGCTATCACGGGACAAGGAGTGATCTCGTGCTTTGGGACAAACCTGCCCGATTTCTGTCACGGCTTGGATACCAAGCAAATCGCCGCGACACGGGCGCCCTGGTCCGAGGAAGTGGATGGAAACCTGTTTTACGCGCCCGTGAAAGGCTTCAACCCCACCGACTGGATGGACGACCGCACTATTCGCGGCTCCGATTTATTTGCCCAATACGCTGTGGCGGCGGCCGTGGCGGCCGTTGCCGATTCGGGCATCGGCGAGCTCGATCCCATTCGCACCGCTGTCGTCATGGGTACGTCCATGGCGGGGGCGGCTACCTTGTATGATGCTCAGCAGGCCTATTCACAGGGGGGCTTCAAGGCCGTACCGCGCAAGTTGCAATTGATGGCCTGGCCGAACATGGCCGGAGGACACATCGCCTTGCGCTGGAATCTGCATGGTCCGTTGCTGACGGTATCGACGGCTTGTGCTTCTTCACTGGACGCCATCGGCATTGCCGCCCGCATGATTGAAACCGGCATGGCGGACGTCGCCATTGCCGGCGGCACCGACAATGGCGGGGCCAAGGTCAGTGGGCTGGGCGCCGCCCGGTACGGGATGACGCCGACCGATGTCGACGATCCCTACATGGTCTGCCGCCCTTTTGATCGCAACCGCAGAGGCATCATCGGTGGTGACGGCGCGGGGGTGGTCATCCTCGAGCGTCTTGATCACGCCCGCAAGCGCGGCGCCCGCATTGATGGGCTGATCAAGGGTTACGGCTCACTCTCCGACGGTTACCACCCCAGCTCTCCGGATCCTTCGGGCCGTTGGGAGCGTGCCGCCATGGAAGCGGCTCAGAAGGAAGCCGGGTTGTCCCCGCGCGATATCGGAGCCGTGGTGGCTCATGGCACGGGAACACCAGTGGGTGATACCGCGGAAATCATTGCCATCAATGAAACGTTTGCTGACCAGCCCATCAGCGTGACTTCCATCAAAGGTAACGCCGGGCACACGGGTGGTGCCGCCGGCGTGATGAATGTGATGGCGGGATTGCACGCACTGCGGGTACAGGCTCTGCCGCCCACGGCCAGCACCACGGATCTCGACCCCACGGTTCGTTTCAATGTGCCTCTCGCTGGCCCGGCGCCAATAGAGCGCGATGCGGTACAAGTCAATGCGTTTGGCTTTGCCGGCCAGGACGCCTCTCTCGTCATTGGCCGGGACTGAGTGCAACGAGACTGACAAACCACAAGGGTGTGATAACAATGCTACTCAATACTTTCACCACCAACCTGAGCTGTATCACCGATTTTGGTCTGCATTTTCGCCCTGATGCCACGGCGCTGCTGCAAGAGGGTCTTGAGCTGACTTATCGCCAGCTCGATGAACGGATCAACCGGGTCGCCAACGGTCTGATGGCTGCCGGGATACGGCGCGGGGACCGGGTGCTGATTCTGTGGGAAAACGATATTCGCTTCATCGAAACCACCCTGGGAACGATTCGTGCCGGTGCGGTGGCCGTACCGGTCAACCCAGCGCTGACAGTGGAAAAGCACCGTTTGCACCTGGACGACAGCGAGGCCAGGGCGATTCTCGCCAGCGGGGGCACGGCCGCCAATGCCGCCTCCCTGATGAGCAGTGATGCGGTGTTGTTCGCTGCGGCACTGGATGGCGGCTCTCACGGTCTGGCGGACTATGAGACGTGGCTCGCCGATTCGCCGGGGCACCGGCCCGAGATCAGCAATGCGCCTGATGATCTGGCCTGGATGCCCTACACGTCGGGTTCCACGGGGCGGCCGAAGGGCGTGAAGCTGGCCCATCAGATGTTGTTGCGTGACGCTCAGCTTGCGGTGAGTTCCAGTTACATCGATTCCGGCGATCGGGTGATCGTCTCCGCGCCCTTGTTTCACATGAACGCCGCGGCGGTGGGCATGCTCCCTGTCCTGTATGCGGGAGGCTCGGCCTACGTGCTGCCGAAATTCGATGCGGTCGGTGTGCTGCGGGGCATTGAGGAACGCCGCTGCACTTTCACCGTGGGCGTTCCCGCCATGTACAAGCTGATGCTGGCTGAAAAACAGGAATTGTCCCGCGATTTCAGCGCCATGCGTCTGATTTGCTGTGGCTCGGCCCCCATGCCGCCAAGCCTGATTGAACGCCTCACCGAGGTTTTCCCTCGTGTGTCCTTCGTGGAAGGTTACGGGCTGACCGAGTGCGGCCCGATTGCGACGCTGAATCCATTGGTGGGGCCACGCCATACCGGCAGCATCGGCCGGCCGCTGCCGGGTTTCGAAATCAGGATCGTCGACGAGAGCGGTACGGTGCTGCCAGCGGGTGTGACAGGAGAAATCTGGCTGCGCAATCGCACCTGCACGGCCCTGGGCTATGTCAAGCGTCCTGACCAGGATGCCAAGCGTTTCAAACCTGACGGCTGGTTCGCCACGGGTGATCTGGCCATGCAGGACGAAGAGGGCTGGCTGTTCTTCCGCGGGCGCGCCGACGACAGGATGAACGTCGGTGGTGAGAACGTCTACCCGGTCGAAGTCGAGGCCATTCTGGCACGGCATCCCCTGGTACATGACGTGGCGGTGGTTCCTGTTCCTCATGAGACCAAGGGCGAGGTTCCGGTGGCTTTCGTGGTTCTGGAGAAGGAAGGGAGCCTGTCCGAAGAGGCGCTGAAGCAGTTCTTTTTCGAGAGAGGGCCGGCTTATGCCCACCCACGGCAAATTTCCTTCCTTCCGGCCATGCCGCTGGCGGCGACTCGCAAAGTGGATCGCAATTTACTGATGTCGATGGCTCGGGAGTCGCGTCCACAGCCGGCGTCGTCGGATGCCCAGTGATGGCATGTGGCTGGCACGGTTTCTGGCAGGAACCCAACAACAATTATGCGACAAGAAAGAGGTCACAAGATGTTGAGATTATCCACACTCGTCAAAATGCTCATCGTTACCATCGGCTTTCTGTGCTCGTTTGCCGCTTTTGCGGCACAGGACGGATCCGCCAACGAGATTCGAATCGGGCAGATCGTGTCATTGACCGGCCCGGCCGCTCCCTTCGGCATTCCCGAGCGTGATACCGTCAAGTATCAGGTGGAGCAGGCCAACAAGGACGGCGGCATTGACGGACACAGGATTGTGCTTTTCGTTGAAGATGACCAGTCGAATCCCACCGTTGCCGCCAAGGCCGCACGGGAGCTGATCGTCGAGAAAAAAGTGAATGTCATTATCGGGCCGACTACCGGGACCATGTCCTTTGCTGTTGGACCCATAGCCGCCAGATACAAGATTCCGTTTCTTGTGCCTCAGGGCACCGCCACGGTAACCAATCGTGACACCGGCTTTTATGACTGGATATTCCGCGTCAGCATCACCGACAAGATAGCGGTCGCGGATGCGATCAGTTACATGAAGAAGAACGGCTACAAGCGCGTTGGCCTGTTCTTTCAACAGGACGCCTACGGAAAAGCCGCCGCGAAACTGTTCCGGGAGCTCGCTGACCAACACCACGGCATTGAGATCGTTGCCGAGGCGTCCGCCCAGCTCAACGCTTCCAACCTGTCGGTCCAGGCAACCAAGCTGCTGACCGCCCATCCCGATGTGATTTTCGTGCAGTCTGATTCCGTCTCTGCCGGGGCGGCGATATTGCGAGCGTTTTATCAGAAAAACTCCACCGTTCCCGTTGTGGTATCCGCCGGTATGGGCATGCAGGCTTTCATCAATGCGGCCGGACCGGCTGCCGAGGGTGTGGTTTCGATAGGCAGTATCGGATGGGATAAACCCACCCCCGAGCAGGCACGGTTCATTCAGGGCTATGGCCAGCCGAAAGGCTTCAGTGAAGCACTGGCGGGTACCGGTTTTCTGGCCGTCAAAGGCGCTGTGAAGAACATCAAAGGGGAAATTACCGGCTCAAGCATACGTGATGCCCTCGAGCAGCTTTGCCACTTCCCGACGCTGATTGGCAGCGACGGTTGCTATTCACCCAGTGATCACGACGGCGACATGCACGGCGTCAATCTGAAAGTGGTCGATGGCAAGTGGGTCACCATCGGTAGCCGGTGAGCCGTCAGGTGCGGAGGTGGATCTCATGCAGGAATTTCTGCAATTCGCGGTATACGGCATCCTGATCGGCGCCACCTATGGGCTGATTGCCGTACCTCTGGGCTTCGCTCATACCGCCTTTGGTATCGTTGACGCCGCTGTTGGTGCCTATGCTGCCCTGGCGGGCGTGGTGGCCGTCGTCGTTGGTGGTGTGCTCGGCGTTGTTGCTGGCGTCGGTACGGGTGTGGCCGCTTCCCTCGTCGTCGCGGTCGTTTACCGGCTGCTGGTGAAGCGCCGTGTTGCCGATCCCATCATTATCATCGCCGCGACGTTCGGTATCGGGCTGGCTATTCAGTCGATCATCCTGACTCAGTTTGGCAAGGATCCGGTGATTGCCCAATTGTTCTCACGATCCTGGCGTGTCGGTGCCGTGTTCCTCAACCCGCAGCAGCTTGTGGATTTTCTCGTCGGCTTGCTGGTGGTTGCGGTGCTGCTCATCGTTCTTTACAAAACCAGCATCGGGCGCCAGATTCGAGCGGGCGCTGACAACACGACCGGTGCTTTACTGGCCGGCATTTCAGTGGTTCGCAACCAATACCTGATTTTCGCCACGGAGGGGCTGCTTGCCGGCGTGGGGGGAATCCTGCTCGCCTATACCACCGGTCTGGATTACACCTCGGTGGTGACTTTGACACTCAATGCCTTTGCCGCCGCGGTGATCTTTGGCATGGGTGGGCCGCTGGCCTGCTTTTTGGGTGGCGTCGTCATCGGTTTTGTGGAGTCGATGGTGGCGGGCTACGTTTCCAATGGCGTTCTCACCGCCGGCCCCTATGTGTTCGTGATTCTGCTGCTGATCTTCAAGCGGGGCTCCGTCGTCGCGGGTGGCCGCCCATGACTATTGCTACCTCTCTACGTGAGCAGTTTCCCGCGGTCGTGTTGGCCATTGCGGTGATCATCTCGCTGATGTTGACGGCAGGCCAGCCTGCTGTGCTGAACCTGGTGATTCTTGTCGGGATCTACGGGCTCATGGCCACCTCGCTGGGCATGATCTATGGCCAGGCGGGAATGATGTCGCTCTGCCAGGCGAGCTTCGCCGCGCTTGGTGCCTACAGTACCGCGATCATCACCGCCAGGTGGGGGCTCGATCCGATCCTGGGCCTGGTGGCGGCATTATTGTTGCCGGCGGCGATTGCCTATCCTTTCGCGCGGCTCATCGTCAAACTTTCTTCTCTCGCGCTGGCTTTGGCGACTCTGTTTCTGGGCTCCACGATTACCATCATGCTCAATCAGGGGGGCGACTTTACCGGAGGGTACCTGGGCCTGGGTGGTATTCCGATGCTGTCGTTCGCGGCGACTCCGTTGAAATTCGCCGTGCTGGTTTGGCTCTGCGTCATTGTGTCCGTGATCCTGTACACCAATTTGCTGGGGACGGCGGCCGGTCGAGCGCTCAACACGTTACGTGTCGACGCCGTACGCTCCCAGGCGGATGGAGATCGGGGCCCCCACAGACTCAGCATGCTGTTTGCATTTGCAGCCAGCCTGGCGGGGTGCAGCGGCTGGTTGTACGCGCACTACATGACTTATATCGCACCTGAAGCCCTTTCAATGGATGTTTCGTTGACGTTGCTGCTGATGGTGCTACTTGGTGGGGCCCGCCATGTGCTGGGGCCTGTCCTGGGCGCTTTTCTGCTGACCTATCTGAATGATCTGTTGCCAGCGGAGATGCGCGGTCTTCTCTATGGCAGCGCCATCGTCGTCGTTCTGATCATCGCGCCACGTGGCGTGCTCGGTACGCTCGATCGTATGTGGCACAGGCATCTGCACAAGAGAAAAGGGCTTGCGAATTCCCCGCAAGAGAGCACCAACACGGCCTTGCCGGCGTCCGTCACGACATCGCCACCAGATGGCAAAAAAGAAGGGGGACGGTCATGACATTACAAGCCCAGGGAGTTGGTGTTCGTTTCGATGGCGTCATCGCACTGGATGAAGTCGATGTGACGGTATGTCCCGGAAAAGTGCTTGCCCTGGTTGGTCCCAATGGCTCAGGGAAAAGTACGTTGTTCAATGCCATCACCGGTTTTGTCAACCTGTACGCTGGGCGCGTGCTGGTCGATGGCCACGATATCAGTCGCCGATCCGCCGACAGCCGAATCCGGTTCGGTATTGCGCGGACGTTCCAGACGCCTCGTATCGATCCGGAACTGAGCATGATGGACAGTATCCTGTGTGGTTTTTTGCCCTCGTTGCGATCAGCGCTGATGCCATCCCTGTTCGGCGGGCCCGGAATCGCATTGGGGGAGCGGAAAGCCCGCGCCGCTGCCGTCGAGCTGATGGAGATGTTCGGGCTGGCTCACTATGCGGACGTACCGATGGGCGAACTGCCACTTGGCGCGGTGCGCATGGCGGATGTTCTGCGCGCCATGGCCATGCGTCCGCGCTATCTCCTGCTGGATGAGCCGGCGGCGGGCCTGTCGCACGGCGAGCAGGAGCGCTTGAGTGCCGGCATTCGCGCCATTGCCGCTGATAATGTCGGCATCCTGTTGGTGGAACATAACTTTTCCCTGGTCCGCAATATTGCCGATGAGCTGGTTGTTCTGGATGAAGGGCGTCTTCTCGCGGCCGGCGACCCCGATACGGTTGCCGCCGATTCGGCGGTGATTGAAACCTATCTGGGTACCAGTATGCAGGATCACACCTCCGACGCCCGGTGCCAGCCCGGTAGCAACGGCAAGCCTGCACTGCGTGCCAGTGACATCATGGTTTCCTATGGCAAGGCGCAGGTGTGCCACGGCATCGATCTGGCGGTACGCGGCGGTGAGATCACCGCCATTCTGGGGCCCAATGGCGCGGGCAAGTCGAGCCTCATGATGGCACTGGCCGGTATCCGTCTGGACAACCGCTGCTGGACTGGCAGTGTCTATCTTGATGGTCAGGAAATCACCAACCTTCCGGCGGATCGGCGGCCCACGGCAGGGCTGGCGTTCGTCCCCGAGCGCCGGGGCAACATGTTCCCCGGTCTGACGGTACAAGAGAATCTGGAACTGGCCTCCCGCAGCCTGCCGGTAGCGGATCGTGACGAAACTCTGGCTTCCGTTACCCGCCTGTTTCCCGTGCTTGATGAGCTGTCGCACACGCAGTCCGGTCTTCTCAGCGGCGGGGAGCAGCAAATGCTGGCGATCGCCATGGCTCTGTGCGTGCGACCAACGGTACTGCTTCTCGACGAGCCGACACAGGGGCTCGCCCCCGCCATTCTTGATGACCTGGTGAAGACTTTTCTGGCGTTGCGTGATGAAGGTCTGACCATCCTGGTGACCGAGCAGAATCAGGGGTTCGCAGCGGCGCTGGCGGATCGTTTTCTGGTTCTCTCTCACGGCGAAGTCGTGGCCATGGGCGATCACCGGGATCTCAAGGATCGGCAATCCATCGCGGATGCCTATCTCTGACACCAACACCTTTTGTAGCAAGGAGATTACTCGTGGAGGGTGGAACCAATACAGCAAAGGGGGCTCTCGATGGTATTCGTGTCGTCGATATGTCCCGCCTCGCGCCAGGTCCGTATGCCACCATGTTGCTGGCGGATATGGGGGCCGAAGTGATTGCCGTTGGCGGTGGCCGCGCTGGCTTGCCGCTGAATGAGGTTTCGCGCGGCAAATCCTATGTCTCCCTGGATCTCAAAAGCGATGCCGGACGCAAGGCGTTGCACAGGCTGGTAGTGGAGGCGGATGTGTTTGTCGAGAGCTTCCGCCCCGGTGTGGCCGAGCGTCTTGGCGCCGGGTACGCCACATTGCGGGCCGTGAAACCGGATCTTGTTTATTGCTCGCTGACCGGCTATGGACAGTTCGGACCCATGAGCCAGGAAGCCGGACACGACATCAATTATCTTTCCATGGCGGGAATGCTTGGCATGATGGGGCCGGAAGACGGGCCACCAACTCCTCCTCTGAATATCGTCGCCGACTTCGCTGGCGGTTCGCTGCTTGCCGCACTGTCGATCACAACTGCCTTGTATGAGCGGGAGCGTTCAGGGCAGGGCCAGTACCTCGACGTGGCGATGATCGATGGCGTCCGCTCGATGATGGCGATGCACTATGTGATGTGGGGGACTTCCGCCTGTCCGCGCCGTGGTGCTGGCATGATGAATGGTGCGGCGCCGTTCTACCGCTGTTATGAGTGTGCCGATGGCCGGTACGTGGCGATTGGCGCACTGGAGCGGCAATTTTTTGTTTCGCTATGGCGGACACTGGGTCTGGGTGAGCCGCCGGAGCAGTATCCGCGCACCCAGTGGCCGATGATCGAGGCCGCTCTGGCTGGCAGATTCAAAGAGCGCCCCCGTGATGAATGGACGGAAATATTTTATGGCAAGGATGCCTGTGTCAGCCCGGTTCTTGACCCGGATGAAGTCAATCTGGATTCCCATATGGCGGATCGTCACGGTACCGCCTATGTCGATGGTGTTCCCCCTGTTCCCCTGTTTTCGCGCACGCCCAGTGTGGCCGGAGAGAATGATCGTAGCGATCGTACCGTGGAGGTGCTCCGGCGCTTCGGGATGGGTGCGGATGAAATCGCGGCTGCCCACGACACCACAAAGCCCGCCGGGCTGACGGGTTGGCCTGAAATGTAGCGACCCTGACTTCATTCGCCAAGCGCCGAGTGAAGTGGTAACGGGCCATGAATTCGATATCACAGCCAGAATGGGAGAAATCATGTCGGAAGTCACACTGGATCGTCGGGGAGCCGTCGCCACCGTCGTCCTTAACCGGCCGGATCGGCTCAATGCAATGAATGATGCATTGCTGGACAATCTTGTCGATGTACTGGAAACCCTCAATGACGACAAAGACCTTGCTGTCATCGTGCTGCGTGGTGCCGGTCGGGCCTTCTGTGTCGGTGGCGATCTCTCTGCACGCCATGAACCCACGGGAGCGTCCCGGGCCGAGAGCCGTCTGCGTCACCACGTCCGGGTCGCCGAGATTCTGCGCAATGGTCGTGCCGTCAGTATTGCCGCGGTGAACGGGCCTGCCGCGGGGGCCGGCTTCAGTCTGGCAGCGGCTTGTGATCTGCGGGTGGCTGCGGAGTCGGCACTATTCCGTTCTGCCTTTCTTACCGCCGCAATGAGTGGCGATTTCGGTCTGGGGTGGTCATTGACCCATCTGCTGGGAGGGGCTCAGGCGCGTTCGATTCTGTTCCTGAACGAAAAAATCACGGCATCGCGGGCACATGAAATCGGCCTGGTGACACGAGTGTTTCCTGACGCCGAGCTGGATCGCGAGACGCAGGCAATAGCCGATGCCATCGCATCAGGGCCGCCGTTGGCCCTGGCGGGCATGAAGGCAAACCTGGATGATGCCGCCCGGCTGTCTTTCACCGAATGCTTGCGCCGTGAGTGCGGAAGGCATATCGCCACTGCGTTCAGTGCCGACGCGGCGGAAGCAGGGCGGGCGTTTCTGGAAAAACGGACCCCCCGGTTTCGCGGAGCATAGCGGTGATTGAAGGTGGGGTAGTTTCGATCGTAAATATGACAATGATATCATTATCATTTTATTTTGGTGCAACACACCCCGTGCACGACATGAGAAACGCTGGCTCGGCATGAATCTGGCCGGGGCAGGCAATATCGACAACCTGGAGAGCGATATGAATAGAAACAAGCTGTCTCCCAAGTCGGGCGGTTTGTGGGCGGACAGAGGGCCGGCAACGTGGGGCAAGGTCGAAGATTGGTCCCTGCCGAACCAGCTCGCCCGGCGAGTCGCCAGCACCCCGGACTCTCCTTTCATATCGTTCGGGGATGGGCCGGTATTTTCTTTTTCCGATATCGATTGCCGGGCGCGTCGGCTAGCGTCCCGTTTGAGCAAGCTGGGTGTTTCCCAACAGGGCCGCGCGCTCCTGATGGTGCCAAACCAGGTGGAGTTCATCGATGGATGGTTTGCGCTCAATCTTTTGGGGGTGAGTGATATCAACCTGAATACGGCCTATCGCAAGGCTCCATTGGTCCATGCCGTGAACCTGAGCGAGGCTGAAACGATACTGCTGACCGCATCCATGCTACCCCGCATCATCGAGGTGCAGCACGAGCTGGTATACCTGAAGCGGGTTATTGTCCTGGACGATGGTGAAATCCCGACCGAGGCTTTTCCAGATTCACTGGATATATTGTCCCCCAGTGATCTGCCCTTTGAAGAAAACGTGGCCTTGCCTTCGGTTCCTCACCATGCGGAGGCGTCCGTCATTTTTACCTCGGGGACGACCGGGCCGGCAAAAGGCGTGATGATGCCCCAGGCTTTGGGGGTGGCGATCGCCCGGGAAGCCATCGATGCACTCCGCATCACCGCTGAGGATACCTGCTTGTGCGTGCATCCATTGTTCCATATGGGCGCGAAATTTGGCGCGGTACTGGCGACCCTGATTGCCGGCAGCCGGATTGTGGTGGATCGCCGTTTCGAGGCTCAAACCTGGCTGGAGCGGGTGAGGTCGGCCGGCGCCACCGTATCGACGGCGCATGGCCCCATGATCGAGATGATCCATGCACAGCCTGCTCGCTCCGATGATGCCAACAATCCGTTAAGAGCCCTTTCGTGCTGTCCATTGCCAAAAGCGATTGCGGAATCGTTTCAGTCCCGGTTTGGTCTGAAGGGCGTCGAAGTGTGGGGGATGACGGAAGTCAGTTGTGCGTCCTGGATGGATCTGGATGAGCCTTTGCGCGTCGGTTCCGCCGGGCGCCCTGTACCGGGATTATTCGACATTCGTGTGGTCGATCCTGAAACCGACGCGGAACAGCCTCCCGGCGTCGTTGGCGAAATCGTCGTCCGCTCTCTGGTTCCCTGGGTGACGTTCACTGGTTACATGAACATGCCGGAGAAAACCGCCCAGTCGTGGCGCAACCTTTGGCTGCACTCCGGAGACGCCGGTTACATCGACCAGGAAGGTTATCTGTACATGGTTGATCGGCTGGGTGACAGAATTCGTCGCCGGGCTGAAAACATCTCTTCGTATGACATTGAAACCGCCGCGCTGAAGCTCGGGTCAGTGACCGAGTGTGCGGCCGTTGGCGTGCCATCGGAGTTCGCTAGCGATGACGACATCAAGCTCTACATCGTCACGGACGGTGAGCAGATGGAGTGGAGCAGCGTTTTCACCCACATGGTCCGGCACCTCCCTCACTACATGGTCCCTCGATACTACCAACGGCTCGACGCCTTACCGCGTACGCCGGCAACCAACAAAGTCCAGAAGGCCAAACTTCGTGTGAAGCAGTTTGGCAGCGGCGATACATGGGACTACCGGGCCGCGGGGCTATCCATTCGCAACGAGACCGGCAACCAGTAGGTGGAGCCCCGCGGCCTCCCCTTGAAGCAGTTTTCATTCGCGCCGCGACCTTGATCAAGCAAAGAATGGAGAGGCGAAATGAGTATAAAAAAAGTATTTCTATCAGCGACAACAATGGTCTTCGGGATACTGCTTGCGACGAGTACCCTCGCGGATTCACCGGACAACACCAATGAGTTCCGGGTTGGTCTAATCTCCGCACAAACCGGCAATCTGGCGGGGCTTGGCCTGCCGGAATACAAGGCGTTCAAATACTATGTAGAGAAGGCTCAGGCCGAAGGTGGTATCAATGGCCGACAGTTGGTGTTTTTCGCCGAGGATGGCCAGACGGACCCCACCGAAGCAGCCAAGGCGGCTCGAAAACTCATCTTGAAAGACAAGGTGCAGGTAATCATAGGCCCTTCCACCGGCACTGCTACATTGGCCATCGGACCCATTGCCGCCCGCAACAAGGTACCGGTGATCGCTTATGTCAGCACCATAAGAGTCACCGACAAGGACACGGGTTTCTACCCGTGGGTGTATCGTGCCGCGCCTAACGGCATACGGGAAGTTTCCGACATCTATAAATACATCAAAGAGAATGGCTATACCCGTATCAGCCTGGTTTTCCAGAGGGATGCCTATGGGGAAGCGGGCGCAAAGAAATTCGAATCCATCGTCAAGGGCGACAAGTCCGGGAAAACGGAGCTGGTGTCGAAAACCTCCATTCCCCTGAATGCGACCGACGCTTCGGTTCAGGCATCCAAGGCAACCCGGAATGAGCCGGATGTGATCGTCGGCATCATTTCGTCAACCTCCGTCGGTGGTGCACTGATGCGCGGCCTGCATAAAATCGGCTCCAAGGCGCAGGTTCTGCTTGGTGATGGTATGGCCACTCAGGAATTCCTTGATGTCGCCGGCGGTGCTGCGGAGGGCGCCATCTCGTTCGACACCATCGCCTGGGATCAGCCCAACAAGGAGCAGGCTGACTTCATTGAAGGTTTCGGTGTTCCAAGCAGCGTTGGAGCCGCGGTTGGCGGAACGGCTTTTCTGATTCTGAGAGCCGCGCTGGAAAAGATTCCTGCGGGTCCGATCAGTGGTGACAGGCTTCGCGACACCCTGGAGCATCTATGCCCGTTTCCCACACTGATTGGCTCGGATGGTTGTTATTCGCCGGACGATCATGATGGTGATCTTCACGGAATAACGGCTCAGGTTGTCGATGGCAAATGGGTAGCCATTGACAAGTGATTGCCATTAATCAGGACCATTAGTCAGGAAAGGACATAGTACCTTGTAGACCCTCTCCCGCCGGGTGGCTATGCTTCGTGGTAATCAGATCACAAGAATCCACGGGGGAGAAGCATGGCCTGTTTGAGATCGGTTTCGTTACTGGCTTTCTGTCTCTGCTGCGCCACCGGCACGGCGTCGGCGGCGCAAACCGCCAGTACTCAGAACGGCATCTATCTGGGGGCATTGGGCGGCCTGGGTACTCTCGATTCCACCAGCCTGCGGCAGGTGGGCACGGTCCTGCTGCCCAAACCCTTGCCCAATCTGCCGGTTGATGCGGACGGCGATACCGACGAACCCCGGGTTGCCCTGGGTGGCGTACAGCTCGGTTATCAGTGGGCGGGCTGGCATTCCGCCACTTCAGGGTGGGGGTTGTTGCCGGCGGTCGAGCTCGAGGGGCTTTATCTCGGGACGCACACCCCGGAAGGTGAAATGCCGATACAGCCGAAGTTTCTGGGCACCCAGTACGTCACTCTGCATATGAAGGGGTATGTGTTGCTGGCCAATGTACTGCTGGCAGTGAAAACACCGTACTCACAGCGGGTTTTTCCCTATGCCGGAGTGGGGATGGGCACGGCGCGGGTTGCCGTGACGGACTCCGACTCGGCCAATCCGTCGGAGCCGGGCATCAACCATTTCAATTCGGACCCGGACGCTTCGGATTCGGCGACGGCCTGGCAATTCAGGCTGGGCGTGAGGGGCGATCTGACGCGCTACTGGTCTTTGTTCGCCGAGTACCGGTACCTGAACATCGACAACACCCGCTATACCTTTGGGCCCACCGTTTATCCGGGCCAGCATCCCCCCACGGATTCCTGGGACGTGCGCCTCGGGGATCTGAAGTACAACCTGTTCGTCGCCGGGTTGCAGTACCGGTTCTGAGCGGGCCCGGAAGCGCGTTCGCTCAGCGCGCTGAAACTCGCACCGTGGCTGGTGCGCTGCGCAGACCGATCATCAGCACCAGCGCGATGACTACCGCCGCGGCGGACAACCAGGGCAGTGAGGCCAACCCGGCAAGGCTCGTGGCGAGCCCGCCCAGGGCGGAGCCCGCGGCGATGCCGATCTGCATGCTGGATTGATTCAGAGCTACCAGTACACCGCTGGTCTCCGCGTCCAGCGAGGCCACCCGTACCTGCTGGGAAGGGCCACAGGCCCAGGCGGTGATGGACCACAACATCAGGACGATGGCGACGATGACAAGGGACCCCTGTGGCAATACCAGGGCAAGCAGGGCCAGAGCGCCCAGGAATACCGCCTGAAGAATCTTTGCCGTCACCAGTGTGGCGTGGTGGCCGTGCCGGTCCGTGTAGCTGCCGCCGATACGGGTGCCGGCCAGGCTGGCCAGGCCGAACAGCAGCAGCAGCGGGCTGATCCAGGCGCCGGGAACGTGCTGGACATTGATCAGGTAGGGCGTGAGATAGCTGTAGGTGATGACATAACCCGCCATCCACAGCACCGTGACCAGCAGCCCGCCGGCCACGGCCGGACGTTTCAGCATGGCCAGTTGCTGGCGCAAGGGGGTGGTGGCGGCCGGGCTGAGTTGGGGCAATATCAGTCGCTGTCCGAGCGCCGTTATCAGGCCCAGCAAGCCGATCACCAGAAAGACCGAATTCCAGCCGAAACGCAGTGAAATTTCCCGGCCGATGGGTACCGCCACCACGAGAGACAGCGTGAATCCCATGATCACCGTGGCGATGGCGCGCCCCTGGCGTTCCGGCCCGGCCAGGGTGGCCGCCGTGGACAGCGCCGACACCACGGCGACGCCACCGGACAGCGCCTGCAATATGCGCATCAAAACGAAGAGCTCGAAGCTGTCAACGAAGAAACAGAGTCCGCTGACCACGGCATACAGGCTCATCGATGTGATCAGCACTGCACGACGACCCAGATGGCTGGTCAGTGCCACCACGATGGGCACACAGAGCCCATATACCAGCGCATAGATGGTGATCAACTGACCGGTCATGGCCACCGGGGTGCCAAGCCCCCGGGAAACCAGGTCCAGCGTGCCGGACAATACATATTCGTTGGCGCCGGCGACGAAGGTGGTCAGCGCGAGAAGCAATATCTGATATTTGATGGCTGTATTCATGCTGTCGATACCATGTTTTGCAAATTATCAATATATTGAATTGCAAGCTCAGTGGTTTTCATCGGAAAAGGGGAAGGTGTCAGAGCTGATCGATGATGGCTGACGCCACGGCTGCCAGAGCGTTTTCGTTTCGCTTGTAGAGGGTGTACCTGCCAACCCGGGCTACGCTGACCAGACCGGCGTCACGCAGCAGCGCCATGTAACTGGACGCCGTCGACTGATTGACGCCAAGCAGCTTTGCTATCTGGATCACGCAGACCCCGTCGAGCAAAGGGTCGAAGCCCTCCGCGGGCACGAAGTTCTTGCGCGGATCACGCATGGCCGAAAGCACCGTGCGGCGGTGTGTGTTGTCCAGAGCTTTGAGGGCGAGGTCGAGGTTCATGGGCTGCACATTAAACGACATATTGGGAATTGTCAAAACGTTTGAGTCCGTCTTGCTATAGCGAGGCTTTATCACGTCCTTGGGCAGCTGTATCAAGTGGTGTATACTGCTGGTATGTATCAAGCCTCAAGAGGTTGCCATGGGACTAGTTGCCAAGCTTTTCATGACCGGCCGTAGTCAGGCGGTGCGTTTGCCCAAAGCGCTTCGTTTTGAGGGCGATGAAGTCGTTGCCAAGCGTTTTGGCAATGGTGTGCTGTTGCTACCTGTTGAGAGGCCGTTTCTCTTGATACGCGAAGCTGTCGAGGAGTTCGACCCCGGTTTTGTTCTTGAACGCGAGCAGCCTGCTGCGGAAGAGCGAGAGGATTTTCCGCAATGATTCCGCTTCGCTATCTGCTCGACACCAATATCTGTATTTACATCATCAACCGCCGGCCCGCTGCGGTATTCGATCGATTCGATCAGCTGAGAATGAACGAGGTCGGCATTTCCAGTATCACGGCGGCGGAGTTGGATTTCGGGGTGGCGAAAAGCCGTTCGCCTCGCAATCGCGCCGCCCTCGACAAATTTCTGGCGCCGCTGGACATTCTGCCTTTTGACGAACAGGCGGCACACCACTACGGCATTCTGCGCACCCGCCTTGAAACTCTGGGCAAACCCATCGGTGCAATGGATACACTGATTGCCGCCCAAGCCGTGGCGCTCGATGTGGTGCTGGTTACCAACAATACGCGGGAGTTCGAGCGAGTGGCCGGGTTACGGCTGGAGAACTGGGCTTAGCAGGCCGTTAGGTCGCCTGATAATGGCTCACCGACTCATGCAGGACTCTTGGCGGCTGCCAGAGGTTGAGCAGCGTTACGCCGGCTGAGTCGAAATCGGCTACGTTGCGGGTAACGAGGATGAGGCCATGGGTCAGCGCGGTAGCGGCAATCAGCGCATCGCGTTCCGGGCACTGATCGGGCACATGCAAGCGTGCGCAACGCCGTGCTTCTGGTTCACCAATCGGTAGTACGCGCCCGCTGAAGGTGGGCGCCACTTGTTGTTCCAGCCAGGTCCGCAACAGCGTTCCCTGCCCGGCATCTCGCCGCTCGATGCGTAGCACCCCGATTTCCAGTTCCATTAGTGTCACCACTGAAATGAAGCAATCAGCCTGTTCCACCGATGCTTGCCATGCGGCTACGCCGGGATCGGCCTTGCCGGCGCTCACTTTGCGCAATTCGGATACCACATTGGTGTCCAGCAGATACATCGTCGTCGCTCGCTCAGCGGAAATCGGGTACACGCAGCCCAACGTTCAACCGTGGCGGGTCAAAGTCGATATCCGCCGTTTCCGGCATGGACAACGCTTCGGCCAGTGTGTGTTGTTGACCGGTCAGTTGCTGGTATTGCCGGTAGCTCAGCAGGACGTGTGCGGGCTTGCCGCGATCAGTGATGACCACCGGCCCCGCCAGCGATGCCCGCTTGGCGCGGCCAAGGTTCTGGTTGAGTTCGCGGCTGGAAAGTGTGGTGATCATGAGAGTATCCTGATTCTCAGTATCATGTGGTAACGTTACCACATGACATTGAGGCCAGCAACTGACGAGCAGCTTTAGCAATATCAATACCTGGAAGCCAAAGGCAATCCCCGCTTGGACACGCTGGAATTGGTCGCCAAGGGGCTGGACAGTGAAGTAGTGAAGCTCGGACCCTGATGCTCTCGCTTCATGGCCGCCTGATCGGTTATCTGACGGGCGCCGGGGATGGCAGGCTCCCCGACGGGAAGACCCGCCGGGGCTTTTTCATGCATCGGTCATAAAACGGGAAAATCAGACTCGCTCGATCACCGTGGCGATGCCCTGGCCGAGACCAATGCACATGGTGGCGAGGCCGATCTGGCCGCCTTTCCATTCCAGCACGTTGAGCAGGGTGCCGGTGATGCGGGCGCCGGAGCAGCCCAGCGGGTGGCCGAGGGCGATGGCGCCGCCGTTGAGGTTGACCTTCTCCTCCATCTTGTCGATCAGTTTGAGGTCCTTGAGTACCGGCAGGGATTGCGCGGCGAAGGCCTCGTTCAGTTCCACATAGTCGATGTCGTCGATGGTCATGCCGGCGCGTTGGAGCGCTTTCTGAGTGGCTGGAACTGGGCCGTAGCCCATGATCGCCGCGTCACAGCCGGCCACCGCCATGCTGATGATCTTCGCACGGGGCTTGAGGCCCATGGCCTGGGCGCGTTCGGCGCTCATTACCAGCATGGCGGAGGCGCCGTCGGACAGCGCCGATGAGGTGCCGGCGGTGACGGTACCGTTGACCGGATCGAACACCGGGCGCAGCTTGGCCATGTCTTCCAGGCTGGCGTTGGCGCGGATGGTTTCGTCAATCTCGCACAATACCTTGCGGCCTTCGGCATCGTGACCTTCCACGGGCACGATTTCGTTTTTCCAGCGACCCTGTTCGGTGGCTTGCCAGGCTTTCTGGTGGGAGCGCACGCCGAACTCGTCCTGCTGTTCACGGCTGATGCCGTGCATGCGGCCGAGCATTTCCGCGGTCAGGCCCATCATGGCGGAGGCCTTGGCGGTGTGCTTGGAAAGCTCCGGGTTGATGTCCACGCCGTGGGTCATGGCCACATGGCCCATGTGCTCCACACCGCCGATCACGAAGGTGTCGCCGTTGCCGGTGATGATCGCCTGGGCGGCGCTGTGCAGCGCCTGCATGGAGGAGCCGCACAGCCGGTTGACGGTTTGCGCGGCGGTGGTGCGCGGCAGGTCGGCCAGCATGGCGATGTTGCGGGCGATGTTCATGCCCTGTTCCTTGGTCTGGTTGACGCAGCCCCAGATCACGTCCTCGGTGGCGCTGACGTCCCAGCCCGCGTTGCGGGTCTTGAGCGCCTCGATCAGCACGGCGGACAGTTTTTCCGCGCGCACGTTGCGGAACATGCCGTTCTTGCTTTTGCCCATCGGGGTACGCACGGCGTCGACGATGACTACGTCTTTCGGATTCAAACTCATTGCTATCTCTCCTGTGTCCGTGCGTTACGCGAAGAAGGACTCGCCCTTGGCGGCTTTGTCCTTGAGCATTTGCGGCGCTTGATAGAGCGCGCCCAGATGTGCGTATTGCTCGCACAGTTCCACGAAGGCCTGGCTGCCGATGCTGTCGATGTGGCGCAGCGGGCCGCCACGGAACGGCGGGAAGCCGATGCCGTAGATCATCGCCATGTCGGCGGCGGCCGCGGAATCGACGATGTTGTCTTCCAGGCAGCGCACGGTTTCGGTGCACATGGGGATCATCATGCGGGCGATGATCTCCTCGGCGTCGAATTCCTTGCGCTCACTGGTGACGGCCGGCTTGAGCAGCTCGTAGGTCTGTTCGTCGACGGTTTTGCGGGGTTTGCCTTTCTTGTCGGCCTCGTACTTGTAGAAGCCGATGCCGTTTTTCTGGCCGTAGCGGTTGTTGTCGAACATGATTTCCGCCGGGTCCTTGAAGTCATGCTGCATGCGATCCGGGAAACCTT
>CAYMKZ010000039.1:0-20559 GCA_964391345.1 uncultured Alcanivorax sp.
CTACCTTGGCAGATTTCGAATAAATAAGGGTGGATAAGCGCAGCGCATCCACCAGATTACTCAGCCTTGCGGCACCCACTGCAACAGGGTAGGGCGTAGCCCGGAAGCACTGTCACAGCCGTCGTCATGCTGATAATGCGCCACCACCGCAACGCCGCAGGCGATCTTCGCCACGTCGTCGCCGAAGCTGTTGCCGATCATGCGCAGTCCACTTTCCAGTTCCGCCACGACGATGGCATAGGGCAGGTGCTCGCGGAACCAGGGATGCGGCGCCCGGTGTACCACCGAGAAGGTGTAAACGTGGCCATGATCGGCGACCCGCGGCCAGTCGAACTCGGCCTGACAACATTGGCCGCAAAGCTCTCGTGGCGGCCATTGGCGATGCCCGCAATGCAGGCAGCCCTGCACTCGCAATTGCCGTGCGGCGAGCCCCTGGAAATAAGCCTGGTAGAGCGGATGATGTAGGTCGGGGGCGGGACGCTGAAGATCGGAAGACATGAGAAATTCCTTGTCTGAATGACAGTCGGGCGTCAGTTGTGCAGGATGGCGATGGCGCCGTCACCGAAATCGCCGTAGCCGGTGACCAGCCCCAGATGAGCGTTGTCCACCTGGGCGCGGCCGGCGTCGCCGCGAAGCTGGCGAACCGCTTCCACCAGATGATTCATGCCGGAAATATGCGCCTGGGAAAGCAGTCCGCCATGGGTGTTCAGCGGCAGTTCACCGCCCAGTGCGATGCGGCCGCCCTGAACGAAATCCGGGCTTTCACCGCGAGCACAGAAGCCGATTTCCTCCAACTGGCGCAGCACGATGAAGGTGAAGCAATCGTAGATTTCCGCGAAATCGAATTCGTGCAGGCCGACTCCCGCCTGCGCCAGCGCCCGGGGCGCGGCCTTGGCGATGCCCATGCCGAGAATGTCCGGCCGGTTGCTGAGATCATCCGGTGAGTCCGGGTGGCCCTCGGCGGTGGCCGCCACGTAAACCGTGCGGTGGCCATTGCCGGCCAGATCGGCGCGCGTGACCAGCACCGCCGCCGCGCCGTCGGTTTCCAGGCACACGTCCAGCAGCCGGAACGGTGTCACCAGCATGGGCGAGGCGTCGTACTCTTCCCGGCTCAGGGGTCGGTCGCGGAACCAGGCCTTGTCGTTGAGATGGGCATGCTGGCGGGTGGTCAGCGCCACCGTCGCCATGCCTTCACGGCTGGCGCCGGTTTCATGGAACCAGCGGTTGGCGTGCAGGCTGTACCACTGCATGGGAGCGATCATGCCGTAGGGGTATTCCAGGTTCTGGCGGATATCGTTGCCGGGCCAGATGGCGCTGGGCGCGGCGTTGGCGTTGCCGTAACGCATGCCGCTGTAGGCGTTGCGACCGCAGACCACCAGAATGCGCTCGGCCAGACCCGCCGCCACCGCGTGTACCGCCAGATTGAGCCCGGCCACGGCGCTGGCGCCGCCGATATTGAGGTGCGAGTGGAATTTCAAATCGCGGATGCCGAGGGCGGCGATGAAATCTTCGTTGGTGCTGACCTGGTGGGTGATCACCAGACCGTCCACCGCCGCGCTATCCTCCCCGGCGTCGCGGCAGGCGGCCAGCGCGGCTTCGAGTTGCAAACGCAGGCCGCTTTTTTCCGTGCCCCTCACGTATTCGGTTTCACCGATGCCGGCAATGATGGCGGTGTCGGGCCGGTATCCATGCATGCTGTTCTCCGTCGTCGTCATTCGCTCAGCCCCAGCCGGGACATGGCCAGTTTGCGCAGCGCCGGCTTGTCGAACTTGCCGGTCAGGGTGATGGGCCAGTCGCTGCGCTCGACCACTATCACGTGTTTGGGAATCTTGAAGCCGGCGATATTTTCCTTGCAGAATGCGCGAATCGTTTCCACGTCCAGAGGCGCGCTCGCGTCGCGGGGTTCGATCAGCGCCGTTACCGCCTCGCCCCAGCGTTCATCGGGAACGCCGACAACCTGTACCGTGGCGATTCCCGGATGCTGTTCGAGGAACATTTCCACCTCGCGCTGGGAAACGTTTTCGCCGCCGGTCTTGATCATCTGCTTGTAGCGGCCACGGTAATAGATGTAGCCGGCGTCGTCTTTCCAGCCATAGTCGCCGGAGTGGAAGAAACCATCCTCGTCGAAACTGGCGGCGGTTTCGCGGGGCATCTTGTAATAGCCGAGAAACAGCGTCCAGCCGCGCACGCACAATTCACCGGGCTGGTTGGCCGCGCATTCCTGTCCGCTATCCGGGTCGATCACGCGCACCTCGCAGCCTGGAAACGGTTTGCCGTTGCTGTACTTGCGTATTTCAGGATCGGTTTCGCTGTCCGGCATGACCACGGAAGTGCCTTCGGTGAAACCGTAATGGTGCGTCACCGAAATGGAGCCGAAGCCCAGCTCGCGGACCTTGTCGTACCACTCCGGGCCGCAGGCCAACTGGAGGCGGCCGACACGGCTGACATCGGTGCCGGCGAAATCGGGGTGGCTGGAAAGGCCACGGAAATGAGTGTCGAAACCGCTCATGCAGGTGATGCCTTCCCGTGCGATCAATTGCAATGCCCGGCCCGGATCGAAGGAATCCATCAGTACCAGCCGCGCCCCGGACAGACCGCAACCCAGCGTCACGTAGACGCAGCCCCCCACGTGATAAAAAGGCGACAGGCCGAGCATCACGTCGTCCGGCCCGAAACGGAAACTGGAGCCGTAGAGATGATGGGCGATGCCGACACAGGAGCCGTGATCGCGCAGCGCCGGTTTGGGAAACGCCGTGCTTCCCGAGGTGAACAGAATGTAGGCCGGGTCGGTGGGAGCCAGCATCTGGTGCCAGTGCTCGATCTGCCAGGGACGGTAATGCCGGCCGGAATCCATCACCTCCTGAAAATCGAAACAGCCGGGGTGTTGCTGCCCCTCCGGGCTGAAGGTGATGACCGTGCTCAGGCAGGGATAGCGCGCGGAGCGCAGAAAACCCGGTGCGCTGGCGTCCAGTTCCGGGATCAGGTCACGAAACAGCGCGACGTGATCCGTGCCGCGAAATTCGTCGATGGTGATCAGCGCTTTGACATCCGCGCAACGCAGCACATGATCCAGCTCCTGCTGCCGGAACGTCACGTTGATCGGTACGATCACCGCGCCCAGCAGACTGATGGCGTAGGACAGATAAAACCATTCGGGGCGGCCGCTGATCAGCGTCGCCACATGATCGCCGCGACCGATGCCCAGGCTGGCCAGCCCGTGCGCCAGGCAACAGGCGCGGTGATACTGTTCCGCGAACGTGACGGTCTCGTCGTAAAAACACAGCGCTGTTCGCCGCGGCCATTTCCGGGCCGCGTCGCGGGCCACTTCGGGAAGGGTTTTGTCGTTGAAGTAGGGAGTGACACCCATTGCTGACTCACCTCACTTGCTGGTTGCGATGGGTCATATTGCCATGGGAAGGCGACAAAGTTCATGCAACAGTGAAGAGGGTACGGCGGTAGCGGCGGTGATGGCGTCGGCGGGTTACCCTGAACCAGGGGCGGTCAGGATCAGCTTGAGCACCTCCTCGGTGAGCTGATCCAGGCTCAAACTGCCTTCCGGGCGGAACCAGTGGGGCGTCGAATGCAGCGCCCCGGCCAGCAGTCTGCGCAGCACCCTGGGATCGAGCGCGATCTGGCCGCGTTCACGGGCGCGTCCCAGCGCCGCCATCCACAGGCCGTCGTACTCGCGGCGCAGTTGCAGCATCTCCGCCTGGCCTTCCTCCGACAGGCTGCGCCACTCGTTGACCAGCACCGACCAGGCCTCCCCGGTATCGCCATGATTGGCGTACAGCTCCCAACTGATGAGGATGCGCAACTCGTCCTCCACATCGACCGCCTTCGGCAAGGTCGCATGAATGCGCGCCAGATTCAGATTGATGCTCTCGCGCATCACCGTGCGCAGGATCTCGTTCTTTGAGCCGAAATGATGAAAGATGCTGCCCGGCAGAAGGCCCGCGTGCTTGCCGATGTCGCGTACCGTGGTGCGCTCGAAACCCTGCTCACGAAACAGATGCGCCGCCACCGCCAGCAACTCGCCCTTGGCACTGTGCGGGTCGGTCAGCGCCCCCGCCTCGATCAGTTCCTGCTTCACCCTGGCCGTTACCGCCGCTGTTTCCATCAAACGCTCACTCTGTGCTGGCCAATGGCGGGGAGTCCCCCGACCGGCAGCCATTCCGGGAATGGCGCGATTGTACTGTCCGGCGGGGAGTGGGTCGAATGCACAAGCGGGCGGGCTCCACGGCTGGAAGTCGTGGCCGGCATGGCCCATGCTTGGGCCAGGACGGAATGGCGAGCTCGCGGGAGCACTCATGAAACAGAATTACGGTCACAGTGTTTCGGTAACGGTTGCAGAGGGCCGGGCCCTGGTCCGGTTCGACCGTGGCGTCAATCGCAACGCGATGGACCAGGATACGCTGCTGGCTCTGGCGGAAGTGGCACTGGATCTGACATCGGCCCTGGATATCCACTCCGTGGTGTTGACGGGCGCGGCCGATATTTTCTCGGCGGGCATCGATCTGAAGGACCCGGCGAAATGGAATGAAGGTGGCGCCAGCCTGCTGGCGCGCCGCGAGGTGGCACGGCGCGGTGCGCGGCTTTGCCGGCTCTGGGAGGAACTGCCGCAACTGACCATCGCCGCCATCGAAGGGCCGGCAGTGGGTGGCGGCGCGGCGCTGGCGCTGGCCTGTGATTGGCGGGTGGTCGCCGATGATGCTTTCTTTTGTCTGCCCGAAGCCAAGGTAGGGCTGAACATGGGCTGGGGCACCATCCCCCGCCTGGTGAACCTGATCGGCCCGGCCCGTACCAAACGTGTTTTGCTGCTCACCGAGCGGTTGGGTGCACAACAGGCTCTGGAGTGGGGGCTGGCGGATGAGATCTGTGAAACCGGGCAAGCCGTGGTGGCGGCCGCGACGCTGGCGGAGCGAGCCCTGGAGTGCCCGGCGGTCATCGTCCGCATGACCAAGGAATCCGTGAACCTTCATGCCAACGCACTGAACCGCCTGGGATTCCACATGGACGCGGACCAGGGGCTGGTGTGCCGGGACAGCGAAGAGGGCAGGCGAGCGCGCGCCGGGATTCTGAATGAAAAATAATCCTCTTCGGAGAAGCCAGAGGCAACAGCCAACATGAAAATCGGTGAATTGGCGGAGATTACCGGGCTGGCCCCTTCACGCATCCGTTTCTACGAGCGCATTGGTTTGTTGAAAACGGTCAGCCGCAAAGCCAACGGCTACCGCACCTATCCGCCGGAAGCAGTAACCGCGCTCAAGCTGATCATCACCGCTCAGCAGGCGGGCTTCAGCCTCGATGAGCTGCGCAAGCTGCTGCCTTCCGACCTGG
This sequence comes from uncultured Alcanivorax sp., assembly GCA_964391345.1. Taxonomy (GTDB): domain Bacteria; phylum Pseudomonadota; class Gammaproteobacteria; order Pseudomonadales; family Alcanivoracaceae; genus Alloalcanivorax. The sequence continues at coordinate 5,338 of CAYMKZ010000039.1, forward strand.
CCGATTGGGATCACCACTCCTTGCTGGCGGCGCTGCAACAGAAAATCCGCGATATCGAAGTGATCCAGAAAAGGCTCGCGCAAAGCAAGGCGCAACTGCGCAAGGTGCTGACGGAGATCGAGGCAAAGCCGGACGACATGGACTGCGCCACCAACGCCAAACGGGTGTTGTCGCAGTTCGGGCTGGCCAAGACGGGTGCGCCCGAGCGCCATGTCGATCAAGCGTCCGGCCAGCGCCGACGGCGCTGAAAACGCCCTCCCTTTTTGTTTCGGTTGACCTTGAAGCTGGATTCAACCTTGAAGTTGGTGCACCACATGAGCCGACCGGGAACATGAACCCATGCAAACGATACTGGGCGCGAGCGGGCAGGCCTCTCTTGACCTTCAACCCCGCTTCAATCTTAGCATGGAGGCTGGAACGCCAACCGCCCAGCAGTACACGTGCAGGAATACGACATGAACGAGCCGAACGATACCTTGCAGCAAACGCCCTGGATGATCTACGGCGCTTACGGCTACACCGGCGAGCTGATTGCCCGCGAAGCGGCGCGCCGGGGGTACAGGCCGGTATTGGCGGGGCGCCGCCATGACCGGGTACAAGCGCTGGCGCGCGAGCTTGGTCTCGAGGCCGTCGGCTTCGCTCTGGATGACGTGGAGCAGGCTGCCCGTCACCTCAAGGGCTTCGCGCTGGTACTGAACTGCGCCGGGCCCTTCTCGGCCACCGCCGAGCCGATGATGAAGGCGTGCCTGGCGGCGCGGGCGCATTACCTGGACATCACCGGCGAAATCGCGGTGTTTGAACTGGCGCAGCACCTCAACGACAAGGCGCTTTCCGCCGGTATCGTGCTTTGTCCCGGCGTGGGCTTCGACGTGATTCCCACCGACTGCGTTGCCGCCGCCCTGAAGGCGGCCCTGCCCGATGCCACCCATCTGGCGCTGGGTTTCGATTCGCGCTCCGGTTTCTCGCCCGGTACCGCCAAGACCTCCGTGGAGGGTTTGGCGCAAGGTGGCAAGGTGCGCCGTGACGGCAAGATCATCACCGTGCCGCTGGCCTGGCGGGTGCGCCGCATCGACTTCGGCGATGGCGAGAAAGACGCCATGACCATCCCCTGGGGCGATGTTTCCACCGCTTACCACAGCACCGGCATTGCCAACATCGAGGTGTACATTCCTGGCTCGCCGCGCATGATCGCCAGCGCCAAACGCGCCAAATACATCCAGCCGTTGCTGGGCATCGGGTTGGTGCAGCGGCTGATCAAGGCGCGCATCGGCAAAACCGTGAAAGGGCCGGACGAGAAACAGCGGGCGCAAATGCCCACTTTTGTCTGGGGCGAAGCCAGCAATGCGCGCGGCGAAAAGAAAACCGCCCGCATCCAGACGGCGAATGGCTACAGCCTGACGATCACCGGCTCGCTGGCTGTTGTCGAACACTTGCTGACGCATCCGCCCGCGGGTGGTGCCTATACGCCCTCGAAACTGGTCGGCGCGGACCTGGTGACGCAACTGCCTGATTCGGGACCGTTGCAGGTCGTCTAATCCAAAAACGATAGCCCCTCACTTCCGGGGCCGGTTCACCTACCGTTCCCGAGGGCCCGCGTGATCCAGTGCAGCGGCCGCCACGGGTGTGGCCGGAAAGTTGCAGCATGATGCCCGCCCTGGGGCCGCGAGGGCAGGGCAAGCCGTCATCAATGCCAGGGCAGTTCGCGACACGGAGTTCTGGGCGGCAATGTACCGTGGGCAAGCAGAGCGGAGGGTCACTGGGTCAGTGTTTCCTTGGTGCAGTGATTGTCCATCCAGGCGGTGTAGGCATCTCCGGCTTGCAGGTAGGCCGGGGATTCCTGTATCGGCCGGTTATGGGCCTGGCGTCTGATTTCTCCGCTCATGGTGGAGAGATAGCCTTTCAGATCTTTCTGTGGCACGTCGGCGGCCAGATCGTGCAGGTTTTCGCTTATCTTGATGATGGTGTCGCCACTGATATTGCCCGCTTCAGGATGGTGGCTGTCCATGGCGGCAATGCCGAAACTGAAGACGGCCTGCGCCACGACGAGACCGACCTGGGTGCATTCGGCGAGCATTTGTTTGTCCATCTTTTGCAGGTCTTCGAGCGTCAGGTCGTGAGAGTTCGGATCGTCCGCGGAGTTGTCGGTGGTGTTGCCGGCACTGAGTAACCGTGCCAGCGCTTTATCCGCCTGGGTCTTGTGCTGATCGTAGAATCGCAGGTTTTGCGGGTTCAGCTTCTGCTTGTCGATCAGGCCCGCGGCGGCATATTGGCTGCGTTCGAGCATCAGCATGCCGGTAACGAAATCCTGGGCGCTCAGGCCGTGCTCGTCGAGCAGGCTTGCGATCGCAGCGTGGTCTTGCAGCGACCCGGCCATGGTCTCGATGGAGGGCTGGTCCGAGGAACGCCAGGCTTGCCGGAGCGTTTTCCCGATGGGGATGCCCTGAGCCTGCGCCTCGTCGCCGATCGCGTTGAGGCGCTGGAAGAGATCGCCGCTCATGTTGCTCCGGGCCAGTTGCGATTGCACGTCATGGCTGAGCCATTCCGACGCTGTGGCCGGCATGGTCGCGGCCAGCAGCATCAGGTAGCAGATCGCGGTCGCCGTGCGTCGAACACTGTTTCGCATCAGAAACGCTCCAGGGTCGCGGTATATTGTGGTTGGCCTCGACTATTTCGCCCCTCGGTTCCTCAGATAAGCCTCGATTTCCTTCTGGTGTGCGCGAACGAAGTCGATATTGTCCTGGTTGAGCGTGTCGCCTTCGGCCCCGGCAAGTGCGTTCAGTGAGCCGAGCATCAGCGCCATGCTGGCAAGAACGTATTGCCGGCTCGTCATGTCATGATGGGCCAGCAAGTCGCTGGCGCCGGGCTGTTGATCGACGCGGTCGATCATTGCCTGCAATGACGGCATACCGCCCTTGTTCGAACGCATCTGGCTGGGTGTGATCATTTGCAGGGAAACCCCCTTCCGGGATGCTTCCTCCCTGGCCTCCATCCAGTGGTGCAGCGTGTCCTCCGTGAGTGTGAATTTCTTCAGTGCCGCCATATCTTCGGCTGGATTGGCATTGACGGCGGGGGCCATCGACAGTAGCCCGATGCAGGCCAGAAGAAAGGCGGCAAGATAAAGTGGTGCGTGGCGGAGAGAGTAAGTCATGGCTGAATCCTGTTGTTGTTAGCGGAAACCAGAGAACGAACGCCTTGTTTCCTCGTTGCCAACGGTGCTTGAGTCGGATGCTTTTTTCACGGATGTAGGTCAAATATTTTGAAAAAAGTAGCAAATCCTGCTCCAGGTGCATGAGGGGAAGGCAATCTTCCTGCTCGATTTCCCTTTCGCACCGGTAACACCCTCGACCAATGGCTATCGTCCCGGGCCATGCAAATCGCTGGCGCTGGCACAAAGACGCGTGCTATAAAAAACGTAGGTGCCTTCGACAGAGCCGACGTTATCGTTGCCCCTCGGTCGCTACTTCCTCGCCGTCACTGCAGGCACCGAGTCCCTCATCCAGGACGGCAACACGGAAAGTTTTCACCGCCCGCGGAAAGAGAGCATTGATCTGCGCTCCGGCGTCTTGTGTCCGGCTGTTTGGCCGGCACGGCCATGGCGCAGCTCCTTTTATACTTTCGAATAAAATGGAGAGCATCATGTTCAGAGTTTTTCTCACTTCGTTCATCGTCACCACTTTGATGCTGGTATCCGGCATCGCTGGCGCTGCCACAAGTTCTTCCTCCACTGCCGGCAAGACGCCTTTGCGCATCGCCATGATCGACCCGCTCAGCGGCGCGTTCGCCAATCTGGGCGTAGCGGAACTGGCTCTGTTCCGCTTCGAAGCAAACCGCCTCAACAAGGAAGGCGGCATCAACGGTCATCCGATTGAAATCGTCCCTCTGGATAACAAGCTGGACCCGAAACAGGCCCTGGTGCAGTTCCAGAAAGCAGCGGATGACGGCATTCATTACGTGCTGCAAGCGAATGCGGATTCCATCGCCTCGGCACTGCTGAACGCGGTCAACAAACACAACACCCGCAACCCGAATGATCTGATCCTGTATCTGAACTATGGCGCCATTGGTCCGGAGTTCACCAATCAGCGCTGCTCGTTCTGGCATTTCCTCTTCGACGACAACACCAAGATGAAGATGAACATCCTGACCGACTGGATCGCCAAGCAGAAGGACATCAAGAAGGTGTTCCTGTTCAACCAGGATTACGGTTTCGGGCATGATGTTTCCGAGTACGCCCGCGAAATGCTGAAAAAGAAACGCCCGGACATCAAGATCGCCGGCAACGTCTATGTGCCGCTGGGCAAGGTGAAAGACTTCTCTCCCTATATCGCCGAGATCAAGGCGTCTGGCGCGGATGCGGTGATTACCGGTAACTGGGGCCCGGACATGAGCCTGCTGGCCAAGGCCGCTTCCAGCTCCGGGCTGAAAATTCCCTTCATGACCTATTATGCCAGCCTGCCGGGTACCCCCACGGAAATGGGCAAGAATGGTGTCGGCATCGTGCATATGGTGTCCATCTGGAACGGTGATTACAGCAACCCGGAACTGGCCAAGCGGCAAGTGGCGATGAAGAAACAGACCCACTATGACTACGGCTTCATCCAGGAAATGTACGCTCTGGACATGCTCCGGCAAGCCGCCGCCAAAGCCCACAGCATCGAGCCCACCAAGGTTGCCTTCGCACTGGAAAATCTCCACTTTGATGGCCCCATGGGTACGGCGATCATGCGCGGCAAGGACCACCAGCTGCTGGCGCCGACCTTCATTTCCGTGTTCAAGGACGGCATGAAGTATTCCATCGAGAATACCGATCACCTCAACTTCCATGCCATCGACAAGTACTCCGCGGAGCAAACGGCTCTGCCCACCACCTGCCACATGCGCAACCGTCCCAAGCAGTAGCTTTGTGGCCCTCCCTCTCCCCCCTCGCCTCGAGTGAGGGGGGAGGTCGTTACAGCCTGGCTTTCCTGAGAAGGGTGGTATTTATTTTTTGCGCCGTTTCCTGAAGGGCCGTCAGCATTTCGTGAAGGGTTTCGGCGTCCGCCGCTTTGTCCGGGTACATGGTGATGTTGACGGCGGCGATGGTCTTGCCGCCTCCATCCATGATGGGCACCGCGATGCCACAAAGTGCTTCGTCGAGTTCCTGACTGACCAGCGACCAGCCTTGTTCCCTGTCTTTCTCGATGGTCGCCAGCAGTTCATCCCTGTCGGTGATCGAATGGCGAGTGTAGGCGGGAAGCCCCATCCGTGCGATCCGTTGCCGCAGTTCCTCGGGCGGCAGGGCGGCAAGCTGGATGCGCCCCGTGGAGGTCAGGTGGGCCGGTAGATAACTGCCCACGGCAATGGGGCTTTTCAGAATCCGGCGTGCCGGAACCCGTACCACGTAATAAACATGATCGCCTTCCAGCACCGAGATGGAGGAGGACTCGTGTACTCGGGAAACGAGGTTTTCCACGTAATCCTCGGCGAAGTCCCATAACTGTGTGGAGGACAGGTAGGAGTAGCCGAGCTCGAGAATGCGTGGTGTCAGCCAGAATTTCTTGCCGTCGGTGCCGACATAACCCAGCTCATGCAGGGTGTGCAACAGCCGTCGGCAGGCGGCGCGGCTGATATCCGTCTGTCTCGAGATTTCCGCGATGGTCATTCTCGGCAGCTCTTCACCGAAGGCCTTGATGACGATCAGGCCGCGTGCCAGGGAGTGCACGAACAAATCCGATTTGGGCATTCATCCTCCATTCAGTGAGGTGTGTGGGCACGCTGTTGACCACCCCACCCTTTCAGGGTAGGTTTTGGAATGTTCTCAAAGAGAACAAACCGTTCGCTAAGCGAACATTTAATTTAGCCTTTCCGTACAGAAGAAGCAACAAGACAAACGAAGGAGGTCCATATGTACCGGACAAGTTTCAAAGGGACCCTTTTACCTTTCGCTGGTCTCATGCTCATGATGGCGGCACTGATGGCCACCTCTCCGGCGCACGCGCGGGATCTGGCATACGCCACCTATCTGCCGCCATCGCACCCTACCACCCAGGGCATAAAACTTTTCACCGAACTGGTCAGCAAGAAAACCGATGGGGAGGTGACGTTTGCCGTCTACCCTTCGGCATCGCTGGCGGGCGGCAAGGCCATGCTGGCCTCCATCCGCCAGGGGATCATCGACGCGGGGTTCATTGTCGGTATCTATACTCCCGGTGATCTGCCCGCGAATTCATTGCTCAGCGACTTCTCCTTCCTGAACACGAACCCCCAGATTGCCGCGGCCGCGGTCACCGACACGATTCTCAATGACTGCAAGCAATGCCTGAAGGAATACCAGAAGAATAACGTTCAGTTCCTCGGCACCTATTCGACCACCCCCTACATGATGATGTGCAAAGGCGACTTTTCCGGCGGCATGAGTTTCGATGGTTTGCGCATACGAGTGGCGGGCGGCGAGTTCGGTAAATGGGTCAGCGAGCTGGGCGGTATTCCGGTGGATATCGCCAATAACGAAGCGTATCAGGCCATGCAGCGCAATCAGCTGGACTGCGTTCACGGGGCGACGGCCTGGCTGGATGCGCTGTCACTCAACGAGGTGGTCGGCAGCGTCATCGACCAGCCCATGGGTGCTTATTACGGCGGGGCGCTGTTTGATGTCAGGACATCCGTATGGGAGGACCTGTCGAAACAGGAGAAGCAGGCGCTGCTTGATGCCACGCCGGCGGCCATAGCGAGAGCCGTGTATGGGTACATCGAGCAGGTCCAGCACGCCAGGAAAGCCGCCGAGAAGAAGGGCGTCAAATACCTGGAGCCTTCGCCGGAATTGAAGAAAAAACACGCCGCCTTCGCGAAGAGCCAGATGGAGCGCGTGGCCGAGACCGCCCGTGGCCGGGGGGTGAAAAATCCGGAAAAACTGCTTGAGTCTCTTCAGAAGAATTACCAGAAGTGGACGGACCTGATCGGCGGCAAGGAGATCACGGAGGATGAATATACCACCCTGCTGAAAGAGCATCTGTACAGCAAGATATCACTCTAGAGCCTGTCGAGGGGCGTGGTTGACGCCCCTTTCTTTCCGTCCTCTGTTCGATGATCCCGGTCAAAAGGAGGCGAAATGAGAAAAATTCTTGCGCCGGCCAGCAGCCTTTCGGAATGGATCGCTTGCATCATGACGATGGCGATGATGGTGCATATCGTTGCCAATGTCCTGTTGAGAGTCATCGTCAATGGCTACATTCCGGCGACCATCGAGACCGTCTCTTATTACTACATGGTTGCCGCCGTTTTCCTGGGTATCTTTGTCGCGACTCATCATGAGTCTCATATACGAGTCGATGTGTTCTACGACCTGTTCCGCCGGTCGGTACGCCGGGCCGTCGATGTGTTTGCAAGCGTCGTGCTGTTCGTCTATCTGGCGCTTTTTGCCTACGGGCTGCTGCTGCGTGCGGCAAGAAGCACGCAGCACCGGGAATTTGTCGAAACCATCTTTTTTGATCTGCCGGTCTGGCCGACCCGCTGGTTGGCACTGGCGGGTATCGGTCTGGCCTGTGTGGCGGCGGGCGGGATCGTCATTCGGGTTTTGCGCCGCCCTTCCAGTCCGCGCCCGGAAGAGAGGTGACCCATGTCCGCTCCGCAGATCGGTTTCGCCTGCATCCTCCTGCTTCTGTTGTTGTTGACTCTGCGCGTTCCCATCGGCGCGGCCCTCGGTGCGGCCGCCTTCACGGGTTTGATGGCCATTCGTGGCTTCGATCCGGCGATCGCCGCTCTGGGAAGTTCCACCTATGACTTCATCGCGCACTGGACGCTGACCGCGGTGCCCATGTTCATCCTCATGGGGTCGATCGCGTTCGAAACCGGCCTGACACGAACGCTGTACGATGCGGGTAGAGCCTGGCTGAGTTTTCTGCCCGGCGGCCTTGCCGTCGCCACCAATGTGGCGAGCGCGGGGTTCGCGGCGGCCAGCGGCTCCAGTGTCGCCATGGCCGGGGCCATGTCCCGCGTGGCGGTACCGGAGATGCTGCGGGCGAAATATCATCCCGGCCTTGCGACGGGCATCGTCGCCGCTTCCGGCACGCTGGGGGCGTTCATTCCGCCCAGCATTCCGTTCGTGCTTTACGCGGTGTTCGTGCAAGCGTCCGTCGGCCAGTTGCTGATTGCCGGCATCATCCCGGGGTTGCTGACGCTGCTGGCCTATTCCGTACTCATCATCGTTCGTGTGCGCCTGAATCCGGAGCTGGCGCCGCGCACCAACGATGATTTCTCCACCGCCGAAAAATTTCGTTTGCTGGCCAGATCGTGGCCTCTTCCGGTGATCATCTTCGGCGTGGTTGGCGGACTGTTTTCCGGGATTGTCACCGCCACCGAGGCCGGCGCCTTTGGCGCCGCCGTGGCGCTGAGCGCGGCGTTTTTCCAAAAGACGCTGACACGAGAAGCGCTGTGGCGGGCGGTGGTGGAAACGGTGCGCAGCACGGCCACCATATTTTTCATCGCCGTGGGCGCGGTGCTGTTCAGCCGCATGCTGACGATGAGCCAGATTCCCATGTCGATCGGCGGCTGGATAGACGACTACGCCGTGTCGCAGATTCTGTTCCTGATGGTGGTCACGGTTTTCTACCTGATTCTCGGCATGTTTCTGGACCCGATCGGCTTGATGCTGGTGACGTTGCCCATACTCCATCCGTTCTTGAAGGTGTATGGCATAGACGTGATCTGGTTCGGCGTTCTTGTCGTGAAATTCATCGAGGTGGGTCTGCTGACGCCGCCCATTGGCCTGAACCTGTTCATGGTCAGCGCGGGGGTGGGGGACAGGGTTCCTTTCGGCACCATCGTGCGAGGGACGATCTGGTTCCTGATCGCCGAAGCGGTCGTCATTGCCCTTCTCATCGGCTTCCCGGAATTGTCCCTGTTCCTGCCCATGAAAATGCAATAAAGCGTATTTCCGGCGATTTGAAAGAGGAGAAGAAGATGGCTGGCCCGCTGGCTGGGATTCGCGTTATCGATGCGACAAGTTTTCTGTTCGGCCCCATTGCCACGCAAATGCTGGGTGACATGGGGGCCGACGTGATCAAGGTCGAGCCTCCGGGTGGCGATCCCACCCGTGGTGTCGGCAAGACCCGGACACCGCTGATGGGCTCGATGTTTCTCAACGTCAATCGCAACAAGCGAAGCGTGGTGCTCGATCTGAAGAGCGACGAAGGCTTTGCGACAATGCGCCGATTGTTGAGTGAGGCGGACGTGTTCGTGCACAACATTCGCGCCCCGGCCCTGCGAAAACTGTCGCTGGATTATGCCTCCCTGAAGACCGATTTTCCGAACCTTATCCAGGCCGCCGCCAATGGATTCGGTGTGCGTGGACGGTACTTTGGCCGGCCGGCTTACGATGACGTGATACAGGCGCTGAGTGGTCTTGTCGGGCTGAACGAACGCGCCTGCGGCAGGGCGGATTATGTGCCCATGCTGATGGCCGACAAGATTTGCGGGCTGTTCCTGGCCAACGCGATTTCCAATGCGCTTTTCCATCGTGAGAGAACGGGGCGAGGGCAGGAGATTCAGGTGCCCATGTTTGAATCGATGGTGGCGTTCAATCTCATGGATCATCTGGCGGACGGCGTGTTCGTTGCCGAGAGCAACACGGAAGAGGCCGTGCCGTTCGGTTATCCTCGTGTACTGAGCCAGTCCCATCGACCCTTGCCGACCGGCGATGGTTTCATCTGTGTGATAGCCAATACGGATGCGCAGTGGCGGCGTTTGTTCGAAGTGATTGGTCACGGCGAGTTGGCGAACGACCCGCGTTATGCGTCCATAGCCAGCAGAATGACCCACATAGACAGCCTTTACCAGATCATGGAGAGTGCATTGCGGGCCCGCGGTACGGATGAGTGGGTGGCACTGTTCGAAGCGGCGGACGTTCCGGCGGCGCCGGTGCGGGATCTGGATGGTTTGAGGCAGGACCCGCACCTGGCCGATACCGGCTTCTTCCGCACAGTCACCCACGATAGCGAAGGCCCCTTGCTGACCACGGACATTCCGGTGGTGCTGTCCGATTCGCCGGGCGACATCGGGAAATTGCCGCCGCGCCTCGGCCAGCATACCGAGGAAGTGCTGCGTGAAATCGGTCTCGATTGATGAGGGCGCTGATCGCGCGATGACGCACTGACGTGGCGGTGAAGAAATCGTGGATTGATTGACGGGAGGCAGGCAATGAACAAACCGTTGAAAGGATTGCTGGTGGTGGCCGTGGAGCAGGCGGCGGCAGCGCCGTATGCGTCGTCACGCCTGGCGGATGCCGGAGCCCGGGTCATCAAGATAGAACGGCCGGAAGGTGATTTCGCGCGCGGATACGACAAAGCCGTGCGGGGAGACAGCACCTATTTCGTGTGGCTCAACCGGGGCAAGGAATCCATCACTCTGGATTTCACCAGGCCGGAAGATGCCGGGCTGCTTCAGAAGCTGATCGGCCAGGCCGACGTGTTCATCCAGAACCTGGGACCCGGCGCCGCCAAACGGGCCGGGTTTGGCTGGCAGGTGCTGCGTGAAAAATACCCGCGTTTGATCACTTGCGATATCACCGGCTATGGCGAGGGCGGCCCTTATTCCGACCTGCGTGCTTACGATCTGCTGGTTCAGGGTGAAAGCGGCATTGCCTCGGTCACCGGCACGCCGGAGGCGCCGGGGCGTATCGGGATTTCTGCCTGCGATATCGGTACCGGCATGTACGCTCATACCGCCATCCTGGAAGCGCTGATCAAGCGCGGTGTGACCGGCCAGGGCAGCGCCATCCATGTCTCTCTTTTCGAATCCATGTGCGAATGGATGACGGTGCCCTTGCTGCATTACGACTACGCGGGAACGATCTGGCCACGGGTCGGGCTGGCGCACCCCACCATCGCCCCTTATGGCACCTACCCGGTGGGTACGGCCCTGGGCGGCGATGACCTCATTCTTCTCGGCATACAGAATGACGGCGAATGGAAAAGGTTTGCCTCTCAGGCGCTGGAACGGCCGGATCTGGCGGAGAGCGCTGAATTCGCCAGCAACCCGCTGCGGGTCGAGCACCGCCAGTCTTTGAATACATTGATAGTCGAGGCGTTCGCGCGGCTTACTCTCGATGAGCTGCGCACACGATTGAAAAAGGCCGGTGTGGCCTATGCCACGGTCAATGATGTGCGGGGGCTTTCCCGCCATCCCCATCTGCGCCGCATCGCCGTTGGTACCGCGCAGGGCGAGGTCGATATCGTGGCGCCGCCCGCGACCTTCCGGGGCGAGCCCCGAACGTTGGGGCCCGTGCCGTCCCTGGGGGAACACAGTGAAGCCATTCGTGCGGAATTCTCGGCTTCTTCTTGAGCATTCCGGTAGCGTGAGCGGTCACCGGGTTTGCCGTTCGCTCCCTCGCACTTCAACCCTGGTGGAATTCTGATGCAAGACAAGATCCTCGTTGAACGGAAAGACGCCGTAACCACCATCATCATCAATCGTCCCGAGGTCAGGAATGCGCTGGACCGGGAAGCGGCCACGGCACTGGCCAGGGCGATCGCCGATTTCGAGCAGGACCAGAGCGCCCGCGTCGCCGTGCTGTATGGCACGGGTGGTGCTTTCTGTGCCGGCGCGGATTTGAAGGAATTGTCCCAGGGCGTGGAATACGATGCCTGGGCGGGCACGGATGGTCCCTTGTCGCGCCCGGCGTCCAAGCCGGTGATCGCGGCGATTTCGGGGCACGCTTGCGCGGGCGGGCTGGGTCTTGCCTTGTGGTGTGATCTTCGTGTCGCGGAAGAGTCCGCGTCGTTCGCGGTGCTGTCCCGGCGCTGGGGCGTGCCGATGAGTGACGGCACCACGGTGCGATTGCCGCGCCTTATCGGCATGGGCCGTGCCTTGGAGATGCTGCTTTCGGCGCGTGTGGTGCCCGCCGCGGAGGCCCTGCGGATGGGGCTGGCGAACAAGGTGGTGGCGGAGGGCAGCGCGCGCGAGGAAGCGGAAAGCTGGGCCGAAATCATCGCGCAGTTTCCACAGATCGCGCTACGATCGGATCGCCAGTCCGCCTACGAGCAGGCCGGTTCGCCGATGGCCGACGCCTTGCGGCGCGAAGAGGAACTGGCCCAGGAGGCCAAGCGGATCGAGGCCCAGGCGGGCGCATCACGATTCGCGGCCGGCTCGGGCCGTCACGGGAGTATCGAATGAGAGCCGTCGTTTGCCGTTCCTTTGGGCTGGAGAATGCCGTGGTGCAGGAGGTGGCCGCCCCGGCCATGACACCGGACGGCGTGCGCATTGCCGTGGCCTCCGCCGGAGTGAGCTTTGCCAATCTGCTGGTCATCGATGGCAAGCATCAGAATCGCTGGGAGCCGCCGTTCACTCCGGGTACCGAAGTGGCCGGTGTGGTCGTTGAATGCGGATCGCAAGCAAACCGGTTCAAAAAGGGCGACCGCGTTCTGGCCAGCGTCAGGACCGGCGGTTATGCCCAGGAAGTGGTGGCCCCCGAGGACAACGTATTCAGATTGCCGCAGGCGGTGGACTTCGATGCCGCGGTGCACTTTCCCACCATCTATGCCACCGCCTACGCCGCGCTGGTGTGGCGGGCGCGGATTCAGCCTGGCGAGGTCCTGCTGGTGCATGGCGCCGCCGGCGGCAGTGGTTTGGCGGCGGTGGAAATCGGCAAGCAATTGGGCGCACGGGTCATGGCCACCGCGGGCACCGATGACAAGGCCGCGGCGGCCCGTGCTCACGGCGCTGGTCTGGTCATCAATTATCGGAAAGAGGATTTCCGGGACAAAGTGCTGGAGGCCACCGGGGGCAGAGGCGCGGACGTCGTCTTTGATCCGGTGGGGGGCGACGTCTTTGACACCTCACTGCGCTGTATCGCCCCCGATGGGCGAATCATTCCCATGGGGTTTGCCAGTGGCACGATTCCGCAGATTCCCGCCAACATTCTGCTGGTCAAGAATGTCACGGTGATCGGTTTGTACTGGGGTTATTACATGGGTTGGGGGCGGCAGCCTCCCGCGCCGGGTATCAGTGAGCAGGTTCGCGAAGCGTTCGATGAGTTGCTCGGTTGGGCCGCCGACGGCGCATTGCGCCCGGAAACCTACGGCACTTTCGACCTTGCCGACTTCGCCCAGGCGCTTGATCTGATCGCCAGCCGCAAAGTGATCGGCCGCGTCGCGCTTCATCCCTGATCGGTATCCGCACCCTTTGACATCTCTGCGAAAACAGTAGAACCACGAGTTGACATCAGAATGATGGTGATCATATAGTTTGCATGATCATCATCATGCTGAATGATGACAGCCAAACGTACTGGCCGTGCCCAGAGCGTGATCGGAACAACAGTGGAGGTGCAGTGATGAGTAGTGAAGCCGTCGGTGTGGTACGCAGCGAGCGCCATGACCACATTCTCAAGATCATTATCGACAATCCCAGCAAGAAGAACGCTTTCCATCCGGCGATGATGGAACAGTTGTCGGCTGCCCTTACCGAGCTGGAGCGCGACGCCGAGCTGTGGATCGGGGTGCTTTGCGCGGAGGGAGAGAACTTCACCGCCGGGTTGGATATGCCGAAGTTCTTCGGCCCGACCGCCACACCGCCGCAAATTCCGGATGACAACATCGATCCTTTCGGCCTGCGCAATCAATGCAGCAAGCCGATCGTCACGGCGGTGCAGGGTATCTGTTTCACCATTGGCATCGAGCTGATGCTGGCCGGGGACATCGTGGTCGCAGCCGATGATGTCCGTTTCTGCCAGATGGAGTCCAAGCGCGGTATCGCGCCACTGGGCGGCGCACATTTTCGCTACATTACCCGGGCGGGCTGGGGCAACGCCATGTACCACCTGTTTCTGTGTGATGAGTTTGGCGCCGCTGAAGCCCATCGCATCGGCATGGTGCAGGAAGTGGTGAAACCGGGCGAGCAAGTCGAGCGGGCCATGGAGTTGGCACGGCTGATCAACAAGAACGCGCCGTTGGGTATCCAGATCACCAAACAGGCGGGCCGAAAATACATCCAGCACGGTGAGCAGGCAGCGATCCAGGCGATCCCGGATGTGCGCAGCAAGGTCATGGGCAGCGAGGATGCGGCTGAAGGCATCCGCTCTTTTGTGGAGCGTCGTGAAGCTGTTTTCAAAGGCCGCTAAGCACATTGAATAATGGGTTGGTTAGTCAACTCACCGCCCAAGAGGTTACTCGACGGCGTTGTGCGGCAGCTCCAGCAACAGGTGGCGGACGTCGGCAAGCAGGCTGTCCGCCTCGTGTTCATCGGTCATCACACGAGAGAGGGAGAGGGCGCCGACCATGGCGCTGACGGCCAGCCTGGCCCGCGCGCGATCGCCATCCATCTCGTCGGCCAGCGTGTCGATGAAGTGGTTGATGTGCCTTTCCATGATCTGCCGGGAGGCCTCGTCGGCCCGCGCCACATCCCCTGCCAGCGCGGGAATGGCACAACCTGAGTCGGGATTCCGGCGGTGCCGTTTACTCAGATAGCTACGCACGATCTCGGCGAAACTGCGCTTGTCCGATTTGTTATGCCGACGCGCGGTGGCCTCGCCATCGAGCAGTGCGCGTTGCAGGGCTTCGGCCAGCAGTGCCTCACGGGAGGCGAAATGTCCATAAAAGCCGCCGTGCGTCAGGCCGATGCTTTTCATCAGCGAGGCGACGTTGATCGAGGCGAAACCGCCGGCACGGATCTGTTCGCTGGCGTTTTTCAGTAGTCGTTCACGGTTTTCGGCCTTTTGGGCCTGTGAGTACCCCATGTCGAAGCGACTCCCTGTTTGCTCGTAATTCGATCGCAGACCTTGTCTGGGGCCAGCGATTATTCAGGTTGGCCCGGAAGCGGGCCTAGCGCGCGGGTATGTGTTATGTAGATGATAGGCGACATTCAGTTTTGCAGCAATTGAAGCACGAGCCGGGAGTCCGCCCGAGAAACGAAAAAAGGCGCTCATTTCTGAGCGCCCTTCCTTGATTGGTGCCGAGGAGAGGGCTGGAAGCACCGCTTCCAGCGCCTGAGCCCGTTCGGCGTATTCGCCCGAACGGAAAAAGCGAAGGCCGGGAGTCCGCCCGAGAAACGAAAAAGGGCGCTCATTTCTGAGCGCCCTTCCTTGATTGGTGCCGAGGAGAGGGCTGGAAGCACCGCTTCCAGCGCCTGAGCCCGTTCGGCGTATTCGCCCGAACGGAAAAAGCGAAGGCCGGGAGTCCGCCCGAGAAACGAAAAAGGGCGCTCATTTCTGAGCGCCCTTCCTTGATTGGTGCCGAGGAGAGGGCTGGAAGC
>CAYMKZ010000040.1:0-7903 GCA_964391345.1 uncultured Alcanivorax sp.
CCGCGTGGAGCGTAGCGGTGCGTCATCCCGCGTGGAGCGTAGCGGTGCGTCATCCTGCGCGCAGTCGCAGGATCCATGGAGTGCCAGGCCCTGGATTCTGCGACTGCGCGCAGAATGACGGGGAAGGTACTGCATTGGCGGGAGTAGTACGACATGACGGGGAAGGCACGACATGGCGGGAGTGGTACGGCATGACGGGGAAGGCACGACATGGCGGGAGTGGTACGACATGACGGGGAAGGCACGACATGGCGGGAGTGGTACGGCATGACGAGAATGGTACGGCGGAGTGGCACTGCACGAGGGATTTCTCATCATGGGTCAGTGACCTTTCACCGCCACGCCATCGATGGCGAGCCCCATCATCTTGTCCAGCAGGTCGCCCACTATGGGCACGGTGCCCTGGGCGCTGCGGTCCATCATCACCAGGGTGCTTTCGCCGCTGGCGACGAGATCACCATCCGCCTCCACCAAGGCACGCACCACGAAGGAGGTGTTGCCGATGCGCGCCACGCCGGAGGGCAGGTTTATGTTCGCCACGCCCTTGTCCCAGCGCTCGAACACCAGATCCAACCGCGCGATCAGCAGCCCCAGCCCCGGTGGCCGGATCAGGCCGACCGGGCGCGCACGGGATTGCTCCATGCAGCGCGCGATGGTCAGCTCGCCGAGCACACGATCCGGGTCGATGTCGCCATAGCGAACCACCAGATCCGAATGGCAGGGCCAGTGCGTCACCGTGCCCTCGTGCCGCTCCGGCCAGGGCATCAGCGATGGCGCCGGCCGCAGCCGTTCGCGCAGCATGTCGGCCACGCCTTCCGGCAGGTCGATCCAGCGATCGCCGCGCCAGGCGCCCATCAGGCATTCCTGCACGCCGACGCAAACGCCTTCCTGAAACAGCGCCAGCGCCAGGCGATAACGGTCCTGCTCCAGTTCCACCAGACGGGCGGCGCAGGTCACGTCGTACAGATAATGGATTTCACCGATAAACTGGGTCACCGTGCGGCGCGGACGCAGCAATACGTCATCGGAGAACCAGCTCAGTTCCCCCAGCGCGCTCATTTGCAGGCGCAAGCGCGCCTCGGCATGAAAACTCAGCACCGCCACGTTGTTGACGTGGCGCTCGGTATCCAGTTGTGCGTAAACCGGCGTCGCCGGGAATCGCACATCGTATTGTTCAATATCCAACTGCCAGGGTTGTGCTCTCACCTGTTCACTCCCAACTCCCTTCCCGTGATCGCCTTGCACCGGTGGTCGTGCGGCTGGCCGCATACGGTTACCGGGAAGCCGCCATCTTGTGCAGCATGTCCTGCTCCGCCTCGGAAACATGGCGCGCCATGCCCGCGCCGCAACCGGCGGCCGGGGCCAGCGTTCCGTGCAGGCAGGCCACGCCCCATCTCAGCAAGCCGAACAGCTCCCAGTAGGCCACCGTGGCGGCGCACACGGCGCGCCCGCTGGCTTCCCGATAGCCCTCGAACAACTGCTCCCGGCAACCGAAGCCGCCCACCGGCAAATCACGGTTGCCGAAGCGCCAAGTGCTGACACACAACCAGCCCAGATCCATCATCGCATCGCCCAGGCCGGCTCGCCGCCAGCCTGCCACGGCGCGCAGCCCGAGCCGGTTGATCACCAGATTGCCATTGCGAAAATCACCGTGCACCAGTACCGGCGCCGGCGGCTCGGCCGGGCGGTGATCGTCGAGCCAGCGAAACGTCTGCTCGAACACCGGGTTCGCTTGCCGGCAGGCAAGGTACCGATGGTACAGAGTCTGCCACAAGGTGGCACTGTTGCGATGTTCAAGAAAGGACACGGCGGACGCCGGTACCTGATGAATGCTGGCCAGCACCTGCCCGCACTGGCGCGCCAGTTGCTCGCGGGCATCGGCGTAGATGTCATCGCCGAGGATGCGACCCGGTTCGATCTCTCCGTCCAGACGCTGCAAGATGCAGCCCTCGCCCAGACCATCATAGTCGGTGAGCACATGGCGCACCGCCGGTACCGGCACGTCGTGCCCGGCCACCACCGTCAGCAGCCGTGCTTCATCCTGCGGCGCCAGCGCGTGACGGCTGGCGCGGGATGCTCCCAGCATCAGCACCAGCGGCTCCAAAACGTCGCCGCCGGTAGCGGCATGTCGCACTTCAAACGCCCACAGCCGATCCCGGCCGATACGGGTGAAAGGCCGCACCGCCTCCACGCGCGCACCGGGCCAGCGGCGGCCGGCCCAGGCGCCGAGGGTGCTGGTGAGCAAACGGCTATCCGGTTCCATGGTCGGCACGGGCTCGTTCAGCGCTTGCTCCTGGCCAGAAAGGCGGCCACGGCGGCTTTTGATTCGTCGCTGTTGATGCACAGGTATTGCGCTTCCGCCTCGCGTTCGATCATTTCGCCGTAGCTGGCGGTGGCCGCCGCACGCAGCAGTTTCTTGGCCTGCGCCGTGGCCAGTGCCGGGCGCTCGGCCAGGGCCGCGGCCCATTGCGCGGCCGCTTCATCCAGCTCGCTGGCGTCCATCACCTTGTTGGCGATGCCCAGGGCCAGGCATTCATCGGCGCTCAGGTTGCCGCCTTCGACGATCATCTGGAATGCCCGCTGATGGCCGAGATGGCGTTGCAGCAACCAGGTGGCGCCGCCATCCGGCACCAGACCGATATGGCTGAACGCCATATAGATGCGCGCTTCGCGGGCCATCATCACCAGATCGCAGGACATCAGAATGGCGGCGCCGACACCGGCGGCAACACCGGGAGCAACGCCGATCACCGGCAGCGGCGAGCGGGTGATTCGTTCCAGCAGTGGGCGATAGCCTTCCAGCAGCACCTTGATGACGTTGGATTCCGGCGGCTTGGGCTCACGCAGATCGGCGCCGGCGGAAAAACCACGCCCGGTGGAACCGAGGATCACGGCCCTCACCGCCGGATCCCGCTCGGCGCGCTCCAGCGCGGCCAGCAACTCGGTACGCAAACCGGTACTGAAGGCATTGAGTACGTCAGGGCGGTTCATGCGCACCGTGGCCACCGCACCGTCAACCCGATATTCGACAAGGGCTGCTTCGGACATGGGAACTCCTTTGGTCATTGGCGCCGGGCCGGCGCCGGGGATGCTTCCATGATCCGAAACACACTGTGGAACCTCGTCGTCCGATGCGACGAATTTGGCCAGCGAAAAAAGATGTCACCTTTGCACACTCAATGGCGTCCAATGTCGTGAAGGCACGAAAAACACCACTTTACGGACACGCAATGATTGGTTAGCGCGGTTCCCGGAACAGCCGGTTTCAGTATTGGAAGGAGCAGACCATGGCCAGCATGCAGACCCGATTGATTGCCAGACAGGAAGTAGCGGACCGGACGTTCGCGTTTCATTTCGAAAAACCCGCGGACTTCGTTTTCAAACCAGGGCAGGCCATCGATCTTGCTCTGCCCTCTGGTGGAAGCGACAAGCTGGTACACGCTTTCTCGCTGGTGGCGGCGCCCTTCGAGGAGGAGCTGGTCATTGCCACCCGCATGCGTGACAGCCACTACAAACAAACGCTGGCCAACCTGCCCATTGGTGCGAGCCTAATGCTGGACGGCCCTTTCGGCTCCCTGACTCTGTCACCCACCAGCAAACGGCCCGCGGTGCTGGTGGCCGGCGGCATCGGCATTACACCGTTCATGAGCATGGTACGGCAGGCAAGCCGGGACCAATCCACACGGTCGTTGACGTTGCTTTACTCCAACCGGCGCCCGGAAGACACCGCGTTTCTGACGGAACTGCAAGCATGGGCGGCACACCATTCCCACTTTCATCTGCTCGCCACCATGACCGACATGGCCTCTTCGGCGAAGCACTGGGATGGAGCCACGGGACCGATCGACGCCGAAAAGATTTCCACCTCGATGCAAGGGCTGGACAATCCGATCGTTTACCTTGCCGGGCCGCCGCCAATGGTGGAGGCCATGCGCAATGTGCTTGCCGATGCCGGCGTGGAGGAAGACGACATCCGTGACGAAGGCTTCTTCGGCTACTGATCCCGCCACCAAAGGTGTCACCTTTGCCTGCCACCGGCGTCCAATGCCATGAAGGCATAAGAAACACAGTGAGGTTCATCATGTTGCAAGACTCGCTACCCAGGTTGCCGCAAGAAGTCGCCGCCATGACGGACGCGGAACTGGTCGTCCGCGCCAGGCGCGGAGAGGAGTTGGCCTTCGAGGCCATCGTCCGGCGCCACAACCGCCTCCTGTTTCGTGCGGCGAGGGGTGTCGTCGGCGACGACGCCACCGCCCAGGACATGGTGCAGGAAGCTTATCTGCGCGCGTTCACGCATCTGCACAGCTTTCATGGCGATGCGACCCTGAGAACCTGGTTGACGCGCATTGTCATCAATCAGTCGATCAGCCATCTGCGCCGGCAGCGACCCGTGGTGGCGCTGGATGATCAAGGCGCTCTGTTGAGCATCGCCCGGACGGAGGACGATTCCATGCCACCCCGCCTTACCGACGAACAAACCCCGGATGCCGCCGTGGATCGTCAGCAAATGAAGGATCTGCTGCAAAACGCCATCACCCACCTGCCGGAAGCCTATCGCAGCGTTTTCATGCTGCGCGAGGTGGAAGGCATGAGTGTGGAGGAAACCGCCTATTGCCTCGATGTCAGCCAGGACGTGGTGAAAACCCGCCTGTCACGCGCGCGGGCCCGGCTGAGGCAGCGCCTCGCGGCGCAACTCGAAGAGCGCGTCCAGGATACGTTCCAGTTTGCCGGCGCCCGCTGCGACGCGGTGACCCGGCATGTGATGGAAGCGCTGCGCCAGCGCGGCATGATCCGCTGAGCCCCCAAGGCCCGTGCTCAATCGCCAACAACCACAATCCATAGAACCCATAAAAGGAACATCGAGATGCTCAACTACGCCCTGATCGTGTTTGCCGTCGCCGCCGTCGGCGGCCTGATACTGGCCGCTCATGTGCTGAGGGACAAGTTCGCGCCCTGGGTACTGTCTCTGCTGCACGCCCTGCTGGGCGCTATCGGCCTGATCCTTTTGATCGTCATGCTGGTACAAGGCGATGGCGCACAGCGCTTACTGGTCGCCTTCATATTGCTGCTGGTCGCCGCACTGGGCGGCTTTTTCCTGGCCTCGTTTCACTTGCGCAAGAAAATGCCGCCCAAAGGCGTGGTGGTAGTTCACGCGGTGGTGGCTGTGGTCGGTTTCCTGACGCTCCTCAGCCTGCTGGTCTGACCCCATGCGCCACCCACTGCACCCTGCACTGGTCCACTTCCCCATCGCCTGCTGGTCGCTGGCGGTGGTGGCGGACTTCGCCAGCCTCTACTTCGGCGAGCCGGCCTGGCGCTGGTCGGCCGGACTGCTCGCCGTAGGTTGCGCCTCGGCACTGATCGCCATGACCGCCGGCATGGTGGAACTGGCCCGCGTGCCGGAAGGCGATGCTCTGCGCGATGTTTACTGGCACATGGGGTTGATGCTGTCTGCGCTGGCGCTGTTCTCCACCCGCCTGCTGCTCGGGCTCGATCACTTTCAGCCGCTGGCCCCGGATACTCTATCGCTGCTGCTGGACGCCGCCGGCTTCCTTTGCCTTGTCATCGGCGGCTGGCTGGGCGGCAAGCTGGTCTACGGGCACGGCATCGGGCGCGGATGAGGCGAGCAAAGGCGTGCCGCAAGGGCGCGCCGACAACAACTTTCGCTCAATAAATGAACACGAGTGGAACGAAAATGACGATGCCGACATATCTTGCAACATATTCTCATACCGGAAATGCGAGGAAATTCGCCATTCCAGGGAACTTCATGGCGGAAAGACAATAGCAAAGCGGACGCCTTTTGCAGGTTTTGAATTCTCCGATGTTTAACTTGTTCCTGCCATCTTCTTGAGCCAGAAACACGGAAAACTCCGCACAGGGCCAGATTTACATACCCTTTGGTATTTCCGTTATGGGTTGATTATTTTGTTACTTGTGAAATTACGAGAATGCTTATTCACTTTTTCAAAAATCGAATACGGTCAACGATCGCCAACTCCACGCGCACCCTGTTTTACAGGGTTTAAACTATTGCTTCCGTCACAAAAGGGGTTCTAAGATAGCTCGAGACTTTGGCATAACGGTTACAGGAAGATTCCGTACCGTATGTCGAGTGCTGGTGGTGCAGTCCTTCGTATATAAAGTTCAGAAGGGGGGCGTACCGCTCGGGAGATATGGCCTTGGATGGGCAAAAGAGGGTTCATACCGTTTACGCGGGGATCACAGTGCCTCGTAGGCGGTTGTACAAAAAGGGCAGGGAGGCCGTTGCCCACCCTCGCAATATCAACAAACCTCGAAGAATACAGGACAAAAACAATGGCACTTAAGTGGACCGGAAAATCCAAAGGGGCGCTGGCAAACAGTGCTAACGTTCAACCCAAATTCACTCTTCAGCGCCTCGGCCAGGCTATCGGCCTGTGCACCGTTGCCGGTGCCATGGGCACCATGGCCATGATGCCTGTCACTGCACAGGCCATGAAGACTGATTTCGGCATGGAATACCGTGCCACTGCGTTCGCAAACCAGACTGATGCGTTTGATAACCCCAACGGGAGTGACAGTGACACCGGCTTCGCCAACCTGATCCGCCTGAAAGGCAACTTCCTGGACGAAAACACCGGTATTTCCGTTTACACCAGCGTCGAGCTGGCCGGTGACCGCTGGAGGGGCGATGACCACCTGCAAGGTAGCCCTGTTCCGTCATATTCCTCCGGTGACAACACCGAGAACGTGCGCCTGGATCTGGGTTACGTGCAGATCCCGGTAGGTCACACCATTTTCCGGGTTGGCCGTCAGGCGGCCAGCTACAATAACTGCTTCCTGGTCTGTGATGACCGCCGTGACCGGATTCTGATGATCCAGCCACTCAGCAAGAGCAATACCATCGTCGCCGGTTATGACCGCCGCCAGGACACTACCCCGTACGCAAACGTCGATAACGGCGACCAGGCCTTCCTCGGGATTGTATCCAAGCTGGGCGGTAGCTGGAATGCCAGCTTGCTGTACGTGAAGTGGATGAACAACTACGACGGCTCGGTTGTTTACCCTATCACCCCGTACGTACTCTCCAACGTGGACATGTTCTCCGGTTATCTGTCCGGTGACTTGGGTCCGGTGAAAACCACCGTGGGCTTCAACTGGGAAGCGGACGGTAACGTCGAGAACCCGGCCGCGGATGGCGTGTTCTTCAACGACTCCAGCTACGCCGCCTATCTGCGCTTGGAAGGCAATACCGGCCCGCTGGGTCTGGGCCTGCAACTTATCGGCAGCCGTGACGGTGGCCTGATCTCTCCCGGATTCGACACCTGGTCCAGCATGATCAACAACAACCCGGACGCTACCGCCAGCGCCTCCAGCATGTACACCATGGGTGCACTGGGCGCCGGTGCGGGTCTGGGCCTCCAGGACTTCGACCAGGATCTGATCATCGGTAAGGTTTCTTATAACTTCACGCCGAAGTTCTCCATCACTGGTGCTGTAGGTAGCCTGAACATCGACGACGGCAACGACAGTGACGACAGCATGGTTTACGACCTGAGATTCACCTATCAGGCAAACAAAGTGCTGAAAACCTGGCTGTCTCTGGGCATGATGGAGAAAAACGACCTTGGCACCATCAGCGGCAACAGCCTGACCGGCGTGGCGGGAACCGCCATGACCGACGACGTGAAAGCCGCCAGCCTGAACATGACGGTCGATTTCTAAGCGATCGCCAACGTTCAACGCAGTACGACAAAATCGGAGTGGCGCAAGCCGCTCCGATTTTTTCATTTCCGGGCCTCAGCCTATAGACAGACCCCCTTCCGTTTGCGCACACTTTTCTGCTTCAGGCCGTTCCGATTCCAAGAGACATTGACCATGATTTCATTCAAGGCGCGCCACGCGCTGCTGAGCACTTTGATCG
>CAYMKZ010000040.1:8003-15656 GCA_964391345.1 uncultured Alcanivorax sp.
AAACCCAGCTTCGTCAAGCGTGACGAACCGCTGGGCAATCTGGCGTTGATCGTCGATGCCTCCGTACCGGACATCCTGCCGCAGACCATCAGTGATCAGGCCGCCGAGCATGGCCTGCTGGTGCTGCCGCAACCCTTGCTCAAGGAAGCCATCAAATACGGCAAGGGCTGCACTCAGGTGAGCAGCGCCACCTGCCAGGCGTCACTGGCGATGTACCCCGGCGTGCGGCTGCTGGCCGAACTGACCCCGGCGGCCAATGGCCAGGTGCAAGTGCAGGTATGGGACACCCATCTGCACAAGAGCTACCAGCAAACCGTCAGTGCCGACACCAACGGCGCCAGCACCCTGCTTGCCGGTCTTACCAGCCAGGCCGCCATGGCACCCTGGTCCGTGCAGCCGTTCCCTGGTGGTGACGGCAACCTGTACATCAGCTCCGGCCGCGTCAACGGCCTGGCGGAAGGCACCGAACTGGCGGTGCGCGAGCCGGGACAGCCGGTACGAACTCCCTCCGGTCAGGTGGTGGCCTGGCACACCGGCAAAATCGTCGGCAAGGCCAAGGTCAGCAAATGGGTGAGCGCCACCATGTCCCGCATCACCCTCGAATCCGGCGTCGCCCCCGGCTCCGATTACCGCCTTACCCTGCTGCCGAAAGACCAGTAAGCCGGCACAAATACGCCACCCGGCGTCCAGCGCGCAGCACCCCAAGCGCCACCCCGGAAGTGCACAGCACCCCAAGCGCCACCCCGGAAGTGCGCAGCACCCCCAAACGTCACCCCGGAAGTGCACAGCACTATCCGGGGTTTGGCGACTTTCCTCCACCCAAAGTCACTGGGCCCCGTGTCTCCGCTGCGCTGCGCACGGGGTGACGGGTAATCCTGGTGGAGACGCCATTGCCCGAGAATCTCCGCTGCGCTGCGCACGGGGTGACGGGAGTGTGGCGGAGGGATCCGCTGAGCAATTCCAGATTACTCTTTCCTGCTTGACGTACGCTCGTGCTCAAAGATAATGCTAGGCGGGGTAGCACCCTGGGGCGGGGACTCCAATGGTATGAACAGGCAGTCAATCCTGCCGGCAACATGCTGCCGGGTAGGTATGCCAGCGCGCCTACGCTCGCCTCCCAACCAACATACTGAGAATACACAGGAAAAAAATGATCACTAAACGGACCGAAAAGACCGATCAGGTATCGGCAAGCAGTACGGCCCTGCAATCCACCTTCTCCCTGAAACGTCTCGGCCAGGCCATCGGCCTTTGTGGCGTGGCGGGAGCCGTGGGCACCATGGCCATGATGCCCGTCACCGCACAGGCCATGAAAACGGATTTCGGCATGGAATACCGTGCCACTGCGTTCGCAAACCAGACTGATGCGTTTGACAATACCCACGGAAGCGACAGCGACAACGGCGTCGCCAACCTGATTCGTCTGAAAGGCAACTTCCTGGACGAGAGCACCGGCATTTCCGTCTACACCAGCATTGAGCTGGCCGGTGACCGCTGGAGAGGTGATGACCACCTGCAAGGTAGCCCCGTTCCGTCGTACTCTTCCGGTGACAACACCGAGAACGTGCGCCTGGATCTGGGTTATGTGCAGATTCCGGTAGGCCACACCATCTTCCGGATCGGTCGTCAGGCCGCCAGCTTCAACAACTGCTTCCTGGTCTGCGATGATCGCCGTGACCGGATTCTGATGATCCACCCGCTGAGCAAGAACAATACCATCGTCGCCGGTTATGACCGCCGCCAGGACACCACCGCATACGCCAACGTCGACAACGGCGATCAGGCTTATCTTGGTATCGTTTCCAAACTGGGCAGTGGCTGGGATGCCGGCTTGCTGTACATCAAGTGGATGAACAACTACGACGGACCCATTGCTCCTTACGCACCGACCCCGTATGCCCTTTCCAACGTGGATATGTTCTCCGGTTATCTGTCCGGTGATCTGGGTCCGGTGAAAACCACAGTAGGCTTCAACTGGGAAGCAGACGGTAATGTCACCAACCCGACTGCGGACGGCGTGTACTTCAACAATTCCAGCTACGCCGCCTACCTGCGTCTGGAAGGCAATGCCGGCCCGCTGGGTCTCGGCCTGCAACTCGTCGGCAGCCGTGACGGCGGCCTGATCTCCGGTGGTTTCGACACCTGGTCCAGCATGATCAACAGCAACCCGGACGCCACTGCCAGCGCCTCCAGCATGTACACCATGGGCGGGCTGGGTAACAATGCCGGCCTGGGTCGTCAGGACTTCAACGACGATCTGATCATCGGCAAGGTGTCTTACAACTTCACGCCGAAGTTCTCCGTCACCGGCGCTGTAGGTACCCTGAAAGTGGACAACGGTACCGACAGCGACGACAGCATGGTTTACGACCTGAAACTCGCCTACCAGGTGAACAAGGTACTGAAGACCTGGCTGTCTCTGGGCATGATCGAGAAGAATGACGTTGGCCACATCACTGGTAACAGCCTGACTGGCCAATCCGGTGCCGAAATGACCGACGACGTGAAAGCCGCCAGCCTGAACATGACGGTTAATTTCTAAGCGTTGTTTTGGTGGATGCGCCCTGCGCATCCACCGATTTCCCCCCGCCTCGGCGCCGGCGCAAGCCAGCACCCATCACGACTTCAGGCTGCCCGTGAGCGACGGTTGGGCGCCACGTTCAGCTCACCTTCCAGACCTTCGGGATCAAAGAAGGGCCGGTCCCCCTTGACCGTCACCCGATAGCCGCTACGCACCTCCGGGTAATAATCCCACATGGCATAATGCTGCACGCAGCGGTTGTCCCAGAACGCAATGGAGTTGGCACGCCAGGAAAAACGGCACTGGAATTGCGGCTGGGCAATATGATTGAACAGGAACCCCAGCAGCGCATCGCTCTCGCTTTTGCTGAAGCCGACGATGCGAGTGGTAAACGCCGAGTTGACAAACAGCGCCTGACGGCCGCTTTCCGGATGGGTGCGGATAACCGGATGCTCACTCTCGGGGTAACTCTCCTGAGTATCCGCGCGCTGTCCTTTCTGGTGCCCGTAATGATCACGATAGATATGCTCACTGGCATGGACCGCCGTGAGCGTTTTGAGAAATTCCTTCATTGGGCGTGACAGCGCATCGTAAGCGGCGTACATGCTGCAAAAAAGCGTATCACCACCGTATTCCGGTACCGTATGCAGGCGCAGCATGCTCGCCATCGGCGGCTCGGCATCGCAGGATACATCGGTGTGCCAGGCTTCGCCGGCGGCGTAGCGGGAGTTCTTGTCAGCGTGTATCGGCAGCACTTCCGGATGCCCCTCGGGCGCTTTCGTGGAAGGGTGGATATGCAGTTCACCAAAGCGCCGGCCCAACGCCTTGTGCTGTTCCAGAGTCAGTTCCTGATCACGGAAGAACACCACCTGATTCTCGAGCCAGGCGCGATGAATTTCCGCGAACGTTTCCTCGTCAAGTTCCTTGCTCAGATCGACGCCATGAATCTCCGCGCCCAGTCTCGGTGTGACTTTTTTTACTTGAATGCGTTGATAACTCATTGTGCTCTCCTCGCTTACCATGTCGGTTGGTTTCTCAGCGCCATTGGGCCAGCCAATCAGTACACTCCCCGGCCAACAGCCCCACATGACTATCAATCAACAGCGCCACCATCACCTCTCTGGGCAAATGGCTGGCAGGCCGTTCCGGTCGACGTTCGACTCGCTCCCAATCAGCGAGCGCGTTGGTGCCCAGGCTGATGGCGAAACGCATGCGCTGCTCCACTATCCAGGGCGGCAGATCGTCGAGAATGGCGACGGCCATGCGGCGGGCCTCTGGTACCGCGTTGTCACCCCAACTCTTCATCGCTTGCTGATTTCGCCAGGCGGCGCTGCGGTACCACTGCGCCAGCAACTGGACGTAGCAGGATGGCTGCTCGGGCGACGACAAGGTCGCCGCGAATGGAATCACCATGGCTTCCACCAGCCCCCGAAGCGCTATACGCCGGTCGCCCTTAACGTCGACCAAAGCCAGCAATTCACGCCGCTGGCGGGCAATCCGATGCCAGTGGCGGCGCAGCACGGCCAGCAGCAAATCCCGCTCGGAGCCGAAGTGGTAGTTGATCGCCGAGGCGTTACGCTCTCCCGCTTCTTTCCGAATCCGGTTCAGTGAGACCGCACCCAGCCCTTCCTCCGCCCACAATCGCTCGGCGGCACTCATCAACCGTTCACGGGCGCCGCTCTCGCTGTCTCGTATCTCCTGCGCTCGTCGCTGCTCTGCCACTTATTGATGCCTCTTCTCGTCTGATAACCACCACCAGATGAGTGGTGCGGCCGGCCAACCATGAACAGCAGGATGAACATTTTCTGGTGCATGGTTTGTATTTTACAAATCAATGAGAGTTCATTAATCCAATCCGAAGCTAACCCTCATCAACGAGGGTGTCAACCACCCGCTTGACGGAACCTGTTTCGTTGCGTGGGGAGTGTCAATTTCCGCTGAATTTCGCTTGGCGTTTTTCCAGAAAGGCACTGGCGCCTTCCACGAAATCGTTACTGGCAAAAGTGCGTGCCGCGCTGTCACGTTCAACAGCCAGACGACTCTCCAGATCACGAGACAAATCAGCGAACTGACGCTTGATCATCGCCTGGGCCAGTGGTGGGCCGGCCGCCAGCCTTTCAGCGTGACGCACAGCCACTTCCAGAGCTTTTCCTTTATCGGCTCGCACATCCACCAGCCCCATTGTCAGGCCATCATTCAGGTTGACCTCTTCACCGGTGAGCAGGATCCGGCGCGCCATGCCATTGCCGACACGAAACGGCAAGGACCACATCAGCGAACCATCCGGCGCGGCGCCGACGCGAATCTGCGCGGCGCAAAAGCGCGCGCCCTCGGCGGCCACCAGCAGATCACAGGCGGCGGCCAGCCCCAGCCCGGCGCCGAACGCCGGACCTTCCACGGCGGCCACATAGAGCTTGTCGGAGGTGAGGATGTTTTGCAGCAGAGGCCCGCCGCGCTGCAAACGCTGGCGGATCGCTTCCAGCTCGCGGATTTCGCGCAATTGCTGCAAATTACCGCCGGCGGAGAACACGCCGCCGGCACCGGTGAGCACCAACACCCGCAATGCCTCATCGTTTTCAAAACGCTGCTGCGCCGCCAGCAATCCTTCCCGCACACCGGGCGCGCCCATGGAATTGCGCAGCGCGAAAGCGTTGATGGTGACCACCAGCACCGCGCCGCGAACTTCACTGATTACCACATCATCACTCATCGAAAGATTCCTCCAGGGTTTGCAGATACAGATTCGCGCAGTGTGGCGCGTCACCGAACAGCCGGCTGAGCGCGTTGACGCGCAACAGGTACTGGCCGATGCCCAGTTCGCGGGTCATGCCAATGCCGCCGTGCATCTGGATGGCCTCGCGGCAAACCCGGTCGCCCACGTCCACCGCCAGCGCCATGGCGGCGAACGCCTCACCATGGCCTCGTGCATCCGCCTCCGCCAGCGCCTGGGCAGCGCCGAGCACCAGGGAGCGCAGCATTTCCATGTCGGCGTGCAGATCACTGGCGCGATGCTGCAACGCCTGAAAACGCGCCAGCGGCGTACCGAATTGCTCGCGCACGCGCAGATAATCCAGGGTTTGCTGGAAGGCGCCCTCGCAGGCGCCAAGGATTTCCGATGCCGCCGCCAGCGCGCCCAGCGCCATGGCGTTTTCCAGCGCCACCAGGGCCGCGGGGCCACGGGCCAGCACGGCGTCGCCGGCCACTGCCACCCGCTGAAAATCCAGCGTCGCCAGCGTGGTACCGTCAAAGGCCGCATAGGGCGTGGCGGTAACACCGTCGGCTTTCCGTTCGATGGCCACCAGCGCCGGCTCACCTTCCCGCCGGCAGGAGACGATCAGCCAGTCGGCGCTGTCGCCTTCCAGCACGGAACGTTTGCGTCCGGACAACTGGCCGGCGGAAACATCCAGTGCCATGTGCCGGTAATCGTAGCGGGCGCCGTCTTCCAGCAACGCCAGGGAAGCGCGCCATGCGCCACTGGCCAGGCCATGCAGCAGCCGCTCACGCAACGGACCTTGCGGCGCCTGCATCAGCGCCGTGCCGGCCAGCACCGCGGAACCGAGAAAAGGCGAACGCATCTGCTGCCGGCCGAAACGGCGAAACAATACGGACAGCTCGGCGGCGCCCATGCCGCCACCGCCAAAAGATTCCGGAATGCCGAGCCCGAGCAGGCCGGCTTCGCGCATGGCCGCCCAGACGGCAGTATCGGCCACTTGCCCGGAACAGGTGTCGGCTTCGCGACGCGGGTCCCAGTGACGTTCCAGCAAGCGCGTCAGCGTATCGTCGAGCAGGCGCTGTTCTTCCGTGGGGGCAAAGCTCATGGTTTACCTCACAGGCCAAGCACGCGCTTGGCGATAATGGTGCGTTGTATCTCGTTGGAGCCGGAGGCGATGGCCGGCCCGCGCAGGTAATAACGGGATTCGGCCACGTGACGGGCCGAAGGACCGGCGGCCAGCAGCGCACTGTCGTGCTCCTGGTAGGCGGCGCTGGCGGCCAATGCATCCGGGCCGGCCAGATCCATGATGGCTTCATCCAGCGCCTGGTTGATCGCCACACCCTGAAGATTCAGGGAAGACGCAAACTCGCCAATTCTGTTATTGCGTATAAGCATTTCAAGGCCACGCCGGGTTGCGTATTCCAGGGCCTTGACGCGCACCGCCAGGCTGCCGATGCGGGCCCTGACATCAGGCTGCTGATAGAGCACTTGCTGGCCGTAGAAGGTGTTGCGCGCCCGCGTTATCAGTTGCTCCAGCTTGCGGCGCGCCTCGGCGTGCCGGGAAGTGGCCAGGCGCTCGTGCTCCAGCAACGCCTTGGCGGTGGTCCAGCCGCTGTTTTCTTCACCGATGCGCTGCGCCACCGGCACCCGCACGTTCTCGAAGGTGACCTGGTTGAGAATGTGCGCGCCGTAGAAGTGGTGGATCGGCCGCACGCTGACGCCGGCACTTTTCATGTCCAGCAGCAGGAAGGAAATACCCTGCTGTTTTTTCACTTCGCTGTTGGTGCGCACCAGACAGAACATCCAGTCCGCGTAGTGCGCGTAGCTGGTCCAGATCTTGCCGCCATTGACGACGTAATCATCACCTTCGCGCACGGCACGGGTGCGCAATGAAGCCAGATCGGAGCCGGCGGACGGTTCGGAATAACCCTGGCACCACCATTGATCCATGTTCAGGGCACCGGGAAGGAAACGTTCTTTCTGTTCCTCGGTGCCGTATTTGAGAAGAATGGGACCGAGCATGCGCGTGTTGAATCCCGGTACCTGGGGAGCGCCGACCAGCGCCATTTCCTCGTCGAAAACGAAACGTTTTTCCAGGCACCAGTCGGTACCGCCCCAACGCACCGGCCAATGCACCGCGCCCCAACCTTGCGCCACCAGCTTGCGCTGCCAGGCGACGGTTTCGTCGCGGCTGATTTCGCAACCTTGCAGAACGCGCAGACGCAGTTCCGGTGACACCTCGGCGGCGACGAACTCCCGTATTTCCTGGCGCAACCGGGCTTCCTCCCGGCGCGAAAATTCTGACATGAACTGTTTCTCCTGGTCGTTGAATTGGCTCCCGGCCGGTGAATGCCCAGCCTCCGTCATCCTGCGTGGAGCGCAGCGGAATCGCAGGATCCAGGCCCTGGATTCTGCGACT
>CAYMKZ010000040.1:15756-19835 GCA_964391345.1 uncultured Alcanivorax sp.
ACGACGGGCGCAGTGCATCCACCAGCGCAAATCCCGCTCAGAACTTCAACTGCGCACCAATGGAAAAGGACTGCGGGTTGCGGCCCGGCAAGGTGCCCACGCGATCGTCGTGGGAGTACGCCACGCCCTTGTAGGAGGCGTTGTCGCCGTTGCGGGTGGTGGTGTAGGTGAAGTTGATCAGCAACTGCTGGTTGATCGGGTGATACAAAGTGGCGCTGTACTGGTCGGCTTCATCGTCGCCAATATCGGTTTCCTCGGCGTGGTTCCATTGCGCCGCGGCGATCCAGCGGGGGGCAATGCTGTAGGTCACCTGCGCGCCGTAGGCCGGCCGGTCCATGCGTACCAGCAGCGGGTCGTCCACGTCGATGTTTTCGTACAGGGCGCCAAGGGTCACCCGGCCGATCTGGTATTTGGCGGACACACGCCAGGCGTCCAGGCTGGCGATGTCATGGAATTTCTCGTAATGCACCCAGGCCGCGTCCAGATCGAAAGGACCGGGTTGCCAGCGCGCCCAGGCGCTGTAGGCGGCCTGGTTGTTGTCGTCCACCACGTTGGAATCGTTGGTCTGGGCGGCGGAGTATTGCGCCTGGAACGAGACATCGCCTTTATGCACTTTCCAGGTGATGCTGTTGGAGCCGAGCGCATCGAGCCGGGTGCCGATATAGCCGTCGGACGAGGCGCCGAAGATGGCGTGGGAATCCGCGTTGACCACATTGAAATAGCCCAGGTAGGCGACGCTCATGTTCTTGAAGGGCGTGTTCACCCGGCCGATCAGCAGTGAGCCGAAGGGCCCGCCTATACCGAGAAAACTGTCACGGGTGGCCCAGACGTCACCGCTGTCGGAGGTATCCACGTTGATTTGCTGCTCGTACTGCCAGAGTCCCTGGTAGCGTTCGTTGATGGGCACCATGCCGCGAAAACCGATCATGGAGGTGTTGCTGGAAACACTGACGCCACCATCGGTGAGCGGTACGGCCGAGCTGGAATAGGCATCCACCTCGCTGCTGCTGACGTCGGAATCCGAATAATCCACGGACAGCCGCAAGGCCCCGTACAGTTCGATGCGCTGGTGGATCGCCTGTTCCGGGTTGATGGCCTGTTCCAGTGCTTCCACGGCGCCTTTCTGTTCGGTCGGCACCGCGGCCAGCGTGGCCGCCTTGGTGACGGACGGTAGCAGCGCGGCACCGGCGAAGGCCGCCGCCGCGGCGCACAGCGACAGGGAAAGGGGGGATTTTTTCATGGTTATCTCCTCGAGCTTGTTTTGTTCTCTAATCCTGAATGGCTATCGCCCGGGACAGCTCACTGCTGCCCGATGCGCTTCGCTTCCGCGCGATAGATCTGCGCGGAAACAAAGGAGGTGGACGCCTCCGCCAGCTCGGCCAGCAGCTCGGCCTTGAGGGCCCGGGCCTGGCGTCCGTAATGGTCGTCGCTGTCATCCAGCGCCAGCAGATCCAGCACATGCAGCGCCAGTTGTTTTTCGCCCTTTTGCCGGTGGGCTTCGGCGCTGGCCAGCACCGCCTGTGGATCGCTGATCGCCGCGCGCCGGGCACGGGCCACAGCGCCCGGTTCCGCCGGATGCAGGTGGGTCGGGTTGCGGTCCCACCAGCCGTTTTCCGAGCGCCAGATATCACGCACGATGTAATCCGGCATGCCGTAAGTGGGTCGTAGCAGCGGGTCGCCGAAGATGTCCTGCGGGTACTCGATGTCGTGCAGAATCTGCCATTCGCTCATGCCCTGATTCATGCGCTTGACGGTTTCGCGGCGCAGATAGCGCAGGGCATCGATGGTCAGTTGCATGGCGCGGCGCACTTCCTGCTCGCCTTCCACGGGCGCGCCGAATTCGGGGACCAGAATGGCCGGTTGCAATGCCAGCAAGCGTTCCATGGTGTCCGCCCAGCGCACCGGATCGCGCAGCGTGCGCAGCGGCGTGCCGATGTTGGGAATCGATTTGATGAAGCCGGGGCCGGCGTAGAGGATGCGGCTGTCCGGCAGCCACAGCGCCGTGGCGTCGTCGGTTTCCGAGGGCGCGGCCAGCACTTCCACCTGCCGGTCACCACCGTCGATGACACAGCGGTCGGTGAAGGTTTCGCTGGGGTAGGTGAACCAGCCTTCGCGCGGCTGTTCCGGCATGCGCGCATTGAACTGGATGCCGTTCAGGTGCCGTTGCAGCCCCCAGGTTTCCTGGTAGCGGTGGTAACGGTGTACCAGCCGTTCCTGAGCGATCACTCGCGGCGCCGGATGGCCGCGCTCCTCGGCATCCGCCAGCCACTGGCTGGCGCCGTAGTTGTAGCCGATGTGGCCATGGCTGTAGACGATCGCCAGCACAGGTTTGTCGGAGAATGCCCGCACCTGCTCGATCATCTGCCGGGTGGCCTTGCCGCCGGGGCCGGTGTCGGTCATTACCAGCCCGTTGGCGGTTTCCACCAGCATGCTGTTGCCCTGTCCGCCGACGGTGTGCACG
Source organism: uncultured Alcanivorax sp. (assembly GCA_964391345.1). Taxonomy (GTDB): domain Bacteria; phylum Pseudomonadota; class Gammaproteobacteria; order Pseudomonadales; family Alcanivoracaceae; genus Alloalcanivorax. The sequence continues at coordinate 18,218 of CAYMKZ010000040.1, forward strand.
CCGTCGGCGATGGTGATGATGCCCCGGTCGGAGATCAGGAAATCGTCCATGAACAATTCCTGGTCGGCTTTCTCGTTGTTACTGCTCACGTATTGCTCCTGGTTCTGGTTTACACACGTTGTATCGCCGGCAGGCGGTATTCGCCCTGGATCAATGCCGGGCGCGGCATGTAGCCACGGAAAAACAGCGCGAAGGGTGTTGCCGGGGACGGCAGCCAGTTGTGTTCCTTGCCCGCGCCGGGGCTACTGGCGCCGATCCAGAGGTCCAGGGAACCATCGTCGTTGAAGGTCAGGCCGGGGGAGCGGTCACTGATGATGTAGCGGCGCTGGGGGGTGTCGGCGAAGAAGAACATGCCGTCGTCGGTGGCTTCGTAGAGACTCAGCGACCAGAACGAATCCAGCGGCGGCAAGCGGTCGGCGGCGAAGTGCAGAACGTAATTGCCATTACCGTCGAACAGCCCTTGCGGGCCGTCGCCATCGGCACGCATATACATGGCTTCTTCCAGCGGCAGGGCGCCCAGGCCGCCCACCGCGATCACCGCGCGCAGTACGTAGTTCTGGCCGAAGTTGCCGTTGCCGTAGCCGGGGTAGGTCCAACCCTGTACCACCTTGCCGCGTGAGCCCTGCACCTTGATCAGATAGTCCTTGCCGGCCTGCACGCCGGCGGCGATGGCCTCGGCCTCCGCCGGGCTGAACGCTTCGGCGTCGAATTGCTGGTCCGGGCCGATGTTGAGCGGTGCGATCTGTTCGAGAATGCGGCCATCGGTGACCGGCGGACGTTCGCGTTTGAGCAACCGGTTGGCGGCCGCCAGATATTCCTGCCAGCCGGCGGAGCGCAACGTCGCCTCGCCCGGCGCTATGTCGTCCTTGTTGGCACCCTCGTGGATGAACAGGCCATCCTGAATGGCACAGGCTTGCGGCAGGTCGCTTTCGCCATCCACCAGGATTCGCGCCAGCGCCCAGACGCGCGGCGTGGGGGCACGGATCACGTTGCGATCATCCGCCGGCATGGCGTCGTCCGGGCCGATCAGGGTGTAGACGCCACCGTTGCCGCCGGTGGTGCGTGTCCCCAATACGACGAAGTTGTTGCTGTACATGTCCATGAAGGCCAGCGAGAAGTAACGCTCGCCGGTGGCCGGCACGGTGATCGTCAGCGGGCCGTGGGACAGGTCCAGCCAGGCGTCGGAATAGAGTGTGTCGTTGTTCGGCGTGGTCACCCAGCGGCTGCGGTGATTGAGCAGCTTGCGGGCATGGTTGAAGCGGTTGGCGCCGTTTTTCAGGCGCGATTTGCGCGTCGATTCCACCACCACCAGCGGGACCGTGTAGAGGTAGGCGCGCTTGGCCAGGCGAGTCAGTTCCGCCAGGTCAGGGATATTGCTCATGGTTTTTCCTCATTGCAGTATTGCTTCATTACTTTCCGGAATTCGTCATCCCGCGCGGGGCGAAGCGGTACGTCATCCTGCGCGTAGGGTGACGCGGGTTGTGCTCCTCGCAGGCGCCACGCCCCGTTGTTCTGTAGTGCGCCCTCGTCATCCTGCGTGGAGCCCCTCGCGTCATCCTGCGCGGAGCCCCTCGCGTCATCCTGCGCGGAGCCCCTCGCGTCATCCTGCGCGGAGCCC
>CAYMKZ010000041.1:0-11979 GCA_964391345.1 uncultured Alcanivorax sp.
AGCGGAGTTGCAGAATCCCAGGTGGATCCTGCGACTACGCGCAGGATGACGGGCGCTCGCGGCGTGCGGGGTGACGGGCGCTTTGCTGCGTGTGGGATGACGGGCGCTTTACTGCGTGCGGGGTGGCAGGCGCTTTGCGGCGCGGGGCGACGGGTGCTCGTCATTCCTCCGTCATTCTGCACGTAGCGCAGCGGAGTTGCAGAATCCCAGGTGGATCCTGCGACTGCGCGCAGGATGACGGGCGCTCGCGGCGTGCGGGATGACGGGCGCTCGCTGCGCGCAGGATGGCAGGCGCTTGCTTATGTCGGCTGCCCTAGAAGCCCAGTTCGTCGAGCAGATCGTCCACCTGATCCTGGCTGCTGACGATATCGTCGGCCTCGCCATGCACCTGGGGGCCATTCATCAGCGTGGCTTCCCGTTTGCGGGTGTCGCCGCCGATGCGGTGATCCGCCAGGCGCTGTTTCATCTCCTCCCGCTCCTCGCCTTCCGGGACGCTTTCCAGCAGTACCTGAAGCAACTGGTGCTCCACTTCCTCGATCACGTCCATCATTTTCTTGATCACCTGGCCGGTGAGATCCTGAAAATCCTGGGCCATCATGATCTCCAGCAGTTCCTTGCCGGTTTCGCGGGTCACGCGCGGCACCTCGGCCAGATAGGCGCGCGTCGCCGTCACCAATTCCCGCGCCTCGCCCAGCTCGATGGGGTTCTCGAACCAGCTCTGCCACTGGTTGCCAAGCGCCTCCGCCTCCTCGCCGAGTTTGTCCTGCAAGGGTTGAGCGCGATCGATGGCATTCAGCGAGCGGTTGGCCGCCTGTTCCGTCATGGTCGCCACATAGGTCAGCCGGGCACGGGCGTCGGGAATGGCCTCGGCGGCCTTTTCCACTTCCTTGTTCAAACCCAGCTCCCGCATGCTCTGACGCAGCATGCGGGTAAGATGACCGATGCGTTGCACCAGGTCATCACTGTCCATCCCACCCGTCGTTGGCACCCGCCGAGCTTCACCACTCATAATCGCTTCTCCTGTCACTACTCAAACGGCAACAATTCAGGCCGCAAGAACACAAACCGCCAACTCATTTACCCAGTTTCTCGAAAATCTTGTTGAGCTTTTCTTCCAGAGTGGCCGCCGTGAACGGCTTGACGATATAGCCGTTGGCGCCGGCCTGGGCGGCGGCAATGATGTTGTCCTTCTTGGCCTCGGCGGTAATCATCAGCACCGGCATGTGCTTGAGCGCCTCGTCGGCGCGAATCTGCTTGAGCATTTCCAGACCATCCAGGTTGGGCATGTTCCAGTCGGAAATGACGAACTGGATGCCCTCCCCGCCACGCAGCTTGGCAAGCGCCTCCTGGCCATCCTCGGCTTCCTCCACATTGGTGAAGCCCAGCTCCTTGAGCAGGCTGCGAACGATGCGTCTCATGGTGGGAAAATCGTCCACCACCAGAATGCTCATGTCCTTGTCGGTCATCGGTTCCTCTCGTCTTTCTCGGCAAGACCGGGCGGCGTGAAGCCGCCCGGATGGATTCAGAATTCTTCCCAGTCGTCTTCGGCGGTGGCCAGTTGCCGGCGGGCGGGCTCGGCTTTTTTCGCCGGCAGCGGCTGGCGGAACACGGCGGCGAGATCATCCAGAGCGGGATTGGCGGCCGGCGCCGGATTTTCCTGCACCGGGCCCCTGTGCGACTCAAGCGCCGGCCGTTCGGCCAGGCGGGTCACCTTGGCGCGCGGCTGTTGTTGCTGCTCGGCATCCGCCAGGCGGAACACCGCCACGGCGGTTTCCAGCCGCTTGGCCTGCTCTTCCAGCGAGGACGCCGCGGCAGTGACCTGCTCCACCAGGGCGGCGTTCTGCTGGGTCACTTCGTCCATCTGGCTGACCGCCTGGCTGACCTGTTCGATGCCGCCGCTCTGCTCCTGGGAGGCGGCGGAAATCTCGTCCATGATGTCGGTGACCCGTTTCACCGCGGCCACCACTTCGCGCATGGTGGTGCCGGCCTGCTCCACCAGCACCGATCCCTCTTCCACCTGCAAGGCGGAGCTTTCGATCAGTTGCTTGATCTGGCGGGCGGCATCGGCGCTGGAGCCGGCCAGGTTGCGCACCTCGCCGGCCACCACCGCGAAGCCGCGGCCCTGCTCGCCGGCGCGGGCCGCTTCCACCGAGGCGTTCAGAGCCAGAATGTTGGTCTGGAAGGCGATGGAATCGATCATGCCGGTGATCTCTGCCACCTTCTTCGAGCTGTCGGAAATGCCCTGCATGGTGGTGATCACCTTGTCCATCACCTCGCCGCCATGGCTCGCCGTGCCCGAGGCGTCATTGGCCAGGCCGCTGGCCTGACGGGCGTTGTCGGCATTCTGTTTCACGGTGGCGGTCAGTTGCTCCATGCTGGTGGCGGTTTCTTCCAGCGATGCCGCCTGCTGCTCGGTACGGGCAGACAGATCAGTATTGCCACGGGAAATTTCCGTGGAGCCAGTGAAAATGGAATTGCTGGCGTCGCGCGCCTCGCCGACGATCTTGCGCAGGCTTTGCTGCATTTCACGCATGGCGTGGAACAGCTTGCCGATCTCGTTGCGGCCGGGCACCACGATTTCCTGGGACAGATCCGCGTCGGCGATACGCTGCAATTCCTCCACCGCGCGGTCCAGTGGCTTGATCACCAGACGCCGCAGAACGAAATAGATGAGGATCAGCATCACCAGCGTCACCACCACCACACCGATGCCGGCGTAGCCGAACACCTTCATTTCCTGGTAGTAGTTGGCCATGGTTTGCTGGCCGCGCTGATCGGCGTACTCGGTGAACGCCACGAAAGCGGCATCCAGATCGGAAGATGGTTGCGCCAGGCTGGTGCGCACCAGGTTGAAGGTGCCCACGTTGCCCTGATCCAGCCACTTGTACTGCTCGCGCACCTTCTTCATCACGTTGTCGAAACTGCTGCTCCACTTTGCCGCCAGTGCTTTCCCCTGCTCCGACTTCGGCATCGCCTCGAAGGCGTCATGCTGGGCCTGCGCCTTGTCGAGCAAGGCGGGCACTTCCTTGAGCTGGGTCACGCCGACACTGGGCATTTCGTTGCCCAGATAGAAGGCGGCCATGCCCATGCTCAAACGGGCGTGGCTCAGCAGGGTGCTGGCCTGGTTGACGGCATTGAGCTGCTTGACGTTGATCTGGGTGACCAGATCAACGGAGTGATTCACCGCTCTGTTGGTCATCACCCGCAATCCCACGATCACACCGATCATCACCGCGCAAAGAATCAGCACAACGGCCATGGCGGTTCTTATTTTCAGGTTACGCATCAGTTTCATCCCCGTATTTTACGTTCAGGAGCTTTCGTTCCTGTCGTTCAAACACGTGCATCTCGCGTTACACCCGCTGTGCACGTCCAAAAGCAGCAGCCAGCGCCATCAGCCTGGGGGCGATGTCGTTGAGATCCAGCACTTCACCGGCGCCGCCCAAGGCAATCGCTTCCCTGGGCATGCCGAACACCAGCGAACTGTCGCTGTCCTGCGCCAGCGTGGCGGCGCCGGCCTGGCGCATGGCCAGCAGGCCCGCGGCGCCATCCTTGCCCATGCCGGTCATCAGCACGCCGATGGCGTTGCGTCCGGCCTGCTCGGCGGCGGAGTGAAACAGCACATCCACCGACGGACGATGCCGGTTCACCGGCGCTCCCGGATCCAGCCGCACCACGTAATTGGCGCCGCTGCGCGCCAGCTTCAGGTGACGGTCGCCGGGGGCGATATAAGCGTGCCCCGGCAATACCCGCTCGCCGTCCTCCGCCTCCTTGACGCTGATCCGGCACAGCCGGTCAAGCCGCTGCGCAAAGGAGCGGGTAAAACCCGCCGGCATGTGTTGCGCGATGAGCATCGCCGGGCAGTTCGCCGGCAGCGTTTCGAGCACTTGCCGGATCGCCTCCGGGCCGCCGGTGGAGGCACCGAGAATCACCAGCTTCTCGCTGGATACCAGCGGCTCACGCAGTACTTTGCGTGGCGCCGCCTGGTCACGACGCCGGGGCCGCGAGCGCGCCGCGGCGCGAATCTTGTCGGCAATCACTTCGCTGTATTCGAGCATGCCGTCACGAATGCCCATCTCCGGCTTGGCGACGAAATCCACCGCGCCCAGCTCCAGCGCGCGCAGCGTCACCTCGGAACCGGCGCGCGTCAGCGAAGACACCATCAGCACCGGCATGGGCCGCAAGCGCATCAGACGCTCGAGAAAATCCAGGCCGTCCATGCGCGGCATTTCCACGTCCAGGGTCAGCACGTCCGGGTTATGCCGTTTGATCAGGTCGCGGGCCACCAGTGGATCGGGGGCCACCGCGACCACCTCCATATCGTCGTGCTCGTTGATGATGCGCGTCATCAGATCACGGATCAGCGCCGAATCATCAACGCACAGCACCTTGATTGTTGTTGCAGCCAACGTTTCTTCCCGTTTCCTGACCTGGCGCCAGCGGGCGCCCTTCATGGGGTATATCGGCGAGCCAGGGCCTTTCTTTAGGTTTTGTAGGTCTGCTTGTCGCTTGTTGGTGGATGCGCTTCGCTTATCCACCCTACGGTTGGGTTGGTGCGCGGGTTTTGTTGTTGGTGGATGCGCTTCGCTTATCCACCCTACGGTTGGGCTGGTGCGCGGGTTTTGTAGGGGGGATAAGCGAAGCGCATCCACCGGGGTCGGCTTGTGGTCCGCTTGTCGAGGGTGATTACCGGGCCAGGGTGTAGACGGTCTGGCCGCGCAGGCGGAAGCGGTCGCTGATGTAGGTGAAGCTCTCCGAGTGGCCGGCGAACAGCAGACCGTCCGCTTTCATCCGTGGTGCAAACTTCTCCAGCACGCGCGCCTGGGTGTCGGTGTCGAAATAGATCATGGTGTTGCGGCAGAACACCGCATCGAAGAGTCCGTTGACGGCCCAGTCGTTGGCCACCAGATTGAGCGCCTGGAAGTGTACCCGCGCCGCCAGCTCCGGGCGCACCCGGGCGTAGCCGGCATGGCGGCCGTTGCCGCGCTGGAAAAAGCGTTTGCGGCGGCGCTCGTCCAGGCTCGCCACCTGTTCCAGCGGATAGATCCCGCGCCGGGCGGTGGCCAGCGCCTGGGTATCGATATCGGTGGCCAGCACTTCAACGTCGGCGCGCTCGCCCAGCGCCTCCACCAGCGTCATGGCGATCGAATAGGGCTCCTGGCCGGTGGAGGCGGCGGCGCTCCACACGCGCACCGTGCCGCGACGGCCGGCGACATGATCGGCGAGCAGCGGAAAATGATGCGCCTCGCGGAAAAACGACGTCAGGTTGGTGGTCAGCGCGTTGGTGAACGCCTCCCACTCCGGTGAATCCGGCTGGCGCTGCAAGCGCGCCAGATAGTCCTCGAAGCGGGTCAGGCCGTGATGGCGCACCCGCCGCCCCACACGGCTGTAGACCATGTCCCGCTTGTGCGCGGCCAGCACGATACCGGCCCGCTGGTAGATCAGCTCGCGGATGCGCTGAAACTCCCGTTCGCCGAACTCCAGATCACGAACCAGCGGCGAAACGACGGACGGGCTTTTCACCGCGGTACCGCGTGGAGACGAGCCGGATGATGACGTCAAGATACACTCCTGACCGGCAGCGGCCGTTTGCCCAGCGGCACTATTTTCGCTGCTTCCCTGGCCTGTTCATGCTTGCCCGCCGCGCCTCCATTCAGCTCGAACACTGCCATCGCGCTGGACACCCGGTTCATGCGCGCTTCCAGCTCTTCGGCGGCGTGGGTGGAAGCGCCGACGCGCTCGGCATTCAGCTGAATGGCCTGATCGATCTGCGCCACCGCCTGATTGACCTGCATGACGCCAGTGCTCTGCTCCTCGAACGCGGCGGTCATCTCGGCCATCAGATCGTTCAGCCGCGTCACCGATTCCACCACCGTGTCGATGGTGCCCTCGGCGCGCCGCACCAGTTCGGCGCCGTCATCGATCTCCTTCGCCGAACCGGCGATCAGATTGCGGATCTCGCGGGCGGCGTCGGCACTGCGTCCGGCCAGGTTGCGTACCTCGCCGGCCACCACCGCGAAACCGCGCCCCTGCTCACCGGCGCGGGCCGCCTCCACCGAGGCGTTCAGCGCCAGAATGTTGGTCTGGAAAGCGATGGAATCGATGGTGTTGATGATCGCGGTCATCTGCTTGGAGCGCTCGGTGATGCGCCCCATGGTATCCACCACCCGGCCAATGGCCGCCCCGCTCTCGCTGACCGAGGTCGCCGCTTGGGCAGCCAGCGTGCCGGCCTGACGGGCATTGTCGGTGCTCTGCTGAACGGTAGCGGTAATCTGCTCCATGCTGGCGGCGGTTTGCTGCACCGCCGTGGCCTGATGCTCGGAACGGGCGGACAGATCACGGCTGCCGCGGGCAATGTCATGGGCCGCCGGCGCCGCCACCGCCAGGCCATTGCGCACTTCCTCGACGATGCTGCCGAGGCTCAGACGCATCAGGTTCAGCGCCATCTGCAAGCGTCCGCGCTCCCCCTTGGAATCCTCGGCCACCACCGCTTTCAGGTTGCCGGCGGCCATCTGCATGGTGAAGTTCATCGCTCCGCCCAACTGGCGGCTCAGCCCGCGCAGGATCGATATCCCCCACAGCAGCAACACCACCGTTCCCGTCACCATCAGCAGCCAGTGGCCGATCCGCAAGGCGGTCTCGGCCTGCCCTTCCGCGGACAGGCCATAAAGCCCCATGGCCGAACTGACGATCAGCAACAACGAGCCGAAAGCGGCCATGCCCATGAAACTGCCCATCACACTGCTGGGCAGCAGTTTGCGCAGCCGCCCGCGAATACCGCGCGGCGGCAAAGCACCGCGTTGCAGCGCCAGTCTCTTGCCGGCGTTGCAGCGGGCATAGGCCTCGGCGGCGCGGCGCTTTTCCTCGGCGGACACCTTGATGCGCACCGATACGAACCCGGTGACCACACCGTTTTCAATCACCGGCGAGGCATGCGCCTTGACCCAGTAATGGTCGCCGTTCTTGCGGCGGTTCTTGAGAATGCCCACCCAGGTTTCACCGCGCTTGAGCGTGGCCCAGAGATCGGCGAACACCGCCGGCGGCATGTCCGGATGGCGGATCAGGTTGTGCGGAGCGTCCAGCAGTTCGTCTTCGCGGTAGCCGCTGACCTCGGCGAATACCGGATTGACGTAGGTGATGCGGCCTTGCAGGGTGGTGCGTGAAATCAGGTAGTCGTTGTCACGCAGCCTGTATTCTTTCTGCGTGACCGGCTGGTTGTTGCGCATGTAGGGCTCTCCGCGATATCGCCTGTCTGTACTTATTGATCGCCGGCTTTTTCGACCAGCGCCATTTCTTCGCTGGTCAGCAATTTCTCGATATCCACCAGCACCAGCATGCGCTCTTCCAGGTTGCCCAGGCCGTGGATGTAATCCAGCGGCAGGCTGACGCCGAACTCCGGCGCCGGCTTGATTTCCTCCGGCGTCAGCGTCATCACGTCGGACACCCGGTCCACCACGATGCCCACTACCCGCTCTTCGATGTTGACGACGATCACCACGGTGTGGCTGTCATACTCGGCGCGGGCCAGCCTGAACTTGATGCGCAGATCGACGATCGGCACGATCACGCCGCGCAGGTTGGCCACACCCTTGATGAAATCCGGCGCGTTGGCGATGCGCGTGACGTTGTCGTAACCACGAATCTCCTGCACCTTGAGAATATCGATGGCGTATTCCTCGTCGCCCAGGGAAAACACCAGGAACTGCCGGTTACCGGCATCCGTGGCGGCGGAGTCGAGGGAAGCGAGTTGGTTCATGACAGTTCAACCTCTTCATGGGTCGTGGAAAGAGTGGGTGCGGCAACCGTCGCGCCCTTTTTCTTGTCGTGGCCGAGCCGGCTCAGGTCGGCGACATCGAGAATCAGCGCCACGCTGCCGTCACCGAGAATGGTGGCGGCGGAGACGCCGGGCACCTTGCGGTAGTTGGTTTCCAGATTCTTCACCACCACCTGTTGCTGGCCCACCAGCTCATCCACCAGCAGCGCGTAGCGGCGGCCCTCGCCCTGCACGATCACGGCGATGGCGCGAGTCGCCTCCTCGCACGCGCCGGACACCTGCATGGCCTGGTACACGGCCACCACCGGCAGGTAATCCTCGCGCACTTTCAGCAACTGTTCGCCGCCGGCCATGGTGTAAAGATCGTCGGCGCGCGGCTGCAACGATTCGATCACCGCGCTGACCGGCAGGATGAACATTTCGCGCCCGACACGGATCGACATGCCGTCGAGAATCGCCAGCGTCAGCGGCAAGATGATGCGCGTGGTAGTGCCCTGCCCCGGCCGCGAGAGGATTTCCACGTGGCCGCCCATGGTCTGGATGTTGCGCTTGACCACGTCCATGCCGACACCGCGCCCGGAAACATCGCTGATCTCCGTGGCGGTGGAAAATCCCGGCGCGAAAATCAGCGGCCAGACTTCCTCGTCGCTCATGGAATCGGACACGTTCAGGCCGCGCTCACGGGCCTTGGCGAGAATCTTTTCGCGGTTCAGGCCGGCGCCGTCGTCGGATACCTCGATGAGAATATTGCCGCCCTGATGCTGCGCCGACAGCCGCAAACGGCCCGTGCGCGGCTTGCCGGCGGCCTCGCGCACCTCGGGCATTTCCAGGCCGTGGTCAAGGCTGTTGCGCACCAGATGAGTGAGCGGATCGATGATGCGTTCGGTGAGGCTCTTGTCCAGCTCCGTGGAGCGCCCTTCGGTGACCAACTCCACTTCCTTGCCGAATTTGCCGGCCACATCGCGCACCAGACGCGGAAAACGGCTGAACACATAGTCCATCGGCACCATGCGCACCGACATCACCGCTTCCTGCAAATCGCGGGCGTTGCGTTGCAGCAGGTTGAGGCCGCTGACCAGATTGCCGTCGCCGGTATCGCTCAGCTCGCCGGCCACCTGGTTGAGCATGGACTGGGTAATGATCAGTTCGCCCACCAGATTGATGATCTGATCGACCTTGCTGACCGGCACGCGAATCGATGAGGATTCGCTGCGCGGTGCCGCCTTGCGGGGCGCACGGGACGATGCCGGCGGTGCCTGGGGGGCGCTGTCCGCCGGCTTCGGCGGGCCGGCCAGCTCCGCCGAAGCCGGTGCTGCTGGCGCCGCCACCGGCTTGCCGCCCGGCGATGTGGCCTCTTGCTCATTGCGCGGCTGCCCGCTGGACGGCGCACCATCCAGCGGTTCGATATCCAATTGCTCCGGCTCGGCCACGAAGCACATTACCGCTTCGATATCCGCGGCGCTGGCGGACGAGGCCAGCACCACCTCATAACGCTGGCCGTCGCCGCTCTGCTGTTCGATATCGCCCAGATGGCCCAGCTCATCGATCAGCAACTGACGGTCCTTGTCGTCCACGCCGATCAGCGCCACGCGATAATGCGCCGGGCCGCCGGCGGAAACCGGTGGCGGCGCGGCCGGTGCCGGTGTGGAAGGTGCTGGAGCAGACGGCTCCGGGGCGGACGCCGCCGGCAAGGTCAGGCCAGCTTCCGCCGCCGCCTGCTCACCCATTTCTTCAATGGCCAGCCGTTGCAGCACGGTGCAGATACGCTCCAGAGCCTGCGGATCCGGCTCGCCTCCCTGCCGATAGGCATCCAGTTGGTCGTGTAGCATGTCTTTGGCTTCCAGAAAGGTATCGACAATGTCACGTCGCAGCGTCATCTCTCCGCGCCGGGCCTGGTCGAGCAGGTTTTCCAGCAAGTGGGTGGTGCGCTGCAAGGCGGTGAAGCCGAACGTGCCGGCGCCGCCCTTGATCGAATGGGCGGCACGAAAAATGGCGTTGAGCTGCTCGATGTCCGGATTTTCCAGATCGAGATCCAGCAAATGCGCTTCCATGTCTTCGAGAAGTTCTTCCGCTTCTTCAAAAAACGTGTCGTAAAACTCGGAGATATCCACCCTCAGTCTCCTTTGCTATTGGCCACGCCGGTATCCGGGGTCTCGAGCATGCCGACCCGGTCAGGCTGATCCACCACCGACAGATCCCGATGGAGGCGCCGCACCGCCTCGGGCGTCAGCACCACCAGCTCGATGCGGCGGTTGGACGGATCGCCGGGCTGGGAGCCGGCCAACGGCACCCGATCCGCCACACCACTGACCCGCAGCAGCTTGGCGCTGTCGAAACCGGCCGCCACCAGCTCCCGGCGGGAGGCATTGGCGCGATCACTGGACAGTTCCCAGTTGCTGTAGCCCTGATCACCGGTGCTGTAGCGCAGGTCGTCGGTGTGTCCGAGAATGCTCAGCCGGTTGGGCAGCTTGTTGAGCAGCGGCGCGATGGCGTCCAGCAACTCGCGCGTATAGGGGGCCAGCTTGGCGCTGCCCAGCTCGAACATCGGCCGCCGGTCGTTGTCCACCAGTTGGATGCGCAATCCCTCCGGCGTCATGTCCATGCGCATCTGGTCACGAAAGGAGCGCAAATGGCCGTTGGCCTGAATGGTCGCCTCGATGCTGTCGCGCAAATGCCGCAAGCGCCGCCGCTGTTCGCTGGGGCGCGGCTGCGGCCGCAAGTGCACGTTGGCGCGCTCGCCCTCACGATAGGTCGGATCCGGCCCGCCACCGGGAATGGCGCTGTCGCTGGACGTGGTGCGATCGCCCCCGGAAACCGCCTCCGCCAGCGGCGTACTGAAATAATCGGCCAGCCCGCGCAACTGCGCCGGCGAAGCGGTGGACAGCACCCACAACACCAGAAACAGCGCCATCAGCGCCGTCATGAAATCCGCCAGGGCGATCTTCCAGGCACCGCCGTAGTGGTTGCCGGCGACAGCCCGCTTGCGGCGGATGATGATGCGCGGCCGGCCATCGTTCATGCGGCTTTGTTTCCTTCATGGCGAGTGGAGCGCACATGGTCTTCCAGCTCGGTGAAGGTGGGCCGCTCGGCGGAGTGCAGCGCCTTGCGGCCAAACTCCACCGCCAGTTGCGGCGCATAGCCATTGAGGCTGGCCAGCAGCGTGACACGAATGCATTGCAGCATTCTCACCGCCTCCTGCACCTGCCGGTCGATGCGGCTGGAAATCGGATTGACCACCCCGTAAGCCAACAGAATGCCGGTGAAGGTGCCGACCAGCGCATGGGCGATCATCACGCCCATTTCACTAGCGCCGGAATCCGCCGAGCTGAGCGCCTTGACCACCCCCATCACCGCCGCCACGATGCCGAACGCCGGCAGCGCATCGCCGATCTTGGCCAGCGCATCCACCGGTACATGGGCATCGTGCTGGAAGGTTTCGATCTCGTGGGTCATCAGCTCGTCGAGCTCCAGAGGATCGACGCTGCCGCTCACCATCAGCCGCAGATAATCGGTGATGAAGCCCATGATCATCGGGTCCTGAGCGATGGTCGGATACTCGTTGAACAGCGCACTGGCGGACGGGTCCTCGATATCGTGCTCGATGCCCAGCATGCCTTCCCGGCGCATCTTCGACAGCAACTGGTATTGCAGCGCCATCAACTCCATGTACATGTTCTTGTTGTACCGCTTGGTGCGCTTCAGGCGCGACGCCGCCTGCAAGGTGCCACGAATGGCCTTGCCGTTGTTGGAGGCGATGAAAGCGCCGACCGCGGCGCCGGTGATCATCAGCACCTCCAGCGGCTGATACAGAGGGCCCAGCGCCCCGCCGGCCAGAGCGTAGCCGCCGAACACCGAAAATATCACCAGCACCAGACCAAAAAGAATCAGCACAACCGGTATCCTTGCTGTCGTTGGAACTTGCTATACCGGTACTATCGGCCGATTCACGCGGCGCTTGAGGGTCAATCCCCGGATTCACGGAAAAACCCGCCCCACGCCGTGCCCACTACCGTCATTCCGCGCGTAGCAAGCATCCGTCACCCTGCGTGTAGCGAAGCTGCCCGTCATCCCGCACGTAGCGAAGCTCCCGCCATCCTGCGTGCAACAAAGCACCCGTCACCCTGCGCGCAGCAAAGCACCCGTCACCCTACGTGTAGCAAAACACCCGTCATCCTGCGCGAAGTCGCAGGATCCATCTGGATTCT
>CAYMKZ010000041.1:12079-19992 GCA_964391345.1 uncultured Alcanivorax sp.
CGTGTAGCAAAACACCCGTCATCCTGCGCGAAGTCGCAGGATCCATCTGGATTCTGCAACTCCGCTGCGCTGCGTGCAGAATGACGAAGGAAGGGCGAGCGTCCGTTATCCCGCGTGCAGCAAAACACCCGTCACACCGCGCGTAGCAAAACACCCGTCACCCTGCGTGTAGCAAAACACCCGTCACCCTGCGTGTAGCAAAACACCCGTCATCCTGCGCGAAGTCGCAGGACCCATCTGGATTCTGCAACTCCGCTGCGCTGCGTGCAGAATGACGAAGGAAGGGTGAGCGGGCGTCATCCCGCGTGCAGCAAAACACCCGTCATCCTGCGCGAAGTCGCAGGATCCACCTGGATTCTGCAACTCCGCTGCGCTGCGTGCAGAATGACGGAGGAAGGGCGGGCGTCCGTTATCCCGCGTGCAGCGAAGCTGCCCGTCATCCCGCACGTAGCGAAGCTCCCGCCATCCTGCGTGCAACAAAGCACCCGTCACCCTGCGCGCAGCAAAGCACCCGTCACCCTACGTGTAGCAAAACACCCGTCATCCTGCGCGAAGTCGCAGGATCCATCTGGATTCTGCAACTCCGCTGCGCTGCGTGCAGAATGACGGAGGGATGACGAATAGGGGGAGGCGGGCGCGGATTGGCGAGGGAGGAGGTGCGAGGCAGCAGAAACAGCAGAGTGGCTGTTACAATGCGTTTTACACACCGTCGGCTTTTGCAACGGCACACACGAGGCCCCCATGGACAACGCCAGAATCCAGTCTTTTGTCGAACAACTCTGGGATGCGGAAATCATCCCCGAGCTGGTGAAATACATTCGCATTCCCAACAAATCCCCGCTCTTCGACAGCCAGTGGGCCGAACACGGCTACATGGATCAGGCCGTTGAACTGCTGAGCGGCTGGGCACGGAACAAGCTGGCGGCGCTGCCCGGCGCTACTCTGGAAGTGGTGCGGCTGGCCGGGCGCACGCCATTGATCTTCATCGAGATTCCGGGCCAGATCGACGATACCGTGGTGCTCTATGGCCACCTCGACAAGCAACCGGAAATGACCGGCTGGCACGAGGATCTGGGCCCCTGGAAGCCGGTGCTCAAGGATGATCGCCTGTACGGCCGTGGCGGCGCCGACGATGGCTACGCGCTGTTCGGCTCGCTGGCCTCGCTGCTGGCCCTGCGCGAACAGGACATTCCCCACGCCCGCTGCGTGATTCTGATCGAGGCGTGCGAGGAGTCCGGCAGCTACGATCTGCCCCATTACGTGGATCACCTGGCGGCGCGCATCGGCAATCCGTCGCTGGTGGTGTGTCTGGATTCCGGCTGCGCCAACTACGAGCAGCTATGGCTGACCACCTCGCTGCGCGGCATGATCGGCGGCGACCTGCGGGTCGAAATCCTCAGCGAAGGGGTGCATTCCGGTGACGCTTCCGGCGTGGTGCCGGACAGTTTCCGGATTCTGCGCCAGTTGCTGTCGCGGCTGGAGGACCAGAGCACCGGCAAGATCCTGCCCGCCGGGCTCAGCGTCGAAGTGCCGGAGGAGCGTGTCGAGCAGGCGCGGCAGTGCGCCGCCATTCTCGGCGATCAGGTTTACAGCAAATTCCCCTGGCTGCCCGGCGCCGGCCCGGCTCCCGACGGCCAAACCAGCGACACCCAGGCCATCGACGGTCAGGCCAGCGGCGGTCAGGCCATCGACGGCCAAGCCTGCGGCGGCCAGTCCAACGGCAGTCAAGCCAACGGCGACCAGTCCAGCGGCGGTCAGGCCTGCGACGATCAGTCCATCAATAACCAGGTCATCAATGACCAATCCATCAACGAAAAGGTGGAGCTGATCCTCAACCGCACCTGGCGCCCGCAACTGGCAATCACCGGCGCGGACGGCCTGCCGGCACTGGACAACGCCGGCAACGTGCTGCGCCCGCACACTGCGGTGAAGCTCAGTTTGCGTCTGCCGCCAACGCTGGATTGCGAGAAAGCAAAGAAGATAGTCGAGCAACTGCTGGAAAAAGACCCGCCCTACGGAGCCAGGGTAACAGTGGCGCTGGGCAAGGCCGGCGATGGCTGGAATGCGCCGCCGCTGTCCGCCTGGCTGGCCGAGGCGGTTTCCCAGGCATCACAACACTACTACGGCAAACCGTGCGCCTACATGGGCGAGGGCGGCTCGATTCCGTTCATGGGCATGCTGGGAGAAAAATTTCCCGACGCCCAGTTTCTGATCACCGGGGTGCTCGGCCCGCACTCCAACGCGCACGGCCCCAACGAGTTCCTGCACATTCCCACCGGCAAGCGCGTCACCATGGTGGTGGCAGAAGTGCTGGCGCGGCACGGTGAGCGCTGCCGCTGATCCCACCCAGCAGGCTGCTAGCGGCTGGCGGTGCGGGATTCCCGCAGCGGATTGGCCGCCGGCACCGGCACCAGTGGTGCTTTGGCACGAGCGCTGGCACGCCGCTTGCGGGTCTTGCCGGCCCGCGACGGCGGCTGGCAAATGCCGCACACGTAATGCTGGCACGGGGTGTGCGCGTGCATCACGAAGTGCCCGCCGCAACTGGTGCACTCGGCCAGTTCGAACAGCTCACTCTCGAAAAAGCGCACCAGCGTCCAGGCGCGGGTCAGGCCCAGCACCGGCTCCGCCTCATCCAGCAGCATCTGTTCCAGATACAGGCGGTACGCCTTGACGAAACCGTCCATGCGTTCGCAGTGCTGCTCGACGGTAAGCTGCCGGTAGAAGTTGTAAAACAGAGAGGAATGGATGTTCGGCAACCAGGTGATGAACCAGTCAGTGGAAAAAGGCAGCATCCCCTTGGGCGGCGACATGCCCCGCACTTCCTTGTAGAGCCGGATCAGCCGTCCGCGGCTGAGCTCGGTCTCCGATTCCAGCACCTGCAAGCGGGCTCCCAGCTCGATCAGTTCGATGGCGAGCTGGACCTGGTGCATCTCGTCGATCAGGCTTTTCTCTGCCATGTCTGCCCCCTTCTAGGCTCCAGCGGCACCGGCCATCAGCAATGCGGCGTGCGTTTGCGCCAGCCCCGGTGTGCGTTTCTTGTCCAGCACCCGGGTTATCTGCGCCGCGTCTTCAAAGCACAGGCGGAACAGAAACTGATTGGTGCGGGCCAACTGGCCGAGCTGTTTGGTGGAAAGCGACGTGAGTACGTCCGCCATGGCGTCGTCCAGCTTCAGCCGGAAGCGGGCGGTGGCGTAGTCTTCCTTGAGCAGACGCTGGGCCAGCATCAGGTAGGTGAGATTGACGTCCTGGATCTCATCAAGCAGGTCTTCGATATTCATGATGATTTTCCATCGTTCCCATGCCGGGAAGAGATGCCCTTCCCTTACTTGCGTTACGAGGCCATGGAGCAACCCCAAGAAGCCACGTGTTGTGATTATTCGACAAGTAATACTTTTTCAGTATATGACGAAAAAGTATAGGTTCTTCAATTTCCACAAATTTCGTGCAGAACAGCAAAAGATAACGATACAAATCGCACAAAAACTGCACAACCTAGCCAGCCGCTCACGAGCAACCGTGAACTACTTCACACAAAAGTACTATGTTGTGACGCAACTCTCAATCCTGTTTTCGTATTTTTGTATGGACATTTTGCCTTATTATGGTATTGACTTTTTGTCATATGTCCGCTAGCGCCTACCCGATTTCCTCCTGATCATCCAGGTCCCGCACCCACACCAGCAGCTCGGCAATCACGTCGTACAGGCGCGGCGGAATGCGCTCATCCAGGTCCAGTTGCATCAGCAAAGCCACCAGTTCCGGCGCATCATGCACATAAATGCCATGGCGGCGCGCCTCGGCGATCACCCGCTCCGCCAGATCGCCATACCCCTTGGCGACCACATAGGCACGCTCCCCTTCACCGCTACTGACCGCCACGGCGCGGCGCGGCTTGCGCTCATCCATGCTCGTCCGCCTCCGCCGTTCCGTCCGCTGCTTCATCCGCCAGCGTGCGGATACGCAACGTCACCTGCTGAAAACCCAGCGCCGTCAAACGCTCACGCAGCACTTCGCCGCCGGCCTCGAAGCGCGCCACCACGGCCGGCTGCGCCCGCAGATCGATGGCCACCCGTTGAGCACTGAGCTGCAAACGCACCGACAGCTCCCCCAGGTGAGCCAGGCGCAGCGTCAAGCGGGACTGCCAGGGCGGAGCTTCCCGCCGCCGATCATCGCCAGACGACTGCCGCGAGTTCCGTTGCTGGACCGGCGGGAACAGGGTCAGCGCCATCAGGATGCCGGCCCAGGGCTCCCCCTCCCAGCGCAGTACCGGCGTGGCCAGCATTTCCAGCTGGTGGCGCACTACTGCTTGCACATCGAGATGCAGCGCCGGCGTATTGCCCGCCAGACGCATCTGCGGTTCGCGGGCCAGGTCCGCCCGCTCGAAACGGCCGGACAACCAGCGGCGCAAGTGCGCCTCGTAGAAAAGGCCGCTGCGCTGGATGCTGCTCTGCAACTGCAAGGCCAGCATGGCCGACTCATTGCTGGCGGCCCCTGGCAGTGGCGCCACATTCGTTAGCTGGGCCGACAAGGGAGACGGCAGAGGAGCCGATGACTGAGCCGGTGGCGGTGTGGCACTGGCCTGCGAAGCCGATGATGGCGTCGGCAGCAACGCGGCATCCAGCAAAGGCAGCGCGGGACGGATCGCCGACGGCGGCGCCGGGAAGCGCGCCAGAATGGCGGCGATTTCCCGCGCCGCCGGGCTGAGATGGGTCACCACCGGCGGATCGCCGGTCAATGGCGGGGCGGACAGCCCCTTGCCGGTGGCGGAGCGGGCGATGACGCCGGCGGCGCTATCGGCCAGCACCGGGCCGGCATTCAACCGGGAATCACTGCGCGCCGGTTGTGGCGGCCGTCCTGGGGCAGCGGGTTGCAGCGGCGTATCCGGCCCCTGCCGGGGCGGCGCGGGACGCCGCCCGAGAACCTGGTGCAACAGCGTATCGAGAATCGGCGTGATGCCGCTCACGAGCGTCCTTTTTCGCTACGCGGGCCAACCGTCGCCAGCGTACCGGCCACGGCGCCATAGGCACGCCCCAGATCGCGCTCGCGGCGGGACACCGCCATCAGTTGCGCCAGCTCGTCACGACGCGCCACCAGGGAATGGCGGGTGGCCTGATCGTGGGTGAGGATTCTTTGCAGAATTTCGCGCTTGAGGCGATTCTGCCCGTCGGTGAGCTCGACTCCCTGCTCCAGATCGGCCAGCGCGGCGACCGCCATGACATACTCTTCCTCCTCGCCGATCAGCGCTTCCCAACGCTGTTCTCCGGCCAGGCTGGCCATGCGCGAAGCCTGCTCCTCCAGCTTCCGGTAGGCATTCATCACCGCTTGAGGCGCGGTCGCTCGGGAGTCCGTCATGATTATCTCCGCAGCTGCGGGTCGATCTCGCGCCAGGCGGAAGCGATATCATCCAGCAGCCGGCCGGCCTCGCTCAGCGCCTCCGCATCGTTGTGCAGATTGGCTTGCAGCAACCGCCAGGCCACGTACTCGTAAAGCGAAGCCAGCCGCTCCGCCAGCTCGCCGCCACGCTCGATATCCAGCGCCGCCAGCAGGCCGTTGTTGACGATATCCAGCGCCTTGGCAATGGCCTCGCCCTTGCCCGCCACATTGCCGGCCTGCATCTGCGCGCTGGCCTGGCGAATGGCGGTGGCCGCCCCCTCGAACAGCAGGCTGATCAAGCGATGGGGGCTGGCCGCCATAACACCGCTCTCCACGCCCACCCGGGCATAGGCAGCGGCACCGTGCTTGCTGTTCATGGTCTCTGGCTCCTTTTCGGCAATGGGCTCACCGGCGCTGCGGATCGTCAGTTGCTGCTCTTGTTGATGTTGCTCAGCGCCTCGAACTGCTGCGTGAGATAGTTGCTGGTGGAATTCATTTGCGCGATCAGGCTATCGAGCTGGCTGAACTGCGAACGGTAACGCGCCATGGTGCTGTTGATCTGCTGCTGGGTGCGGTCGTAGAGGTCGTTCAGGCTGTCGATGCTCTGGTTGAGGCCATCGGTGGCGCTGGTGATCAACCCCTGGTCGCCGGTCATCTTGTCGATGGCGCTATCCAGTAGGCCGGCCATGCCGGTCCCATCCTCACCATTACCGGCAAAGAACTTCTGCAACGCACCGAGATTGTCGGAAACCGCCGCGTCCAGCTTGTCGTCATCGACCTTCAGCGTGCCATCCAGCTGCAACTCCACGCCGACGTTGCTGAGCACACCGAAGGTGCCGTCATCTATCGCCCCGCTCAGTATGCTGCTCAGGCGGGACTCCACCGAGCGCACCGTGCTGTTGCCCAGCAACACCCCGGCGGAACCGCTGTCGGAATCGTAGCTGGTCAGCGTATCCAACGTCTTTTGCAGCTGGTTGTAGGCATCGGCGAAATCCGTCACCGCGCTTTTGATGCCCTTGTCGTCACGGTTCACCTGCAGGGTGGCCTCACCCTCGTCGCTCAGGTTCAGCGTCACGCCCTGAATGGCGCCTTCCACGCTGTTGCCCGGGCTGGTCACCTGAATGCCGTTCACCGTCAGCTTCGCATCCAGGCCGGCCTGCTGTGCGGCGGGATCCAGAGACAAACTGCTGCCCAGATCACCACCGAACTGGATATCACTCACCGCCGCCTCGGTGCCGGTCTCGCTGGCCGTCAGCACCAGCCGGTAAGGCTGGTCACTGCCATCGCTGATCAGCGACGCCCGCACCCCATCGGCCTGCGCATTGATGGCATCACGAATGTCTTCCAGGCTGCTGTCCTGCGCGCCGATATCGACGCTCACCACCTCGCCGCTGCCCAGCGTCATGCTGATGGTGCCCGCCCCCAGATTGGCTTCCTTGTCCGCCACCCCGAGAGTGGCGGCGCTGGACGCCTGGGCGCGCTGCGTCACATTGATATGGTAATCCCCCGGCGGCGTATCGCTGGTGGTGGTGGCGGTCAGCGCCTCGCCGGAGACATTGCTGGTCACCGCCTGGAAAGTGCCGGTGTCATTGAGCGCCTTGACCGCGTCCTGAAAACTGGTAAGCGCGCTGGACAACGCCCCGAACGCGGAAATCTTTGTCTGATAGCTCTGCTTGCGGGTGGTAATCGGCGTCAGCTTCTCGTTTTCACCTTTTTGCAACTGATCCAGCAGGCTGGTCAAATCCAGCCCGGAACCCACACCCAGCGAGGTAATCGTCGTCATAGCCGTTCCTGCATCAATTCGCTCGTCGCTCTCATCACTACAGCGCCGCCCGCCGCCGCCCACCCTTCGAGTGATTGCATTGTGCCGCATCACCCCGCAAACCAGCCGCCGATAAAGCCACTCGGGCACCGCTATTTCAAAGTATCGGCAGATCGATCGTGGACTTTAGTGCCGTAACTCGGAAGCCACTGGATCCCGTGTCTCCGCTACGCTGCGCACGGGATGACGGGGCTTTCGTCACCCCGGAAGCACAACCACCGTCACCCCGGAAGCGCGACAGCGCTATCCGGGGCCCAGCGTCTCCCTCCCATCCCGCACGAAGCAAAACAAGAACGTCATCCTGCGCGAAGCGAAGCAAAACAAGAACGTCATCCTGCGCGGAGCGAAGCAAAACAAGAACGTCATCCTGCGCGAAGCGAAGCGAAGTCGCAGGATCCACCCCCCAAACCCCGCAACTACGCAACCCGGCCCAAACATCTCTGCCCCCCTCCCCACAACTTTCCCCCACCTCCCCCTAAAGGAATTTTCCATCCCGCCGAAAACTTACATAGCGGCCCAGGCCGTACAACCGAAACGGTGAAACAGAAGGACTATGTTATGGCAGTTATCAATACGAACATCACGGCCCTGATCGGTCAGCAGAACCTGAACCGCTCCCAGAGTGCCCTGCAAACCGCGATGGAGCGTCTGTCCTCCGGCCTGCGCATCAACAGCGCCGCTGACGATGCTGCCGGCCAGGCCATCGCCAACCGCATGA
>CAYMKZ010000042.1:0-19962 GCA_964391345.1 uncultured Alcanivorax sp.
ACGTTCGCCATGAACCTGTGCGAGAACGTGGCGCTCAAGGCCAACAAGCCGGTGCTGGTGTTTTCCATGGAAATGCCGGCGGATTCGCTGGTCATGCGGATGCTGTCCTCGCTGGGGCGCATCAATCAGAGCGCGATCCGTTCCGGGCGGTTGGAGAAGGACGACTGGCCGCGTGTCACTTCCGCTATTCAGATGCTCAGCGAGCAGAAATTCTTCATCGACGACACGCCGGCGCTCAGTCCGCTGGAAGTGCGGGCGCGGGCGCGGCGGGTGGCTCGTGAGTGCGGTGGTGAGTTGGGTGCCATCATGGTCGATTATCTGCAATTGATGCAGTCGCCCGGCTCGGACAACCGGGTCAACGAGATTTCCGAGATCTCCCGCTCCCTGAAGGGCATCGCCAAGGAACTGAACTGCCCGGTGATCGCGCTTTCGCAGCTCAACCGCTCGCTGGAGCAGCGCCCCAACAAGCGCCCGGTGATGTCCGATCTGCGTGAGTCGGGCGCCATCGAGCAGGATGCCGACCTGATCGTGTTCCTGTATCGCGATGAGGTCTACAACAAGGAATCCGCGGAAAAGGGCATCGCCGAAATCATCATCGGCAAGCAGCGCCACGGCCCCATCGGCACCATACGGCTGGCGTTTCGCGGAGAATTCACCCGCTTCGACGATCTGGCGCCGGAATACTACCAGCAGTATGTGGGCGACGAGTAACTTCTGATGCGTGGTACGACTCTGGAACTGCGTCCCGGCGCTCTGGCGCACAACGCCGGGCGGGCCCGTGAGCTGGCCGGTGACGCCAGGGTGTTCGCCATGGTCAAGGCCGATGGCTACGGCCATGGTCTGGCACTGGCGGCGCGGGCCTTTGCCCATCAGGTGGATGGCTTCGGTGTAGCAGTGATGGACGAGGCGAAAGTGCTGCGCCATCTGGGGCTGGCTCATCCATTGCTGGTGGCGGAAGGTTTCTTCGATGTCGATGAGCTGGCGCTGGCCGCCCGTCTGCATGCCGAAGTGGTGGTGCATTCCCCCTGGCAGGTGGATCTTCTGGAGGCCAATCCTTCCCCGGTGGGGGTGTGGTTGAAGGTCAACAGCGGCATGAATCGTCTGGGCATGGCGCCGGGGCTGGCGCGCGCCCAGGCGGCCCGGTTGCGGGCCGTGGCCGGTGTCAAACTGCTGGGGGTGATGACGCATT
This sequence comes from uncultured Alcanivorax sp., assembly GCA_964391345.1. Lineage (GTDB taxonomy): Bacteria > Pseudomonadota > Gammaproteobacteria > Pseudomonadales > Alcanivoracaceae > Alloalcanivorax. Next base: position 1,190 of record CAYMKZ010000042.1, read on the forward strand.
TTTCCTGCGCCGACATGACGCCGGACCCGTCCACGCTGGATCAACTGTCGGTGGTCAGGTCGGTAGCCGACGAACTGGGGTTGCCGTTCAGCGCCGCCAATTCCGCGGCGTTGATCCGCTATCCGCAATCGCGGGGCCAGCGCGTCCGGCCCGGCATCATGCTGTACGGTTCCTCGCCTTTTCCGGGTCAGACAGCCGCCGCGCTCGGGCTGCGGGTGACGCAGCGCTTCGCCGCCCGCCTGATCGCCATCAATCCCGTGCAAGCCGGCGACAGCGTGGGCTATGGCGCAACCTGGACCGCTGGCCGGCCGTGCCGTGTCGGCGTCGCGTCGGTGGGCTATGGCGATGGTTATCCCCGCAATGCGCCCAACGGCACGCCGGTGGCGGTCAACGGCCAGCGTACCCGGCTGGCGGGGCGGGTCTCCATGGACATGATCACCATTGATCTGGACGGTATCGAAGCTCGCGTCGGCGATACCGTGGAATTGTGGGGCGACAGCGTTGCGGCGGACGAGGTCGCAGCGGCCTGTGGCACCATCAGTTACGAGCTGTTCTGCCAGGTCACTTCGCGGCCGGTCAGGGTGATCAACAAAGGTTGAGGGCGGGGTGGCGATCACAGCGCCAGTTTCAGGCCGGCGTACAGGGTGCGGCCGGGGGCAGCTTCGTAGTAGAGCCCGCCGTAGGCGTTGAGGCGGATGTTGCCGAAATAGGACTCATCGAACAGGTTGTTGAGGCCGGTGTACAGGGTCAGCACCTGCTTCCCCAGACGAAAATCCTTGCCCAGGCGAGCGTTGACGACGGTGTAATCCGGCACCCGGACCTGATTGGCGTTGTCGGCGTAGCGATCGCCGATCCACAGCACGTCGATGGCGGCGAAGCCGATTCCCTGCCGCTGCCAGGCCAATTCGCCGAAAAAGCTTTGTTGCGGCAGGCCGGGCAGGCGGTTGCCGTCGAAGTCGTTGCCGTCGTGATCGATGAATTTGCGGAAGCGGTACTCGGCCCAGGTGTAGCTGCCGGTCAGGGTGAGTGTATCGGTGGCGTAGTAGGTCAGGCCCAGTTCGACGCCGTGCCGGCGTGATTTCCCGGAATTCTCGTAGTAGTCCCGCCCGTCGGCGCTCTGGTAGACCACCAGCTCATCCTTCACGTCGGCCTGAAAGATCGACAGCTGATAGCGCAATCGGTGATTCACCAGCCCCTTGGCGCCGATTTCACGGTTGAGCGCCTTTTGTGGGTCGAGGCCCGGATTGAAGCCGCCCTGGCCGCTGGGGTTGGCGAATTCCGCGAAGGTGGGGGATTCGAAGGCGGTGGAAACATTGGCGTAAAGCTGTTGCCCGGTGCGCCACTGATAGCTGACGCCCAGGTTGCCGCTGAGCTCGGTGTAGCGGCGGTTGCCGGAATCGTCCGGGTCGCTGGTGGTGATGTAATGGTCGTCGATGTCGAACTTCAGCCAGTCGTGGCGCAAGCCGGCGGTGACGGCGAGCTGTGCGGTCGGCGACCACACCGTTTGCAGGTAGGCGCCGATGTTGCTGGCGGTCTCGCCTTCGCTGAACACCAGCGGGCCCTTTTCGCCGAACTGGTTGTCGTGGCGTTGCCGGTCGTCGTCCTGCTGGCTGAAATCGATGCCGGCGGTCCAGCGCAATTCAGTGGCGAGCCATTGCCCGTGGCGGGTGGTTTGCAGACCACCGCCATAGTAGTCGCGGTGGTAGCCGACCGTGCCGCCGCTCTCGTAGGGCAGATACTGAATGAAATGGCGATGGGTGTAGAACAGCCGCGCCTGGTAGTCCTGTCGCGGGCTGAACTGGTCGGAATAGACCAGCCCCAGGGTTTGCTCGGCGGCGGATTGGCGCGAGTCGTATTGCAGGTTGGCCAGCCGGGCACTGCTCGGGTCGCTGCGCGCCTGTTGCAATGTCACGCCGCCAGGGTCTTCGGTGTCCGGCGCGTCCAGCAGGCGGGTGATGATGCGCAGCTTGCCGGTGTCGCCCAGCTTGCGGTTGGCTTTGGCGGTGAGCAGGTGCTTGTGCACACGGCTGTGCTCACGGTAGCCGTCCTGTTGCAGATCGGTGACGGTGGCGACATAGCCCCAGTCGTGGTACTGGCGGCCGGCGGTGGCACTGAGCCGGGAGTAGCCGTCCGCGCCGGCGCTGGCTTGCAGAGCGTCGTTGCCGGCGGGGTCGGGCTGTTCGGTGGTGATGTCGATGACGCCGCCGGTGGCGTTGCCGTAGAGCGCGGAAAACGGCCCGCGCAGCACCTCGATGCGCTGGATGGTGCCCAGATCGATGGCGTCAACCTGGGTCTGGCCGTCGGTCAGCGTGGCGGGGATGCCGTCCACCAATACATGAATGCCACGGATGCCCCAGGGCGAGCGGGCGCCGAAACCACGGATCGAGACACGCAGATCCTGAGCGAAATTGTCGCGGTTGCGGGCGAACACGCCGGGCACCCGCGACAGAGCCTCGTCCAGTTGCAGCTTCTGCTGACCTTGCTGGATGTCCTCGCCGGAAATCACCGTCAGCGGCGCCGGGAATGTCAGCCAGTCACGTTGCAGGCGTGGCGCGCTCACTTCGATGGGCGCCAGCTCGGCCGGCGCCGTCGTCGCGGTCTGGGCGGCACCGGTTTTGGCCTGCAACGCCAGGGCCAGCATCAACATCCCTGTCGATGAGAGCCGTGCCTTGCTGCTCACGGGCTGGCTATTTCCCGGCCTTGTCCGGCAGCGCAAAGGCAATCAGATAGTCGCCGATATCCTTGGAGTAAGGCGCCCCGCCGGCGGAAATCACCAGGTACTGGCGGCCGGTCTTCGGTGACACATAGGTCATCGGCGTGGCGCTGGAGCCTACCGGCAGCGGGTGTTGCCACAGCAGTTCGCCGGTTTGCGCGTCGTAGGCGCGCAGGTAGTAATCCTGAAAACCGGCGAAGAACACCAGACCGCCGGCGGTGGTCATGGTGCCGGCGTAGGTCGGCATGCCCATCTTCATCGGCAGATGGGATGCGATATCGAACGGGCCGCGCTGCTCGGCGGTGCCCGCCGGCACCTGCCAGGCGATTTTGTGCGTGACCATGTTCACCGCGGTGATGGTGCCGAAGGGCGGCTCCACACAGGGGGCGCCGATGGGCGAGAACCACATGAACGTCATCACGCCATAGGGCGTGCCTTTTTGCGGCGAAGGTCCGTGGCCGTCGGAAACCCGTGGATGGCGTTTGGCCGCGTCCGCGTACTGTTCCCGGGGGGCGAGCCAGAAAACGCTGGGAATGCGGATATCGTTGACGTAGGCCAGGTGGTTGACGGGGTCGTAGGAGACACTGCCCCAGTTGAAGCCGCCGACATTGCCGGGCTGTTCGATGGTGGGTGTCAGGCCGATGGGGGTGAAATCCCCCTCATAGCGCAATTGGTGGAAGCGGATGCGGCACCACAGTTGGTCAAGCATGGTGGCGCCCCACATCTTGTGTTCCGTGAGATGGTCGCCGCCGATGGTGGGCATGCCCACGGAATACGGCTGGGTGGGCGAGAGGTATTCACCGGGCACCGCGTCCTGCGGCACCGGCTTCTCGGCCACCTCGGCGATCGGCTCGCCGGTCTTGCGGTTGAGCAGGAAAAGCTGGCCGCGTTTGGTGGTTTGCAGCAGGGCCGGAATGGTGCCGCCCTGGCCATCCGGCAGGTCCATCAGCGCCGGCTGGGAGGGCAGGTCGTAATCCCAGATATCGTGATGAACGGTCTGGAAGTGCCAGACTTCACGGCCGGTTTTCGCATCCAGCGCGACGATCGACGAATTGTACTTGTCGGAGATCGGCAGGCGGTGGCCGCCGAAATAGTCCGGCGTTTCGTTGCCGAGTGGCAGATAGATGAGCCCCAGCTTGGGATCGTAGGAAGCGGTGGTCCACATGTTTGGCGTGCCGCGCGTATAGGTCTCCCCGGCTGGCGGATAGCCGGTGATGGCGCTGTTGCCCAGATCCCAGGCCCAGGCCAGCTTGCCGGTGCGGGCGTCGAAGGCGCGGATCACGCCGGAGGGCTCGTGGCGCATCTGGTTGTCCACCACCCAGCCGCCGATGACGATGAGATCACCGGCCACCAGGGGCGCGGAGGTCTGGAAGTAGAAGCCGGGCGCCACTTCGCCCATGCCGTCCGACAGCTTCACGGTGCCCTGGTCACCGAAATCCTGGCACGGCTCGCCGGTGTGCGCGTCGATCTCGATCAGGCGTGCATCGATGGTGGTCATGACGATACGCTGCGTGCAGGTGCCGGGCTGCGCGCTGGTGTCCGCCGCTTGTGTCTGTGCCTGCGGCAATGAGTAGTAGCCCAGGCCGCGGCAGCGTTGCCAGAAAGGTGATTTGGCGTGAGGATCGAACTGCCACTGTTGCTTGCCGGTATCGGCATCCAGTGCGGCCACCACGTTCTCCGGCGTGCAGCTGTAAATCAGGTCGCCGATTTGCAAAGGCGTGTTCTGGTCGACCCCCTTGCCTTGCCAGCCGGTGTGGTAAGTCCAGGCCACTTTGAGCTGATCCACGTTGTCGCGGTTGATCTGGTCGAACGGCGCGTAGCGGGTGCCCGCCGTGGTGCGCCCATAGGCGGACCAGTCGGAGGCGGCGTTGTCGGCCTGGGCCATCGTGTAAGAGGTATCCGCCGCTGGCGAAATGATCCCGTGCGGCACGAAGGCGAGGCCGAACATCACCACCGCCACCACGGCGGCCAGAACGCCGCCGCCCGCCAGGCCCGCCCGTTTCCCGCCCGTGACGGCCAGTGGCGACATCAGCAGCAATGCCACGGCGGCGAAGCCCATGGGCATCAGCAGGCGCGGGAACAGCGCCCAGAAATCGAGCCCCCGTTCCCACAGCGCCCAGGGCACGGTGAGCAGGGCGACCAGGCCCACCAGCCAGGCGCCGCTGTGGCGCAGCCGCCATAGCTGGATGGCGGCGATCAGATAAACGATGCCGGTGATCAGATAGTAGAAGGAGCCGTGCAGGCTCACCAGCCAGATGCCGCCGGCCAGCAGCGCCAGACCGGTCAGGCCGAGAATGCAGGCCAGAATGCGTAGTAACAGGAAGGCCCAGCGAGGTTGTGCGTGGGTGTTGGAGACAGACATCAGCCAACCCTCCGTTGATTGGATTGCAGCCCGCAATGTCCCGGACCCTGATATGCTTCCCAAGAATATCGCGAATGCCGTGGCTGGTGTAGCAGGACAAAAAGGAGTCTTTGTGGCGAAAAAGAAAACCGCCTACGTGTGTACCGATTGTGGTGCCGATTTTCCCAAATGGCAGGGCCAGTGCCCCGCCTGTGGCGCCTGGAATACGCTCCAGGAATTCGTCGTTGATCCGGCGACGCCGCAGGCGCGCACCGGCGGTCGCGGCGGCTATGCGGGCCAGCTCTCGGAAGTCAGCAATCTGGGCGAGATCGTGCTGGAGGATACCCCGCGTATCGGCACCGGCATGGCCGAGCTGGACCGGGTGCTGGGCGGCGGGCTGGTGCCCGGCTCGGCGATCCTCATCGGCGGTCATCCCGGCGCGGGCAAATCCACTTTGCTGCTGCAAATGATGTGCCGGCTGGCCGATCAGCAACGCTGTCTTTACATCACCGGCGAAGAATCCCTGGCGCAGGTGGCGCTGCGGGCCGACCGTCTGCGGCTGCCCAAAGAAAAGTTGCGTCTGGCGGCGGAAACCGATGTGGAGCAGATTCTGGAACTGGCCCGCAAGGAGCAGCCGCGCCTGCTGGTGGTGGATTCCATTCAGGTGGTGTTTCTGGCCGGGCTGCAATCCGCGCCGGGCTCGGTGGCTCAGGTGCGTGAGTGCGCCGCCGCGCTGACCCGTTTCGCCAAGCAGACCGGCACCATTCTGCTGCTGGTGGGACATGTCACCAAGGATGGCACGCTGGCCGGCCCCAAGGTGCTGGAACACATGATCGATTGCTCGCTGATGCTGGAAGGCTCCGCCGACACGCGGTTTCGCACGCTGCGCGGCATGAAGAACCGCTTTGGCGCGGTCAACGAGCTGGGCGTGTTCGCCATGACCGGCGAGGGGCTCAAGGAAGTGAAAAATCCGTCGGCGATTTTCCTCAATCGCGCGGAAGAGATTGCCGCCGGCTCCCTGGTCACCGTAGTCTGGGAAGGGACGCGCCCGTTGCTGGTGGAGTTGCAGGCGCTGGTGGACGCCAGCCATTTCGGCAATCCGCGCCGGGTGTGCGTGGGTCTGGAAGCCAACCGGCTGGCCATGCTGTTGGCGGTGTTGCATCGCCATGGCGGTATTCAGGTTGGCGATCAGGATGTGTTCGCCAACGTGGTGGGCGGGGTCAAGGTCAGCGAGACCGCCGCCGATCTGGCGCTGGTGCTGGCCATCGTTTCCAGTTTCCGGGATCGCCCGCTGGGGCATGATCTGGTGGTGTTCGGGGAGATCGGCCTGTCGGGCGAAATCCGCCCGGTACCGCAGGGGCAGGAACGGCTCCATGAGGCGGTCAAGCATGGTTTTCGCCGTGCGGTGATCCCCAAGGCCAACCGTCCCCGACGGATGCCCGAGGGCGTGGAGGTGATTGCCGTGAGCACCCTGGCGGAAGCACTGGAGCAGTTGTGAGCGGTGCCAGACGAAGAACGATCGAACACAAGGAGCGGGAATGAAAAAACAATTCGCGGTGATCGGCCTGGGCGGTTTCGGCCAGGCGGTGGCGCAGGAACTGGTGCGGCTCGGGCATGAGGTGCTGGGCGTGGATTCCAGTGAAGAACGCGCCCGGCAGATGAGTGATTCCCTGACCCAGACGGTGATCGTCGATGCCACTGATGAAGCCTCCCTGGGCGAGCTCGACCTGAAGCGTTTCGACGCGGTACTGGTGGCCATCGGCGACAACATAGAAGCCAGCATTCTTTGCACCATGGCGGTGAAAACGCTGGAGGCCAGGGAGGTGTGGGTGAAGGCGCTCACGCCGATCCACCATCGCATTCTCGAAAGGCTGGGTGCCGACCGGATTCTGCATCCGGAATACGAGATGGGATTGCGCGTGGCCCAGTCGCTGGCGCACCCCAACATGCTCGATTACATCAGCCTGGGGGACGACTGTTTCGTCATCGAGGTGCGTCCCGGCGAAAAGCTGGATGACAAGGCCGTGTCCGATTTGCCGCTGGAGGGTGGCGGCGTGACTCTGCTGGCCATCAAACATGGGCAGGAGCTCACTGCCCACCCGCCCGCCGGGCAGCGCCTGCGCCGCAATGATCACCTGATCCTGATCGGCGACCAGGACGCTCTGCGGCAGTTTTCCGACCAGCTATGAGAAACTGGCTGCCGGATCTCCATACCCGTGCGCTGTTGAACCGGCAACTACGGCGTACCTGGCAGTTCAGCCCGCCGGCGATTCTGGCGGGAAGTTTCCTGGTTCTGATCGCGACCGGCTCCTTGCTGTTGTGGTTGCCCTGGTCCAGCCCGGCCGATTATCCGGTCAGTTTCTGGGCGGCGCTGTTCACCGCTTGTTCGGCGGTAACGGTGACCGGGCTGACCATCGTCGATGTCGGCCATCTGACGCTGTTCGGTCAGGTGGTGGTGCTGTTGCTGATTCATCTTGGCGGGCTGGGTCTGATGACCTTCGCCGCGCTGACCATCGTTGCCCTGGGCGGTCGTCTGGGGTTGCGCGGCCAGAGCCTGGTGCGCGAGGCCGTCAACCAGACCTCCCCCGGCGATGTGCTGACACTGGTGCGCTACATGGTGATTCTGGCGTTTTCGGTGGAGGCCGTGGGCGTGCTGCTGCTGGCGCTGGTCTGGGTACCGGAAATGGGCTTCTGGCAAGGGCTCTGGTTCAGCCTGTTTCATGCGGTGTCGGCATTCAACAATGCCGGCTTCGGGTTGCTGCCGGATAATCTGGCGCCCTGGGTATCCCAACCGGTGGTCAATCTGGTGATTACCGCGCTGATCATCATCGGCGGCCTGGGTTTTACCGTACTGATGGATCTGTGGCGCGCGCATCGCTTCAGCCGTCTGAGCCTGCACAGCAAGCTCACGCTTACCGGAACGGCAATACTGTTGCTGGGCGGTTGGCTGCTGATCATGCTGTTTGAATGGAACAATGCCAGAACCCTGGGCGCGCTGAATGAAGGGGCGCGGCCGCTGGCGGCCTGGTTCACCGCGGTGACGCCACGCACCGCCGGTTTCAGCACGCTGGACATCGGTGGGCTGACTTCGCCGACGGTGCTGCTGATGATGTTTCTGATGTTCATCGGTGGTGGTAGTGGCTCCACGGCCTCGGGCATCAAGGTCAGCACCTTCATGGTGGTGCTGATCGCCACGCGGGCGTTCCTCAAGGGCGACAGCCAGCCCATGCTGTTTCGGCGCACCGTGGCGATGATGACCGTGTTTCGGGCCTACACCGTGGTCATTCTCAGCATCACGCTGGTGGCCGTCGCCTGTTTCGTGATGGTGATTCTGGAACCGAAAATGAACCCGCTGGACCTGATGTTCGAGGTATTTTCCGCGTTTGGCACTGTCGGTCTGACGAGAGGCATCACCATGGATCTGAGTGCCGCCGGGCAGGGGGTGCTCATGGTGCTGATGTTCGCCGGCCGCATCGGGCCGTTGGCGCTGGCATTCTCTCTGGCCCGTCAGCAGCACAGCAAGGTGCGCTATACCGAAGATCGGGTACTGGTCGGGTAGCGCCGTCGCTCAGGTATTGAAGACCTGGCAGGATATTTGCCGCAGCCCTTCGATATCCAGCAACGTCACCTGTCGCCCTTCGATGCGGATCAACTCCTGGTCACGGAGGCGGCCCAGTACGCGGCTGACGGTTTCCGGCACCAGGCGCAGATAATTGGCGATGTCACCGCGGGACATGCTCAGCGTCAGGCTGGTGAAGCGGAATCCCCTGGCCCGGTAGCGGTCGCCGAGGTCGATCAGAAAGGCGGCCACGCGCTCGTCGGAGGTGTGGTTCCCGGCCAGCCTGGAAGCTGCGCCCAGTTCCTTGCTGAGCAGGCGGAACAGATGCTGCTGGACGGTGGGCACATGGGTCGCCAACTCGCTGATGTCGGGGAAGGAAAAACGGCAGAACTCGGCCTCTTCCAGCGCCATCGCGTTGCACGGGTACTGTTCCGGATAGATGGCGTTGAGGCCGATCACTTCCCCCGGCAGATAGAACCCCAGAATCTGTTCCTGCCCCTCCCGGTTCACCACTGACGTCTTTACCGAACCTCGCCGCACGGCGAACAGCGCCCGGAAGCGGTCACCGGTACGGAAGATATGCTCGCCCGCCTGGAAGGGGCCGACGTGCTCGACCAGACAATGCAACTCCTTGAGATCCGCTTCGCTGTAGCCGGCCCGCGCGCAGGCATCGGAAAAGGCGCACAGCGAGCGAAAGGAGCAGGCATCGCAGTCGCTGGTGCTCAAACGGTCTTGTTCGGAAGGGTAATTGAGTGGTTTCACGCCCATTGCCAATGCTCGATCTGCACTTCTGATACGGTCGGCCCGCTGGCCGGTGAATGGCCAACTTCATCATAAGTCGCCTCCACAAACCTGTCGATATCGGGCCCGGACGCCGGCAAGGGCGCGGATGTCGCTTATTTTGATCTGGATCAAGAGGAGGGGGTGGTGGCGGGGGCAGACTGAGGCCCGTTTTCGCCCGGCACGGCCCACGGGCCGTGCCGCCGATGATCAAGAGAGCGTTATGATCAGCAACCGCCTGTCCCGCTGGACGCCGCTGTTCTTCGTCTGCGCGGTAGTCAACTTTCTGATTGCCCAGCTGGTGCTGCTGAGCGGCATGGCCTATCCGCAGCAATCCTGGTTTGCTCCGGGCACGCTGGTGGCGGTGCACCTGCTCACCGTCGGCTGGCTGCTGTTGCTGGTGCTGGGCGCGCTGTTGCAGTTCGTCCCGGTGATCACCAACCGGATGCTGCCTCGTCAGAGCCTGGGTCTGGCCGCGCTGGTCTGCATTCAAGCCGGGCTCATTGCCATGATCTGCGGATTCATCGGCCTGGGAACGATACTGGCGCACTGTCTGCCGGTTGGCGGCGGGCTGGTAATCATTGGTGTACTGATCGCGGCGGGCGATATCGCGGTGCCACTGATCAAGAGCCGGCCTTTGCCGTTGCCGGGCCGCATGGTGGCGACGGCGATGGCATTCCTGGTGCTGACTGCCACTCTGGGGCTGCTGCTGGCGCTGGCGTTGAACCTGCCCTGGCTGGGACGCTGGCTGTCGCCGCTGCTGGCCCATGGCGTGGGCTACCATGCGCTGGCCGGGCTGGGCGGCTGGTTCACGCTCGCCGCCATGGGCGTCAGTTACAAGCTGTTCCCCATGTTCATGCTGGCGCCGGAAGAGCGCGGCGCGCTGGGCGAGTGGGTGCATTACACCGGCACCGCCGGCTTCGCTGTTGCCGTGGTCGCCGGCTTGCTGCGCTGCTGGTATCCCCTGACGGCATTGCGGGTATTGGAAATGCTCGGCTACGCGGTGGTTGGGATCGCCGTGGTTCTGTATCTGGTGGATATGGCGCGTATTTACCGCAGCCGCAAACGCGCGCTCATCGAGTTGCAGAACCGGGCCGCCCTGGGCGCTTTTTTCATGCTCGGTCTGGCGATGATCATCGCACTGGCCAGCCTGCTCACCGGTTCGCTGGCCGCCCATCTTCCTCTGCTGGTATTCCTCATCCTGTTCGGCTGGCTCGGCGGGTTGGGCCTGACCCAACTGTACAAGATCGTGCCTTTCCTGACCTGGCTGGCGCGCTTCGGCAAGCAACTGGGACGTGGCCGTGTGCCGCGTGTTCAGGACCTGGTGAATGAACCATACGCGACGCCCTGGTTCGTCATTTACTTCGTCGGTGTGCTGCTGGCGGTACCGGCGTTTTGCGGATTTTCGACCGATTTCTACAAGGTGGCGGGGACTTTGATGTTTCTTTCTTCCCTGATGCTGGCGCTGGAGTACTGGCGCGCCTGGCGCGGACATTATGTGGATCAACAGGAAGAGAAACCGAAAGTCCCGCCATTCATGATCAACAAGGAGGGCAACTCTCATGGCAGTGACTGAACCACTCACACTGGATGTACGGGAATCCTTGCGCAACGGAGGAGAACCCCTGCCGCTCATCATGAAAACCGTGGGCGAGCTGGCGCCGGGGCAGTCGCTGCGACTGCTGGCCACGTTCGAGCCCTTGCCGCTTTACGCGGTGCTGAAAAAGAAAGGCTTCACGCACAGCGCCACGCCGATCGGTGAAGGCGATTGGGAGGTGCTGTTCGCCCCGGATGGGGAGGCGGGCGCTTCGAATAGCAAATTCGAGTCGCGGCCGGACACCGATGTATCGGGCTGGCCGGCGCCGAGCGAGCAACTCGACAACCGGGGATTGCATCCGCCGGAGCCGCTGGTGCGCATTCTGGAAACGCTGGAACGGCTGCAACCCGGTCAGGTGCTGGAGGCCATCAACGAGCGCGATCCGGTGTTCCTCTATCCGGAGCTGGAACAGCGCGGCGCCAGCATTCGCGTCGACAAGCGCGATGACGGCGTTTATCTGACCATCCGCCGGGGAGGGGACGCCTCATGAGTGAAGCAGCGGGGCCGGACAGAGAAGCGGTGCTGGACGCCATGCACGACGTCATCGACCCGGAGCTGGGCTACAACATCGTCGATATCGGCCTGATCTACGACCTCCAGGTGAAAGACGCCACCATCAAGGTGGTGATGACCATGACCACCCCCGGATGCCCGGCGCAGGATTACATCATGTCCGGTGTGCGCGAGCGGGGCCTGTTGATTCCGGGCATCGCCGACGTGGACATCAATCTGGTGTGGAACCCGCCGTGGTCGGTGAAAAAGATGAGCCCGGTGGCCAAGGAACATTTCGGCATCGGGGAGGATATGGCGTGACCGATTCCGTCAATGCCGATTCCGTTGATGCCGATGGCAAGGATCTGAAATCGCTCAACCGTATTTTCATACGCAGCCTTCTGGCCCTGGGTGAACAGGGCGAGGAGGAACGGCACCTGGCCTGCCAACTGGCGGCCTCGGCCTGGTCAGAGCTGCGCCACGCCCATCCGCGCGAGGCGGAGCGCCTGAATGGTGTGATGCATTCGCTCACACGCTCCACTACCCAACCTGCTTCAACAGCAAAGGAGACTCGACATGCCTCAAACACTTGATGTCCGCTCACTGATTCCCATGGAACGTCACCGGAAGATCTTCGAGACCTATGACAATCTCGCCACCGGCGACAGCTTCGTGCTGGTCAACGATCACGATCCCAAGCCGCTGTATTATCAGTTCGATGCGGAGCACAACGGGGAATTCACCTGGAATTATCTGGAACAAGGCCCGGAAACCTGGCGGGTGGAAATCGGCCGTACCGCCGCCAACTGAGACGGGAACCGCGGAGGGATGGCAGGGTGGGGCGGGTCTCACCCTGTGTCTTTCCGCCTTTGCCCGACGATGGAGGATCGTTTGATGATCAAGGACTATCCCGCGTTTTTCGACCAGGCGCCGACCATCCAGATGCAGGATCCACTGGCAAGATTTCTCGGTGCCGCCGAGGAAGGATTGATCGAATATCGGTACGCGGATGCCGTGGCGCTGGCGGGGCACTCTTGTCCGACGGTGGCGTCCGCGTTTCTGACGACCCGCGCCGCCCTGCGCAACCTGTATGCGGGCGCCGTCGCCGAGCGTGGTGCCATTGCCGTGGAATGGCGCGATGCGCGTTCCGAGGGCGTCACCGGGGTCATGGCCAATGTCGCCCTGCTGATTACCGGCGCCGCCGGTGACGGTGGTTTCAAGGGCATCGGCGGACGTTTTCGGCGCAATGCTCTGATGACGTTCGACGCCGGAATGGACGCCGATGTGCGCTTCACGCGCCTCGATAACGGCGCCCAGGTCGCCGTTTCGGCGCAGCTCGGCAAGGTGCCCATGGCGCCGGAAGTACGTGAGTTGATGCCGCTTTGCCTGGCCGGACAGGCAACGGAGGAACAGCAGAAAACATTCGGCCGGGCCTGGCAATCACGGGTGCGCGCCCTGTTGCTCGACCACGCCGACGACCCCGAGGTCATCGTCGTCCACTCCCGCTGATCCTCGCTGCCGCCTGGAGCGGGTTCAGGCGATGCGTGGCGGCGAGGTGCTTTTTTCCAGACGGATGGCGATCAGTTTCGAGGTGGGGGTGAAACTGCCCTTGCCGTAGCTGTCCATCGGCACCAGCGGATTGGTTTCCGGGTAATAGGCGGCCGCCTGGCCGCTGGGGATGTCGTATTCCAGCAGGGTGAAATCACTGATGCGGCGCTCTTCGCCGTCGCGCCACAAAGACACCAGATCCACCTTGTCGCCGGGCTGGTGGCCCAGCCGCTGAATGTCGGTGCGGCTGACGAACACTACTTTGCGGCCGCCGTGCACGCCCCGGTAACGATCGTGCAGACCGTAGATGGTGGTGTTGTACTGGTCGTGCGAACGCAATGTCTGTAACACCAGGTCCGGCTTTGCCCCGGAAGCCAGCGTGGCGGCGTCCACCAGCGTTTCCGGCAGCGGGTTGCTGACCAGCCGGGCCTTGCCGGAGGGGGTATGCCACTGATGCTCGCGGGCGGCGTTGCCGAGGTAGAAGCCGCCGGGGTGCCTGAGGCGCTGATTGAAATCGTCGAAACCGGGGATGCAGTCCTGGATCAGCTCGCGGATGCGGTCGTAATCCTCCACCAGCGCGCTCCAGTCCACCGGCGTCTTGCCGAGCGTGGCCTCGGCGATGCCGGCAATGATCGCCGGTTCCGAGCGCATTTGCCGCGACAGCGGCTCCAGACGGCCGTGGGACAGGTGCACCATGCTGAACGAATCCTCCACCGTCACGCCCTGCGGCCCGCCGGCCTGATGGTCGATGTCGGTACGTCCCAGACAGGGCAGAATCAGCGCCTCGTCGCCGCACACCAGATGGCTGCGATTGAGCTTGGTGCTGATCTGCACGGTGAGGTCGCAGTGGCGCAGCGCCTCGTGGGTGCGTGAGGTGTCCGGCGTGGCTTGGGCGAAGTTGCCGCCCAGCGCGACGAACACCTTGATCTTGTGGGCCACCATGGCCAGCAGCGTGGTCACCACGTTGTAGCCGGGTTCGCGGGGCGGCGCGAAGCCGAAACGCTTTTCCAGCGCATCCAGCAGCGCCGCCGGCGGCCGGTCGGCGATGCCCATGGTGCGGTCCCCCTGCACATTGGAATGGCCGCGTACCGGGCAGACCCCGGCGCCGTCGCCGAATTGCCCGCGCAGCAGTTGCAGGTTGGCAATCTCCTGGATGGTGGCGACGGAATGCTGATGCTGGGTGATGCCCATGGCCCAGCAGATGATCACCTTGCCGCTGTCACGATGAATGGCGGCGGCCTGTTCCAGGGATTCCCGGCTGAGACCGGATTGCGCCTCGATCCGCTCCCAGGGCGTGGCGTCCACCTGCGCCAGATAGTCGTCCAGGCCCTCCGTGTGGCGGGTGATGAAATCATGGTCGAACACGGGTTTCTGGTGATGGGCCGTGGCTTCCCGGTCCCACTGCAACAACCATTTCACCATGCCGCGCACGGCGGCCATGTCGCCGCCGAGGGCCGGGCGAAAATAGGCGGTGTTCAGCGGTGACGAAGTTTGGGTCAGCATCTCCACCGGATTCTGCGGCGCCTGGAAGCGTTCCAGGCCGCGCTCGCGCAGCGGGTTGAATACCGCCACCTGAGCGCCGCGCTTGATGGCGTTGCGGATGGTTTCCAGCATGCGTGGATGATTGGTGCCGGGGTTCTGGCCGAACAGGAACAGCGCATCCGCTTTTTCGAAATCCGTGTAGGTGACGGTGCCCTTGCCGGTGCCGATGCTTTGCCCGAGAGCAACGCCACTGGCCTCGTGGCACATGTTCGAGCAGTCCGGGAAATTGTTGGTACCGAACGCACGGCCGAACAACTGATAGAGGAAGGCCACTTCATTGCCGGCACGACCGGAGGTATAGAAGGCCGCCTGATCGGGGCTGTCCAGGTTGTTCAAATGGCGGGCCACCAGCGCGAAGGCGTCATCCCAATCGATCGGCTTGTAGTGATCGGACTGCCGGTCGTAGATCATCGGTTCGGTCAGCCGGCCCTGGAATTCCAGCCAGTAGTCGTCCTGTTTCAGCAGCTCGGAGACGCTGTATTTCTCGAAGAAGGCCGCGTCCACCCGCCGGCTGGTGGCCTCCCAGTTGACCGCCTTGGCGCCGTTTTCGCAGAAGCGGATCATGCGTGCTTCGGGGTCATCGCCCCAGGCGCAGCCGGGGCAGTCGAAACCGCTGTTCTGGTTGGTCTTGAGCATGGCGTAGAAATTCTTCAGCGGCTGCTTGCTCTCGAACCAGTGATCGGTGACCGCGCGCAGTGCGCCCCAGCCGGCGGCGGGTCCGGTGTAGGGAGTGAAACGCAGCGAGGTGGCGTGATCGGGTTTGCTCATGGCGAATCTCCGATATTCCCGTGGGGCGCGGGGCTGTACAGGCGCGGCGCGCCATGGCGGGGCTGATGGATCAGATTGAGGCCGCAGCGACGGGCCTGGCGCACGCTCAATGATGACGGTGACGACAGGCTCACCAGCGTGCCGGCACCGGCGTATACCGCCTTCTGGATCAGCTCCAGACCGCAGCGGCTGGTCACCGCCAGAAAACCGTCCGCCGGATCGTAGCCGTTGCGCCGGCAGGCGCCGATCAGCTTGTCCAGCGCATTGTGGCGGCCGATGTCCTCGCGGCACAGCCGCGTTTCGCCGTGGCTGTCCACGTACAGCGCTGCGTGCATGGCGCCGCTGGCCCGGGCCAGCGTCTGGGTGGCCTGGAAACGTTCGCGCAGGCCCTGCAGGTGCAGGGTGGGCGGCAGCCGGGCGGGTGTTCGTCGAGGCAGTCGCGGCAGCGCCTGTTGCAGAGCCTCCACGCCGCACAGCCCGCAGCCGCCGGCGCCGGCCTGGTTGTGCCGCCGCGCCCGCAGCGCCGCCTGGGCGCGGCTGCTCAGGGTCACCTCGGCACGCACCGCCTCTTCGCCCACTTCCAGGTCGATACCGTAGATGGCGCGGGGGTCGTCGATCAGGCCGCTGGTAAGCGTGAAGCCGGTAATGAAGTCTTCAAGGTGATCGGGAGTGGCCAGCATCACCGCGTGATTGATGCCGTTGTAGCTGATCGCCACGGCCTTCTCGACGGCGACGGCGTGCTCGCCGACCGCCAGCCCGGCGGCCGGGCCGGGGCCGTATTCCCGATAGCCGTAGCGCGGCGCCGGTTCCGTGTACGGCCTCTGATCGCTGTTTTGCCCGCTGACCGGCCGGGACAAAGACCTCATGTCGACCACCTTGCGATGCGATGGGTGGGTGTTTTCTGTCCAGAATAGGACGATCGCGGCGCCGGGTCCAAGGTTTGTCGGTGTGGAAAGTGTCGCTATCGGGCTCCGTTACAGGGCTTCGAGAACGGTGGCGATGCCCTGGCCGCCGCCGATGCACTGGGTGGCGAGTGCGTAGCGTGTTTTTTCCCGTACCAGCAGCGCCGCCGCCTTGGCGGTGATGCGCGCCCCGGTGGCGCCCAGCGGGTGGCCGATGGCCATGCCGCCGCCGTCCAGGTTGACGGTGGCCGGGTTCAGGTGCAGCTCCCCGATGCAGGCCAGCGCCTGGGAGGCGAAGGCTTCGTTGATTTCCACCACGCCGAGGTCGTCCGCGTTCAGCTTCGCTCTTGCCAGTGCCTTTTGCGTGGCCGGAATCGGTCCCAGACCCATTACCGCCGGGTCACAACCCGCCGTGGCGACGGCGCGAATCCGCGCCAGAGGCTGCAAGCCATGCTGGGCGGCGAAGGCGTCACTGGTGACCAGCACGGCGCTGGCGCCATCGGTCAGCGGCGAGGAGGTACCGGCGGTGACCACGCCATCTTCGCGGAACGCCGGTGGCAGCTTCGCCAGCGCCTCCAGAGAGGTGCCGGGGCGGATGCAGCCGTCTTCGGTAACCCAGTCACTGGCGCCGGTCTGGATGCGGATGATCTCATCGCGCAAGCGACCTTGCTCACGGGCGGCGGCGGCTTTTTGATGAGACTCCAGCGCCATCTGTTCCTGCTCCGCGCGCGGGATGCCGTAACGCTGTGCCACGTTCTCGGCGGTCTGTCCCATGGAAATGTAGGCATCACTGTGCGCCTTCAGCCAGGGGTTGGGCGAAGGATTCAGGCCGCCCTGGGGCACCATGCTCATGGATTCCACGCCCAGACAGAGGAATGCCTCGCCGATACCGGCTTCGATCTGCGCGGCGGCAATGTGGATCGCCGACATCGAGGAACCGCAGAAGCGGTTCACCGTCATGCCGCCGACGTGCTGCGGCAGCCCGGCCAGCAAACCGACGATGCGCGCCAGATTGGAGCCCTGGCTGGCCTCCGGATAGGCGCAGCCGAGGATCACGTCCTCGATCAGCGCCGGGTCCAGATCGAGACGGGCGAGCAGCCCCTTGACCACCTGCGCGGCCAGATCATCCGGGCGGAGGGCGGCGAGAGCGCCTTTGTTGGCAAAGTGAAACGGCGAGCGGGCATAGCTTGCGATGACAGCTTTCATGATGAACTCCTTTACGGCGTTGGCTCACAACAGCACCAGGGTGGAGGTGGCGCTGGCGTAGAGCTTGCCCTGGGCGTCGGTGAGCCGCGCTTCGGCGAACGCCAGCCGGCGCCCCTGGCTGATTACCTTGCCTTCCGCGCGCAGCGGGCCGACCTGGTCGGTGATCGCTTTGTGGTAAGCCACTTTCAGTTCGGCGGTGGAGTAGCCCTGGCCGGGGCCGAGGCTGGCGTGCACCGCGCAGCCGCAGGCGGAATCCAGCAGCGTGGCGGCATAACCGCCATGGACGGTGCCGATCGGGTTGTAGACCTTGGCGCTGGGCGTGCCTTCAAAGACCGCCCGGCCGGGCTCCACTTCCACCAGAATGAAATCGAGAGTATCGCCTATCGGTGCGTTGTAATCGCCTCGCAGCATGCGCTGGAGAGTTTCCAGACCGCTCATTTGCGGGTGCTGCGGGGCGGATGGGGTGGACGGGGCGGAGGAAGTGCTGCTCATCGGTTTGGTTCCATTCAGTGACGGGTTGAGACGGTCTCGGACAATTCAGTGGCGACCGCTTCGAGAATCTCCCGCGACAGGGCATCGTCGTCCACGGCGCGGGCGAGAATCAGGCCACCGACCATGCCGGCGCACACCGCCATGGCCTTGCGCTGGCGGCGCTCTTCGGCGCCGGGCAGCCGCTCGGCGATGAGGCCGATCAGCCGCCGGGCGCTGCGGGTGTAGCTTTGTCGTACCTGGCCTTCACGGTGGGCGACATCGTTGGCCAGCGCCGCCACCACGCAGCCGTCACCGGGGTGGTCACGGTGGAGGGGGGTCAGATAGCGGTCGATCATCGCTTCTGGCGGTAGTTCCGAGTGGCGTTGCCAGTACTGGCTGGTCTGCTCGATGGCCTCGTCGCAGGCTTCCGCCATCAGTTCATCCTTGGACTGGAAATGGCCGTAGAAGCCGCCATGGGTGAGGCCGGCCTGCTTCATCAGTTCGGCCACGCCGATGCCGTCGAGGCCGTGCTCGCGGAACAGGCGGGCGGCGGTTTCGACGATGCGGCGGCGGTTTTCCCTGGCTTGTTCGCGGCTCACTTTCATGTCGTTTTCACCTCTTTATGGTTACTTTTACATGATAGATATCATTTATACAATAATGATGGTCATCATGTAAAGAGTCGAGCCGCAAAATGACCGACCGCTTGTCCCTTCGTGTCGTCCTGGCTCATTCAGTGGTAAGTTCGATGGCAATACAGGTGCAGACAAGGGGTTGAAAGTGATGGCGGAACTCGATTTCACACAGATCGTGGATGACCTTGAGCGGCTCCTGAAGCTGCGGGCGATACCCTT
>CAYMKZ010000043.1:0-19944 GCA_964391345.1 uncultured Alcanivorax sp.
GCAAGCTGCTTGACGCGCTGCTTCTTGGCGTCCGTTCTCGGGGGGCAGGTTCACTGGCCCCCGGATAGCGCTAACGCGCTTCCGGGGTGACGGTTCTGAGCGCTACGCGATGGTGATCTTGGGGACTGCTGCGCTTTCGGGGTGAAGCCATTGGTGGTCAGGGCGGTCATGATGAGACCCCTCCGGTTCGACCGAAGGCGCAGTGGTCCAGTGGTTCCGCAAGACTTGGCGACTGCTTGTCATCTCGTGTGCTGTGCGCTCCATTCCCCGTCATCCCGTGCGTAGCGAAGCGGAGACACGGGATCCAGAGTCTTCGCCTTTTCCAGAGACACTGGCCCCCGGATAGCGCTAACGCGCTTCCGGGGTGACGGTTCTGAGCGCTACGCGATGGTGATCTTGGGGACTGCTGCGCTTTCGGGGTGAAGCCAGAGGTGGGTGACCGCCCCCAACTTGCAACGCTTTTTCAATCGGCCATCATGGGCGCCGGATAAAGTGCGCTTCTGGAGGCAATCCATGCGGATCAAGCCGCTGCTCCTGTTGAATCTGACCGGGGCGGCCATCCTGCTGAGCTGGTTCTGGCCGTGGCTGTTGTCCTGGACCACCATCGATGAGCAGATCTTCTGGTTTTTCAATCAGTACATCAGTGACGAACACCAATTCTTCATTCATCTGTTGGCCATCCTCGACAGCGACGTATTCGATGCCATCGCATTGCTGATCATGGTTGGGTTGTTCTGGTGGGCCATGCGTTGCGATCCGCGCCCCAATGCGGGTCGTCGCTGGTTTGGCTTGGCGGTGGTGTTGCTGTTGACCGCCTCGGCGATGGTGCTGTTCGCGCATTACGGCATACGCACGGATGAGCGGCCTATACAGGTGCACGAGCTGGCCAGCCGTCTTGCCGATGTGGTCTCGGTGCCGATACCGGCCGGGCATGGTTTGCCCGGTTCGGTAGGCAGTCCAGGGCTGTTGCTGATGATTTTCGCCGCGTTCATGTGGCGCTTCGCCGAACGCCGGGTGGGTTTGTGTTCACTGGTGTTCGTGGTGATGGCCAGCAGTCCGCGCATCATTGCCGGGGCGTACTGGTTCAGCGATGTCTACATGGATTCGCTGTCGCTGGTGCTGGTGGTTTTGCCGTGGATATTGTGTACGCCGGTTGCCGCACGGGTGGCGGGCTGGTTCGCGCGGCAACTGGGGCTGGTGTGGCCGGGCTCGGGACCGCCACGGGGAGGT
Organism: uncultured Alcanivorax sp.; assembly: GCA_964391345.1. Taxonomy (GTDB): domain Bacteria; phylum Pseudomonadota; class Gammaproteobacteria; order Pseudomonadales; family Alcanivoracaceae; genus Alloalcanivorax. Next base: position 1,231 of record CAYMKZ010000043.1, read on the forward strand.
GATGTTTCCAGTGATCCCGTGGCCGGATGGGTACAGGGCGACGGGCTGGGTCTGGTGTACGAGGGGGACGCCGTTGGCTGGGTTGATCCCGCTGCTCCGGGGGGCGACAACGTTTGGGCGACGCTGGGCCGGCGGGCGGAATTCTCCACTCTGGAGCGGGTGTTCACGCTGGAAGGCAGGATCGTCACCCGTGATTCGCTGAGCCAGGTGCTCTACAAGCGCATCAACGATCTGGGCTACTACATCAAACGTTATTACCGTGGCGGAAGAGGGCTGCGGAGCTGGTTTGGTGTACCCAGGGTGAAGCGTGAATGGGACAACCTCGTCTATTTCCGGCGGCTGCGGCTGCCCACCCTGGAGCTGGAGGCGTTTGGCGGCGAGCGGCGTTATGGCCGCTTTGTGCGTGGCGCGCTGGTTACCCAGGAACTGCCCGACAGCCGCGATCTGCTGGCGATTGCGCGCAGCGCCGACGGTCGGCTGGCTGATCCGCACTGGCGGCGACAGGTGAGCCGGCAGATTGCCGATGGACTGTCCGTTTTGCATGCGCGCCGGTTTTGCCATGGCGACATCCGCTGGCGCAATCTGCTGATCACCGGGGGTACTCGCCCACGGGTTCATTTCTTCGATTGTCCGGCGGGACGTTTCTGGGTGGGGCCATTCCTGGCCTATCGGCGGATCAAGGATCTGGCGTACCTCGATGAGGAGGCACGGATTTATCTTAGCCGCACCCAGCGGCTCCGCTTCTATCTGCGCTATCGGGGGTGCGGCAAACTGAGCCCGGGCGCCAAGTCGGAAATCCGCAAGGTGATCGCCTACAATGACCGCCGGGCGTGAGACGGCCGGCCCGGCGGTCGTGCCGCCATGGCGGCGGCGTGAGGGAAGGCGAAGCGTCAGGCTTCGAGCTCTTCTTCGTAGTTCGGGTAGGAGTGCTTCAGAACGGCGTGGTTGAGCAGCATTTCGGCTTTGAGATGCTGGCCGCTGGCATCGAAGATGCGCGTCCGCACCCAGTTGGACTCGGTGCGTTTGCTCTCTGACAGGGCCACCACTTCGCGCCGCAACAGATAGTCTTCACCGACGAACAGCGGGCCGTCGATCATGCGGATTTCCTGGTCCGCGAACAGGCCCACCGACGGCTGCTTGACCGGAAACCCGGCTTCGCGGCTGGTGTATTCGGCCAGCACGCTGACCATTTCCAGCGGAATCACCGGCCGCCCCCAGGGCGAGGACGCCGCGTCGGCGTACCAGGGTGAATTCTCGGTGATGCGCTCCAGTTTCTGCTTCAGCGAGAACGGGTAGAGCAGCCCCATGTGCTGATCAGCGTCCATTCTCACCCGTTCGTCCCTGGCGCCGCTCATGCCGACGTGCAGATCGGCAAGGATGACCAGCTTCTCCGCGGGGCGGAGTTTGGCCATGCGTTCCTCCAGCAACGTTTGGCCGTGATCCGGGCCGAGGCTGGCGCTGGCTTCCAGTACCGGCGTGCCGTCGGCTTTTTCCGCCCAGGCGCGCAGTCGCCTTGTTGCAACAGCGGGAGTGTTGGGTGGCGGCAGCTCGACGAAGGCGCGTACCGCTTCGCCTTCCACCACCATGTTCTGGAAGTGGGCGGAGAAGCAACCGCGCTCGAACCAGTCGTTGCCCCAGATGTGTGCCAGCAGTGGTGTGAACTGGCTGAAATGCGTTGGTCCTTCGATGGGGCCGGCACGGAATCCGAGCTTTTCGGCCATGCTGTCATCGTGGATGGAGCTGTGGCTGTCGTATTCCTGTTCGGCCAGCATCTGGCGTGGCTCGCGCAGGGGGCCGCAGAGTGCCAGTGGTGTGTTGAAACTCATTGGTGGGTGTTCTCCTTTGCCATGCAAGGTTGTTTTGCTTGATTCGGACGCGAAAGCCGCTGGGCCCCGGATAGTGCTGTCGCACTTCCGGGGTGACCGGGTCCCCGTCATCCCGTGGGCCCGGGATAGTGCTGTCGCACTTCCGGGGTGGCTGGGTCCCCGTCATCCCGTGCGTAGCGTAGCGAAGACACGGGATCCAGTGACTTTGAGCTCAGGAAGGTGAGCCATTCAAGTGGTCACCGCTCAAGTGGTTACCGCTCAAGTGGTCACCGTAACGATCCCGCAAGTGGCGCTTGGAAACCTTGCCGGTGGCGGTGTGCGGCAGTTCATCCACATAGATCACGTCGTCGGGCAGTTGCCACTTGGCGAACTGACTGGCCAGGTGCGCCAGCAGGGCCTCCTTGTCGGGCTTCTGGCCTGGTTGCGGCACCACGATCAGCAGCGGCCGCTCGTCCCATTTGGGGTGCGGTACGGCGATCACGGCGCACTCGGCCACGCCGGGGTGGGCGGCGGCCAGGTTTTCCAGGTCGATGGAACTGATCCATTCGCCGCCGGATTTGATCAGATCCTTGGCCCGGTCGACGATGGTCAGCATGCCGTCCGCGCTCAGTCTGGCCATGTCGCCGGTGGCGAACCAGCCGTCCTTGTCGAAGGCCTTGGCAGTGGCTTCTTCGTTGTTGAAGTAGGCTTTGATTACCGTGGGGCCGCGCACGTACAGCTCGCCCACCGCTTTGCCGTCGTGGGGCAGTTCGTTGCCGTCGTCGCCCACCAGCTTCATGCGTACCCCGAACACGCGCCGGCTGCCGCTGCTCTTGATGTCGATGCGCTGTTCCAGAGGCAGATCTTCCTCTCCTTCCACCAGTATGCCGAGGCTGCCGATCGGGTTGGTTTCGGTCATGCCCCAGCCTTGCTGAGCGGTGATGCCGTAATCACGCTCGAAGGCCAGCAGCATGCTACGTGGCGGCGCGGAACCTCCGGTCATCGCCATTTGCAAATTGCCGGGTTTGCGGCCCTGTTTCTTCATCTCGGCGAGCAGCCCCATCCATACCGTGGGCACACCCCAGGCGCTGGTGACTTTTTCGTCGTCCATCAGCTTGAACAGGCTGGCGCCGTCCAGATTGGGGCCGGGCATGATCATGGAACTGCCGGTCAGCGGTGCCGCGTAGGGCAGCCCCCAGGCGTTGACGTGAAACATGGGGACCACCGGCAGCATGCGGTCGCCGGCATGAAAAGCGCCGTTTGAACCGACCACGGCAATCATCGCTTCCAGCAGACAGGAGCGGTGCGAGTAGAGCGCGCCTTTGGGAACGCCGGTGGTGCCGGAGGTGTAACACAGCGCGCAGGCGGTGTTTTCGTCGAAGCGCTGCCAGTCGTATTGTTGCGGCTTGCCGTCCAGCAGCTCTTCGTAGCAGAGCAGATCGTCCAGTCCGTCGCCGGAGGGCATGAACTCCCGGCTGGTCATGGCGACGTAACGGGTATGGGCGGGGAACTGGCCGCGTGAGGCGGCGATGATCGGTGCGAAGGTAGTGTCGAAAAAGATCAGGCTGTCATCGGCATGGTTGACGATATAGTGCATCTGCTCCGGCGGCAGCCGCGGATTGATGGTGTGACACACCGCGCCGATGCCGGCGATGGCGTAATACAGCTCCACATGGCGGTGGCTGTTCCAGGCCATGGTGGCCACGCGGTCGCCGGGCTGTACGCCCAGTTCAATGAGTGCATGGGCCAGTTGTGCCACCCGTTTCAGCGTGGCGCCGTAGCTCTGGCGGTGCAGGTCGCCTTCCAGCCGCACCGAAACGATTTCCCCCTTGGGGTGAACTTCCGCCCCGAATTCGAGCGCGTCGATCAACGACAACGGCTCGTTCATCATTAACCCGTTCAACATGAATGACTCTCCGTAGCGAGCCGGTCACCGGGCAATGGCTGTTGCCGCCTTCCACGTCAGCGAGGTTGTGGCCACAAGATCGCGGCCAACAAGATCGCTGTAAAGGCGGGCCTGGGTGACACGGCAAATTTGTTATGCATGGGTAAGGGCAGGGAAGAAGCGCCCCGCCGTCTGCTATTGATACCCGCCGCCATGGGCGGGGGTCAAGGCTCGGAGGCCGGGGTCGCCGCGGGGATGCATGATTTGTCATGCCAATAGTGGATGATTCAAATTAGTTACAGTGCCACTGTTACTTATGGTAACGGACAAGGTGCGGATTACGGCAGGTTGCTTTCCCTGGTTGAGTGTTTTTTCCGCGTTTCGATTTTTTGTTGCACTATTCCGTTATGCTCAAGGATGGTGACAATGGTCATTTTCAAGGCTGGTAACGCCGTTGATAAAAAAAGCCTGTGCACCCGAAACAGACGCACATGACCGGCTGGTCGCTTGATTCATGGGGCTTTTGACGATGGTTGAGGCGGCTCGCCAGGTGATGGCCGAAAATTGAAACGCGTGATCGAAAAATGGAACTAGACATCATTATTTTCCTGCGCACATACTACCGCGTAGGTAGTGCGCGGTCGTCGTGCCGTGCGGGAGAACGCTTGACGGATGGGACCGATCGGCGCGCAACCTGATACCTGAATGCTTCACTTAGGTCGGAAAAGCAAAAGCAAAGCAAAGACAGAGGCCTGATCGTAACCTGTTGCCCATGGCGACGGGTGGGGTGGGTCTTAGGCCGATCATGGATCGGCTGCACAACAACAATCTGGAGAGCAGCATGCTGAAATCCCTTTTCGTTTCATTTGCCGCGACAATGCTGATGGTACTGGCCGGCACCGCCGTCGCAGCGGATAAAGCCCCGATACGTATTGCCTTGATCGACCCTCTGAGCGGCCCGATGGCGGCGGTGGGGCAGCCTGCGCTGGCCCAACTGCAGTTTGACGCCGCACGCCTCAACAAAGAGGGCGGCATCAACGGCCACATGATCGAAGTGGTCGGTCTGGACAACAAGATCAACCCGCAGGAAAGCCTGGTGCAGTTGCAGAAAGCCATCGATGACGGCATTCACTACATCACCCAGGGCAATGGTTCCTCCGTGGGTTCCGCGCTGTTGGCCGCGGTCAACAAGCACAACCAGCGTAACCCCAACGACCGCGTGCTGTACTTCAACTATGCGGCCGTCGATCCTGCGTTCACCAATGAGCGTTGTTCATTCTGGCATTTCCGTTTTGATGCCAACTCCGACATGAAAATGAACGCCATGACCGACTGGATCGCCAAAAACAAGAATATCCACAAGATCTTCCTGATCGACCAGGACTACAGCTTTGGCCACGCCGTTTCCGAAGCAGCACAGAAAATGCTGAAGCAGAAGCGTCCGGACATCGAGATCGTGGGTAACGTGTTCCACCCGCTGGCCAAGGTGAAAGACTTCACGCCTTACATCACCAAGATCAAGGCTTCCGGTGCGGACGCCGTGATCACCGGCAACTGGGGTCAGGACATCACCCTGCTGGTCAAGGCCGCGGCTGACTACGGTCTGAACATTCCGATCCTCAGCTACTACGGCAACAGCCCGGGTACGGTAACCCAACTGGGCGAGAAAGGGGTTGACCGTCTGTACCTGGTGGCCGAGCTGTCTGGCGACTACTCCACTCCGGAGCTGGGTCAGCGCGAGACCGACATGTACAAGGAGAAAGGCTGGGACTTCGGTTACCTGCGCATCACCGACATGATGGAAATGTGGAAGCAGGCGGCAGAAAAAGCCAACAGCATCGACCCGACCAAAGTGGCGTTCGCACTGGAAGGGTTGAAGTATGATTCCCTGACCGGTCCGGTGGAAATGCGCGCTCAGGATCACCAGATTCTGCTGCCGTACTACATCTCCGTGCTCAAGAACAACGTCAAGTATGGTCTGGAAGGTACTACCTTCGGCTTCCACGGCCTGCACAAGTTGTCCGCTGAGCAGATGGCCATGCCGAGCACCTGCAAGATGCGCCGTCCCAAGCAATAACCCATGTCTCCATTCAACGAGACGCTTCAGTAAGAGGGGGGTAGCGCTGACCGCGCTACCCTCAGGAGCTTTTTAATGTCCGAAATCATCATCTTTTCCACGTTGAACGGTATTTTGTACGGCTTGTTGCTGTTCATGCTGTCCAGTGGTTTGACCCTCATCTTCTCGATGATGGGTGTGCTTAACTTTGCCCATGCCAGCTTCTACATGCTGGGAGCCTATTTTGCATACACGCTGGGGCTGCATACCGGCTTCTGGCCGGCGCTGATCCTGGCGCCAATCCTGGTCGCCTTCGTCGGCGCCCTGGTGGAACGTTTCGGCCTGCGGAAAGTGCACGTCAACGGCCATGTGGCCGAGTTGCTGTTCACTTTCGGTCTGGCCTACATGATCGATGAAGTGGTGCGCCTGATCTGGGGCACCGTGCCGGTGTCCTATACCGCACCGGATTATCTGCAACAACCGCTGTTCAGCCTGTTTGGCGTGGACTATTCCATGTTCCGTGGCGTGGCCATGGTGATCGCCATCCTGATGTTCATCTCCCTGTGGCTGCTGCTGAAAAAGACCCGGGTGGGCATGATGGTGCGTGCCGCGCTGACCCACGGTCAGATGGTCGGCCATCTGGGCCACAACGTGCCCCGCCTGTTCATGTGGGTGTTCGGCTTCGGCTGTGCGCTGGCCGGCCTCGCCGGTGTGATCGGCGGCCCGCTGCTGACCACCGAGCCGGGCATGGCGCAGACCCTTGGCCCGATCGTGTTCGTGGTGGTGGTGGTTGGTGGCATGGGCTCGTTGCTCGGTGCTTTCTACGCCTCACTGTTGATTGGTTTGCTGCAAACTTTCTTTGTCGCCCTGAATGTATCCTTTGGCGAGATGCTCAACGCGATTGGCATCGCTATTGATCCGTACGGCGAGATCGGACGGATCACGCTGGCCAACCTTGCGCCCATGACGCCCTTCATCCTGATGGTGCTGATCCTGATTTTCCGGCCCAGAGGTTTGATGGGAGAACTTGACCTATGAACGATGTGACTGCCGTGGCAACTCAACAACCTCAACGCCGCTTCAACTGGCGGAGCCTGGCCCCCTGGATCATCAGCCTGGTGGTACTGCTGGCCATTCCGGCGCTGACCGACAACAGCACCGTGTTCACCATCATCAACGTCATCGCCATCAACATTGTTTTCGTGCTGTCGTACAACATGTTGCTTGGTCAGGGCGGCATGCTGTCCTTTGGCCACGCCGTGTTTTTCGGTTTCGGTGGCTACGCGGCCATTCATGTAATGAACTTCATTGGCGATGCGTCCATGGCCGGTACCGGTTTCTGGGCACACTTCCCGGTGGTGGCGTTGCCACTGGTGGGCATGCTGGCCGGCGCCGTGACCGGTTTCATCATCGGCTGGCCGTTCTGTCGCCATGGTGGTGTGGCGTTCGCCATGATCACCCTGGGTCTGGGCGAGATGATCGCCGCCGGCTCACAGATGTTCCCGTCCGTTTTCGGCGGCGAGGCCGGCGTGTTCAGCAACCGCATGGTCGGGCCGAGCTGGTTCGGTCTGGAGCTGGCGCAACCGGCGGATGTCTACTGGTTCATGCTGTTCTGGGTATTCGTGGCGACGCTGGCCATGTGGGCCTTCACGCGCACGCCGCTGGGGCGCATGTCCAATGCCGTGCGCGACAACTCCGAGCGTGTGCAGTTCATCGGATATCCGCCGCGTAACATCCGCTTCCTGGTGTTCATCGCCTCCGGTGCGTTCGGTGGGCTGGCCGGCGCCATGGCGGCGGTGAATTTCGAGATCATGACACCGGAGTCCCTGGGTCTGATTCCTTCCGGCATGGTACTGCTGATGGCGGCCGTGGGCGGCCTGGGCGTGTTCTATGGCCCGATCATCGGTGCCATCGTGGTTACCCTGATGAACTCCATGCTCAGTGATTACACGCAGGCCTCGGTGTTGTATGTGGGCGTGATCTTCCTGGCCATCGTACTGTTCGCCCCGCAGGGTCTGGGCGGCGGTATCGAGCAGATTCGTCAGGCCTGGCGCACCGGCCAACTGGGCAAGAAGCTGCCGGGCTGGCTGGTTGGATTCCTGTCCGTGGTGCTGGTTTCCGCCGGTGTCGTCGCGCTGGTGGAACTGATCTACCAGGTGCGTCATGGCCAGGATGATCTGGCACAGATCCTGGGCGTCAATTTTGATCCTTATTCCCCGTGGGGCTGGATCGTCATGGTTGTGTTGTTCGGTGCCGGTTATGCCGTTCACCGTGTAAGCAAAAAGCGGGAGGCCGAAGAATGAGCGCGGCACTGTCGATTCGTGATCTGAAAAAAAGTTTTGGCCCCGCCGAGATCATTCGAGGCGTGAACCTGGAAATCGAACAGGGTGAAATTCACGCGGTGATCGGGCCCAACGGGGCGGGTAAATCCACCTTCTTCAACCTGCTGTCCGGTGCTTTCCCGCCGAGCAGCGGCGAGATTCGTCTGAACGACAGCCCGATCACCGGCATGGCGCCGGAGAAGATCCAGGAGCGCGGGCTGACCCGTTCGTTTCAGGTGAGCAACGTGTTCGGCAACATGTCGGTATTCGAGAACATTCGCTGCGCCTGCTTCAAGAACGACAAGGCGGGCTATCTGTTCTGGCGTTCCGCCAACAGTGTCAAGGCGGCCAACCAGCGTGCCGAGGAAGTGCTGGACCTGATCGGTCTGCAGGCACTGCGTGACGCGCCGGCCGGCTCTCTGCCCTACGCCAACCAGCGTGCGCTGGAGATCGGTCTGACCATCGCCTGCGGTGCGGATGTGGTACTGCTGGACGAGCCCACCGCCGGCATGAGCAACACGGAAACCAGCCAGGCCATCGAGCTGATTCGTCACGTCGCCCAGGGGCGCACGCTGATGATCGTCGAGCACGACATGGGTGTGGTTTTCGAGTTGGCGGATCGTATTTCGGTGCTGGTGTACGGTGAAATCATCGCCACTGGCAAGCCGGAGGACATCCGTTCCGACCCGCGTGTGAAAGAAGCGTATCTGGGCGAGGAGGCTGCGTAATGGGCGCGATGCTGGACGTCAATGATCTACATGCCTACTACGGCAAGAGCCACATCCTGCACGGTGTCAACTTCTCCATCAAGGAAGGGGAAGTGGTGTCATTGCTGGGTCGTAACGGGGTGGGGCGATCCACCACCGTCAAGGCCATCATGGGTGAAGTACCCCCGGTGGGTTCGGTGCGTTTTCGTGGAAATGAAATCGCCGGTTTGCCGACCCACCGCGTTGCACGACTGGGCCTGGGGTACGTACCGGAAGACCGGGATATCTTCCCGACACTGACAGTGCGCCAGAACCTGGAGATGGGCATCAAGAACCCGCGCAAGCCGACCAATCACACCGTACAGGAAATGCTGGACATGTTCCCGAACCTGCAACAGCGGGCGGATTCACCCGCCGGTGTGCTGTCCGGTGGCGAAAAACAGATGCTGGCCATGTGCCGGACGCTGATGGGTGACCCGGAACTGATCATGATCGACGAGCCGACGGAAGGTCTGGCGCCGTTGATCGTCAAGCAGATTGGCGAGTTGATCGCGAAGATCGCCGAGACTGGCGTGTCGATTCTGCTGGTGGAGCAGAAACTGTCCATCGCCATGGATATTTCCCACCGGGTGCTGGTAATGGGGCACGGGCAGATCGTCTTTGAAGGTACTCCGGACGAACTGCGCCAGAACGAATCGGTTCGCAAAGAGTGGCTGGAGGTTTAATTTTCAAGGTTCCATCGTCAATGGGCTGGCCCGCTTCGGCGGGCTTTTTTTAAACCTCGCAAGCTCCTCCTTGCCAGTCGCACCTGTTTTACAGAAAAACGACACTGGGAGAACGAGCATGAAAAGATCACTTTTTGTTTCCGCAGCGGCAATGCTGTGCCTGTTGCTGGCCGGTATGGCCAGTGCCGCCGACAAGGCACCCTTGCGCATCGCCGTAATCGATCCCTTCACCGGGCCTATGGCCATCGCCGGCCAGCCCTATCTGGCACAGGTTCAGTTCGACGCCGCCCGCATCAATGCGGCCGGAGGCATCAACGGACATCAGATCGAACTGGTGCCGCTGGACAACAAGGTCAACCCGCAGGAAAGCCTGGTACAGCTGCAAAAAGCCATCGATGATGGCATCCAGTATGTGGCGCAAGGCACCGGCTCCTCCGTGGGGGCGGCCCTGCTCAACGCGGTCAACAAGCACAACCGGCGCAACCCCGACGCCCCTGTGCTGTACCTCAACTACGGCGCGGTGGAGCCGTCGTTCACCAATGAGCACTGCTCGTTCTGGCATTTCCGGTTCGACGCCAACGCCGACATGAAAATGAAGGTGCTGACCGACTGGATCGCCGAGCAGAAAAACATCCACAAGATTTTCCTCATCAACCAGGATTACAGCTTCGGTCACTCGGTCTCCGAGTCCGCCCGCAAGATGCTCAAAGAGAAGCGCCCGGACATCAAGATCGCTGGCAATATCTTCCATCCGCTGGGCAAGGTGAAAGACTTCACCCCCTACGTTTCCCAGATCAAGGCGTCCGGCGCCGATGCCATCCTGACTGGCAACTGGGGCCAGGATATCGTGCTGCTGGTCAAGGCAGCGGCGGATTATGGCCTGGACATCCCGATTCTCAGCTACTACGGCAACAACCCCGGCACCATCAGCCAGGTGGGCGAGAAGGGGGTGGGCCGCATCTATGTGGTTTCCGAGTTCAACGGTGATTTCACCGACCCGGAAATGGCCAGCCGCGAAGAGAAAATGTACAAGGAGAAGAACTGGGACTACCTGTTCCTGCGCGTTGCCGACATGCTCGACATGCTGAAACTGGCAGCGGAAAAAGCCGACAGTGTGGACCCGACCAAGGTAGCTTTTGCGCTTGAAGGGCTGAAGTACGACTCCCCCACCGGGGCGACGGTGATGCGCGCGAAAGATCACCAGATTCAGTTGCCGATGTTCATTTCCGTATTGCAGGACGACATGAAACACGGGGCCGAAGGGACCAGCTACAACTTCCATGTGCTTAGCAAATTCCCCGCCGAAGCCGTGACCATGCCGACGACGTGTCACATGCGCCGTCCACGAGGATAACCCCAGTCGGAGCCCGCGAAGAAATGGCCGGGGGCCATCTCCTCGCGGGCTTTTTTTGCAGGCCTCGTGCCTGATTATTGGATGGAGAGCAACATGATCAAATCCCTTCTCACTTCCCTTGCTGCCGCGGCACTCGTAGCGTGGGCCGGGGTGGCTGGTGCGGCGGAAGCTGACAAGGCGCCGATTCGCATCGGCATGATAGACCCCTTGAGTGGCCCGATGGCGATTGCCGCACTGCCGACCTTTGAAACGCTGAAGTTCGACGCCGCTCGCATCAACAAGCAAGGCGGCATCAACGGGCACAAGATCGAGATCGTCGGCCTGGACAACAAGCTCAGCCCCCAGGAGACCCTGGTGCAACTGCAAAAGGCCATCGATGACGGCATCCACTACGTTACCCAGGGTGTCAGCTCTTCCGTGGGCTCGGCGCTGCTGAACGGGGTCAATAAACATAACCAGCGCAATCCCGATGATCGCGTGCTGTATCTCAACTGGGCGGCGGTCAATACGTCATTCACCAATGAGCGTTGCTCGTTCTGGCACTTCCGGTTTGATTCCAACGAGGCGATGAAGATCAACACTCTTACCGACTGGGTCGCGCAGAACAAGAACATCCACAAGGTGTTTCTGATCAACCAGGATTACAGTTTTGGCCACGATGTGGCCAAGAGCGCCCGTGAATTGCTGGCCAGGAAGCGCCCGGACATCAAGATTGTCGGCAATGCCTTCCATCCGCTGGGCAAAGTGAAGGATTTCACTCCTTACGTATCGCAGATCAAGGCTTCCGGCGCGGATGCGGTGATTACCGGCAACTACGGCCAGGACATCACCTTGCTGGTCAAGGCGGCGGCCGATTACGGCCTGAACATTCCGTTCCTGACCTATTACGGCAATACGCCGGGTACCGTCAAACAGCTTGGCGAGAAAGGGGTTGACCGGCTTTATCTGATCAACGAGGTGCCTGGCGACTATACCGATCCGGTACTGGCCCAGCGCGAACAGGCTTTCCACAAGGAATCCGGCTGGGATTACGGCAACCTGCGTACCACCGACATGCTGGACATGTTGAAACTGGCGGCGGAAAAAGCCGGCAGCATCGATCCCACCAAGGTGGCCTTTGCATTGGAGGGGCTGAAATATGATTCCCTCACTGGTCCGGTGGAAATGCGCGCCGCGGATCACCAGATCCTCGCGCCGACGTTCATCTCCGTACTGAAAGACCACATGAAGATTGGTCTGGAAGGTACCGATGGCCTCAGCTTCCATGAGCTGGCCAAATTCAGTGCGGAACAGGTGGCTCTACCCACCACCTGCAAGATGCAGCGCCCCAAGCGGTCCTGACCGCCACCCCAAATCGCCGGAGGCGATCTGTGACGTCGCGTCAGCGGCGGCGGTCCATAAAAAAGCCGGGGCGCATGATGCGCCCCGGCTCGATAACCGATATGGCGAGGGAGCTGATCCCTTCGCCGACGGCTCAGGCTCAGAAGACCTCGAACAGACCAGCAGCGCCCTGACCGCCGCCGATGCACATGGTGACAACCACGTACTTGGCGCCGCGACGTTTGCCTTCGATCAGTGCGTGGCCGGTGCAGCGGGCGCCGGTCATGCCGTAAGGGTGGCCGATGGAGATGGAGCCACCGTTGACGTTGTACAGCTCCGGGTCGATGCCCAGCTTGTCACGGCAGTACAGGCACTGGCTGGCGAACGCTTCGTTCAGTTCCCACAGACCGATGTCGTTGATGGTCAGGCCGAAACGCTTGAGCAGCTTGGGAATGGCGAATACCGGGCCGATACCCATTTCGTCCGGATCACAGCCGGCCACGGCCATGCCGCGGTAGGCGCCCAGCGGGGTCAGGCCGAGGCGTTCGGCTTCCTTGGCTTCCATCAGTACCGAGGCGCTGGCGCCATCGGACAGCTGTGAAGCGTTGCCGGCGGTGATGAATTTGCCTTCCTTGATTTTCTGGCCGTCCTTGAACACCGGTTGCAGGCTTTGCAGACCTTCCAGCGTGGTGCTCGGGCGGTTGCCTTCGTCTTTGCTCAGCGTGATTTCCTGATCGGAAACTTCCTTGGTTTCCTTGTTCATGACTTTCATGATCGTGGTCATCGGCACGATCTCGTCATCGAACTTGCCTTCGGCCTGGGCCTTGGCGGTGCGCATCTGCGACTGGTAGGAGTACTCGTCCTGAGCGTCACGGCTGATGTTGTAGCGGTCGGCCACCACCTCGGCGGTTTCCAGCATGCTCATGTAGATGTCCGGGCGGTGTTCTTTCAGCCACGGATCAGCAGCGCGGAAACGGTTTTGCTTGTCGTTCTGTACCAGGGAAATGGATTCCAGGCCGCCGCCCACGGCGACATCCATGTTGTCGATGATGATTTCCTTGGCGGCGGTGGCGATCGCCATCAGACCGGAGGAGCATTGACGGTCGATGGTCATGCCGGCGATGGAGGTCGGCAGACCGGCACGAATCGCCGCTTGGCGAGCCACGTTGCCACCGGTGCTGCCTTGCTGCATGGCGGCGCCCATGATCACGTCCTGGATGGTTTCCGGGTCGATTTTGGCACGTTCCACGGCGTGCTTGATGGCATGTGCGCCCAGGGCCTGGGCCTGAGTGTCGTTGAAAGCGCCCCGGTAGGCTTTGCCGATCGGGGTGCGAGCGGTGGAAACAATGACGGCTTCTCTCATGATGGGCCTCGTTGGTTGGTTTACTGGTTGGGCCGCACGTCCGACGCCGGACGCCCGACGCTCAACCCGATTCTGGTATGTATTCGTATTGGTTCAGGGCGTTTGCATGTATCCGATCCGCAAACCCTCAAACCTGAATCCCTTTCGCCTGTGCCGCCTTGCCGAGAATCTTGCTGACATGATCGCTGCCGGTGAGCATTTCGCGGGCGTTGCTCATGTCGGCCAGTTCCTCGAAACGGGCAGCCAGTGTATCCGCGGTGCGTTCGCCTTCGCCCACATAGAAGCCTTCGCTTTCCATGAGACGCGCCATGGCGTAATAACCGGCGCCGGCCAGGATGATGCGCCGCGACGGCGCCTGCTCGCTGGCCATGAACAGCACCGCGGGAGTGATTTCCTTCGGCTCCAGCAACGCCAGCACTTCCTTGGGCATCAGGTCTTCGGTCATGCGCGTGGCCGCGGTCGGCGCTACACAGTTTACCCGGATATCGTACTTCTCGCCTTCGATGTGCAGCGTGTTCATCAGGCCGACCACCGCCATCTTCGCGGCGCCGTAGTTGGCCTGGCCGAAATTGCCGTAGAGACCGGAAGTGGAGGTGGTCATGATGATGCGGCCGTAACCCTGCTCGCGCATGATCGGCCATACCGCATGGCTGCAATTGGCGGAACCGGTCAAGTGTACGGCGATCACCTTGTCCCAGTCGTCATCGCTCATCTTGACGAAACTCTTGTCGCGCAAAATGCCGGCGTTGTTGACCAGAATGTCCACACGGCCCCACTTGTCCATGGCCGCCTGGACCATCTCGGCGACCTGCTGGCGATTGGATACATCAGCGCCGTTGGCGATGGCTTCGCCACCGGCGGCGATGATTTCCGCCACCACTTTTTCCGCTGCTTCGCTGGAGCCGCCGCTGCCATCGCGGGCGCCCCCGAAGTCGTTGACCACCACTTTGGCCCCGAGCCGTGCCAATTGCATGGCGTGGGACTTGCCCAGGCCATTGCCTGATCCGGTGACGATCGCCACCCGGCCCTTGAAATCAATACTCATGATTTCTCCCCCAACACCACCAGGCTCAGCCATTCGCAAGAGATGGCCGGCTTCTCAACGCCGTCGATTTCCACCGACACCGCGTAGCAGATCAGCAGCTGATTATCGCCACGTGGCTCCATGCGGGCCAGCTTGAAGTGGCCGCGCACCTGCGAGCCGGCGCGTACCGGGTGGAGGAAGCGCACCTTGTCGAAGCCGTAGTTGATGCCCATGACGGTGCCTGCCACGCTCGGCAGTACGTCGATGGCCATGGCCGACAGCAGCGACAGGCTGAGGAATCCGTGAGCGATGGTGCCGCCGAAAGGGGTCTCCTTGGCGGCGCGCTCCACGTCGATATGAATCCACTGCGGATCTTCGGTGAGTTCGGCGAACTGGTTGATGCGATCCTGAGTGACCGGAAACCAGCGGGAGGTACCCAGGTTTTCACCGACTTTGGCGCGCAATTGGTCAGCGCTCAGTGTGTTTTTGGACATGATCGTGCTCTCCTGTTTTTGGTGGATGCGCTACGCTTATCCACCCTACAAAACCTTACTTTCGCGCGCCCCGTAGGGTGGATAAGCGTAGCGCATCCACCACGCACCGACCCGACCCGTAGGGTGGATAAGCGCAGCGCATCCACCACACACCGACCCGACGCGTAGGGTGGATAAGCACAGCGCATCCACCACACACCGACCCGACTCGTAGGGTGGATAAGCACAGCGCATCCACCATCCACTGCTACCCCGGTGCGCGAAGGCTTCTCAATAACCGCTCAGCGCGGCGAAGCGATCCGTGCAGTAGTTGGCGTCGCCAAGCGTCTCGCCGCCGGACCGCGCACGTTTCAGGAAGAAACCGATTTCAAACTCGTCGGTCATGCCGATGCCACCATGCATTTGCACGCCTTCCTGGCCGGCTTTCAGCGCGATCCGCGCCGCCTTGGCTTTGGCGGCGAAAACCTGCGCTTCCGCATCATCGGCATTGCGGTCACAGGCGTCCAGCGCCTGCATGGCCAGGGCATCGCTCATGGCGACTTCGCCATGCAGCTGAGCAGCGCGGTGCTGCAATGCCTGGAACGTACCGATCAGCCGATCGAACTGCTTGCGTTCCTTGAGATAGCCCAGGGTACGCTCGAACGCTTCCCGCGACAGCCCGGCCAGTTCCGCGGCCAGCACGGCACGGCCGGCGCGCAGCGCCGCTTGCAGGGCCTTGTGGCCATCGGCCATGGCCTGGGCCGGGGCGTTGTTGAAGCTGATGCGCGCCGCGTTGCGGCTGTCCGCCAGGATCGTGCGTTCGATGCGGACGCCATCCGCTTTCGGGTCCACCAGGTACAGCGCCGCCTGATCGCCGGCCCCGGCCGCCACCAGCAGCAGATCGGCCACGTGGCCGTCCAGTACCAGCACTTTCTCGCCGCTGAGTTTGCCGCCGCTGACCGTTGCTTGCAGGTTCTCGGGGCGGTGTTTGGCGCCTTCATCCACGGCCAGCGCGGTGATCACGCGGCCCTCGGCGATGCCCGGCAGCCACTGTTGTTGCTGCTCGGCGGTACCGCCGGCGGCCAGCGCACTGGCGCCCAGCACGGCGGTGGAAAGGAACGGGGTGACGGAAAGGTTGCGGCCGATTTCGCGGGCAACGATGCCGGCGCCCACCAGCCCGAAAGCGATGCCGCCCTGTTCCTCGGGCACCAGCATACCGGTCAGCCCGGCTTCCACCATGGCGTTCCACAGCGGTTGGTCATAGCCTTGCTGGTCGTGTTCGTCACGCAACTGGCGCAGGCGGGACACCGGACCCTTGTCGGCCAGCAGCCGCGCCACGGAGTCCTGAAGCATCTGTTGTTCGTCGTTCAATCTCATTGCTTTTTCTCCTAGGCGTCTGGCAAACCGAGTACCCGCTTGGAAACAATCCCCAGCATCACTTCCGAAGTGCCGCCTTCGATGGAATTGCCTTTGGAGCGCAGCCATTCGCGTGCGAACAGACCACCCTGGGTGCGTTCGCTTTCCCATTCCAGGCCGGTGGCGCCCATGGCGTCCATCAGCAATTCATAACGGCGCTTGTTCAGCTCGGTCCCGTTGTATTTGAGCAGTGCGGACTGCGCGCCCACACCCTGACCGGCTTCCGCCTCGGCGCGGATTTTTTCCAGCAGTGCCCGGAAAGCCAGCGTGTCGATTTCCAGGTTGGCGATGTCGGCGCGCAGGGCGGCGTCCGCCAGCTTGCCGTTGTCGGTGCCCAACTGTTCGCAGGCCAGTTGGCCCAGCGCCTTGCCTTTCAGGAAGCCCGGCGGCTCGCCGCCGATGTTGTTGCGTTCGTGGGTGAGCAGGTACTTGGCCACGTCCCAGCCACGGTTGAGCTGGCCGACCACCTGGTGTTTCGGCACCTTGACGTTGTCGAAGAAAGTTTCGCAGAACGGCGATTCGCCGGAAATCAGCTCGATCGGCCGGGTGCTGACGCCGGCGGTTTCCATGTCGAACAGCAGGAAGGAAATGCCGTTGTGCTTGGTGGCCTTGGGGTCGGTGCGGGTCAGGCAGAAGATCCAGTCCGCCTTGTCCGCGTAGGAGGTCCAGATTTTCTGGCCGTTGACCAGGAAATGATCGCCCTTGTCTTCGGCGCGGGTTTGCAGGCTGGCCAGGTCGGAGCCGGCATTGGGCTCGGAGTAGCCCTGGCACCAGCGGATTTCACCACGGCAGATCGGCGGCAGGTGCTCGCGTTTCAGTTCTTCGCTGCCGAACTTGAGCAACGCCGGGCCAAGCATCCAGAAACCGAAGTTGCTGACTGGGGTGCGGGCATTGATGCGTTTCATTTCCTCGGCGAGAATCTCGCCCTGCTCGCGGCTCAGGCCGCCACCGCCGTACTCCACGGGCCATTCGGGAGCGGTCCAGCCTTTCTCGGCCATGCGCTCCATCCACACTTTCTGGGCTTCGGACTGGAATTGCCACTTGCGCCCGCCCCAGCAGTGCTCCGACTGGCTCTTCATGGGCTGGCGCATTTCCTCGGG
Organism: uncultured Alcanivorax sp.; assembly: GCA_964391345.1. GTDB lineage: Bacteria > Pseudomonadota > Gammaproteobacteria > Pseudomonadales > Alcanivoracaceae > Alloalcanivorax. Next base: position 18,780 of record CAYMKZ010000043.1, read on the forward strand.
GCAGTTGGCTTCCAGCCAGGCCCGGGTTTCCGCGCGGAACTGTTCAAGGTCCGACATCTGTCTCTCCTCGGAGCCTCCGGACCCAGCCGGAAAAGTGCCGCGAGAGGGCACTGAGGCAAGTGCTGTCAGGGGTCCGGACGATTATGTGAAATGGATTTTCATTTAATGCGGCCAAAGTATGTTGGCCCACTGTCGTGGCGTCCAGTGTGAAAAACGGCATGCTTAACGGCAGTAGTGTCATTTTTCGCCTGATTTTGGTCAAAATGGTCAATGCACCTTGACGCAAACAGTGGCATCGTTCGAGTTCGAGAAATGACTCGTCGCAAATAGCGTCGCGGCGTGCCTGAGCAAAGGTCGCGGCGCCGTGTGGCGCATGCTTTCGTTATGAGGATAACAAGACATGGATCTTTCTTTGGCTGAGTCGGAGTTGACTCAGCGCGACACGATTCTTGATGTCGCCGCTCGCTGCTTCATGGAGCAGGGTTTCAAAGCCGCCAGCATCGATGAGATCGCCCGTCATCTGGGCGCTACCAAGGGCATGGTTTACCACTACTTCGACTCCAAGACGGAGCTGTTTTTCCAGATTCACCAGCGCGGCATGGATGCGTTGTTCGAAGCGGTGGAACCGGAGCGCCTGCGCGATGCGCCGGCCGTCGATCGGCTGTTCGGCATGGCCCGCCGGCATGTGGCGACCCTCATCGAAACCCAGCACTACCACCGCGCCGTTTCCGAAGCCGTGCAGATGCACTTGCGCGTCAGCACCACCGCTTCCCAGCGCGAGCGCCTGGCGCACTTGCAGGCGCGCCGTTTTCGTTACGGCGAGATGTTTCTCGAAGTCATCGAAGAGGGCGTTCGGGAGGGCGGCATCAGGGTGACGCGGCCGCGTATCGCCATCAAGCCCATGCTGGGCGCCCTCAATTCCGTGGTCAACTGGTACCATCCGCGTTACGGCACCACCCCCGAGGCGCGTGGGGAAATCGTCGAGGAAGTCACTCAGGTGGCGCTGCGGGGGCTGGTCGCGGGCGAGTGACAAGGCGCTGCGCACTTCCGGAGCGCCAATCCTCCGTCATCCCCGGCGCAGACCGGGGATCCAGTGGCTTTGGGTTTGGGCTGGGAGTCAAGGCGCTGGGTCCCGGATAGTGCTGCCGCACTTCCGGGATGACGG
>CAYMKZ010000044.1:0-11742 GCA_964391345.1 uncultured Alcanivorax sp.
GCCGCGACCGATGATCAGGTTGATGCGACCGCCGGCGCGCACTTCGTCCAGCAGCACCTGGCTGCGTAGCTCGAACTCGCTGATGGTTTCGTCGCTGCCGTGCTTGACGATCTTGCCTTCATAGGGGAGCACGTCGACCACGTCGCCCATGTTCAGGCCGGACACATCGCATTCGAAGGGCAGGGCACCGGAGTCTTCCATGGTGTTGAAGAAGATCGGCGCGATCTTGCTGCCGATGCACACGCCGCCGGCACGCTTGTTGGGCACGTTGGGGATGTCTTCACCGAAATGCCAGAGTACGGAGTTGGTGGCGGATTTGCGGCTTGAGCCGGTGCCGACCACGTCGCCCACATAAGCGACCAGGTTGCCCTTGGCTTTGATCTCACTGATCTGCTTGAGCGGGCCGGTGGTGCCGTCGTCATCGGGGTTGATGCCGTCGCGGGCGTTTTTCAGCATGGCGTTGGCGTGCAGCGGGATGTCCGGGCGGCTCCAGGCGTCCTGGGCCGGGGACAGATCGTCGGTATTGGTTTCGCCGGTGACCTTGAATACGGTGATGGTCAGGCGCTCCGGCAGCGGCTGACGATGAGTGAACCACTCGCCTTCGGCCCAGGACTCGATCACCTCTTTGGCCTTGGCATTGCCGGCTTTCATTTTGTCTTCCACATCGTGGAAAGCGTCGAACACCAACAGCGTGTGCTTGAGTTGCTCCGCGGCGACGTCGGCCAGCTCGGCATCGTCGAGCAGTTCCACCAGCGGTGCCACGTTGTAGCCGCCCTGCATGGTGCCGAGCAGTTCGACCGCCTGTTTGCGGTCGATCAGCGGGGAGCTGGTTTCGCCTTTGACGATGGCGGTGAGGAACGCGGCTTTGACGTAGGCAGCCTGGTCAACGCCCGGTGGAACCCGGTTCACGAACAGGTCGAGGATGAATTCCTCTTCACCGGCGGGCGGGTTTTTCAGCAACTCGACCAGATCAGCGGTTTGCTGTTCGTTCAGCGGTTGCGCGGGCACGCCTTCGGCGGCGCGCTCCTCTACATGTTTGCGATAGGCTTCTAGCACAGCGGGTCCCTCGTTACGTGATAGCCGATTTCTTTTGGAAATCAGTGGGTTGGGGGTGTCTAGGGGTTGAATCTGCGCGCGGAGTATAGCGGAAAGGCTATTCGCTGTTAAATCAATCCGGCGGTATTGCCATTCATCCCGTGAATACTCGTAATCACTGGCATCCACTGGGCGAGGCGAGTCAGTAGGGAAGCGTGCCGCCGGGCGGTTGTCGGCGGAAGCGCTTGTAGCTCCACAGGTATTGCGCGGGGTCCTCGAGAATCAGGCTCTCGATGGAGCGGTTCATGGCCATCAGCGCCAGTTCCAGATCATCGCTGTAAATGTTGTCCTCGGCGGGGCGGATGCGAATCTCGAAACCGCCGGCGCCTGGCAGACGGCGGGCCCAGGCCATGAAAACCCGCGCGCCGGTCTGCTTCACCAGCTTGCAGCTCAGCGTGCCGGTGTAGGCGGGTTGGCCGAAAAAGGGGACGAAACGGCCGCTGCGCCGCTCGGCTACCTGATCCGGGAGGATAGCAGTCAAGGCGCCCTTGCGCATGGCCCGTACCAGCCCCGCCACACCGCGCGCGGTGGTCGGGTACATGGTGGTACCGAAATGCTCCCGTCCCTGTTTGATCAATTCGTCCACCTGCGCAAGACCGGAAGGGGCGAACATGGCATGCAGGCCGAACTCGCGCGCCAGCCAGAAATTCAGTACCTCCCAGCAGCCCAGATGCGGCGCGAGGATCAGCACCGGCTCGCCGTTGGCCACCGCCTGGCGCAGCGGCTGATCGCCGTCGGTTCCGACGACACGTTCAAGTCCTTCCTGAGGATTGCGCCAGAACAGGGCGATTTCAAAGGTATTTTTGATGCTTTCCAGCAATGATTTTCGCGCCAGCTGCTCAGGATCCGGATGATCGGGCAAGCACAGCGCGAGATTGGTGCGCGTAACCGACAGCGCCTCGCTGGGGCAATGAGCGAGGATGGTGCCGAGCCCCGTAGCCACGGACCGATTCGCCGAAAACGGCAACATGCCGACCAGCCGCAACGCAGCAACCGCGATGCGACCTTTCAACGTTTGTAGTGTTGGATTGGTTTTGCGACCCATGGCCGGCGATTATAAAGCCACCAGCCGGTAACGCCAGCGGTGTTTCCAAACGGGGACACGCACAGCTCTGATCCAAACAGGGACACGCATGGATAAGAGGGTTCACACAGGACGCGCATGTTGGTGGTAGGCGCTGGTGGGAGCACCGGGGTGTCGACAGGGACAGGGACGGGGACACGCAGGCTTTAGGCAGTTGTGGCATCGACGGATGTAGGTAGAATGGCGCCGATTCCCAGAGAGATGAAGATGACCGATATCACGCCATTGCTGGAATTCTTGCCCTGTGCGACGCCTGGAGCCTGGGTGGAGTGGGCGCTGCGAGAGCAGGACATTCTGCTGATCGATCATGCCCATTGCGAGAAGAAAGCCGCGTCAACGGCGCTGAACCTCATGTTCCGGTATGTGGACCGGCCGGAGTTGCTGGATAAGCTCAGCCAGCTGGCCCGGGAAGAGCTGCTGCATTTCGAGCAGGTGCTGGCGCTGATGCGTGAGCGGCAAGTAATTTATGGCCACTTGTCGCCGTCGCGTTACGCCCAGGGGTTGAGACAGCATGTTTGCACCTCGGAGCCGGGCCGCCTGGTGGATACTCTGATCGTCGGAGCGCTGATAGAAGCCCGCTCCTGTGAGCGTTTTGCCGCGTTGGCGCCGCATGTGGATGAGTCATTGGGACGCTACTACCGGTATTTGCTGAAAAGCGAGTCCCGTCACTTCCAGGACTACCTGGACCTGGCTCGCCTTTACGCTGAAGAGCCAATCGATGGTCGCATCGACATGTTCAGGGCCGTTGAAAAGACACTCATCGAAGAACCAGACAGGCTGTTCCGATTCCATTCTGGAATAAGCAAATAGATGTACAAATAAGTGCGGGACACGCATCCATCAACAAGAGTGGCCCCAGAGGCACGTACCCTGGGTAAAAGGATGGATAAAGGGATGCGTGGATAAAGGGACACGCATCTCGCATCTAATTTTGCGCGCGACCTCTCTCTGCGTGTCCCAGTTTCCGCCTTTGGCTTATGCGTGTCCTTGTTCTGTTTCTTCAGCTTCAAGCCTTCTTGTTTCATCTGTCAGCGATCTCCTACAGGTTTTGAAGATTTATCCTACAGACACCATTCTTTCCATGTTGTAGCGTGACGTCATGGATGGAATAGCAAGGAGGCTGATGATGACTCGCGCCCGGTTCACCCAGGTTTCTCTGGACTCTACACCATACTATCACTGTATTTGTCGTTGTGTTCGGCGCGCCTTTCTGTGTGGCCGGGATCATTACTCCGGTCAGGATTATGAGCATCGGCGCCAGTGGGTGGTGGAGCGTCTGGCTATGCTGGTTGAGTGTTTTGCTGTGGACTTGTGCGCTTATGCGGTGATGTCCAATCACTATCACATTGTGGTACGGATCGACCGGGAGGCAGCTATGTCCTGGCCGGACGAGATGGTCGCTGAAAGGTGGATGCGGTGCTTCAAAGGCCCGGATCTGGTCCGTCGCTGGCTGGATGGTGCGAGCAGTCCTGAGGAAGCTGTGATGGTGCACGATATTATTGCTGTGTGGCGTGAGCGACTTTTTGATCTGGGCTGGTTCATGAAGTGCTTGAATGAGTATCTTGCTCGAAAGGCCAATATTGAAGATGGTTGTAAAGGGCGTTTTTGGGAGAGCCGCTATAAATGCCAAGCTTTGCTGGATCAGAGAGCGCTTTTGACCTGTATGGCCTATGTGGACCTGAATCCGGTGCGGGCACGCCAAGCGGCTACGCCAGAAGAATCCGAGTACACTTCTGTCAAACAGCGCATTGATGAGCTCCGTAATAAGAAAGGTGAAAGGGCGATCCTGCCCAAGCTGGCGCCGATGCTGGCAGACACCTCTGTGAAAGGCGCGGAAGGGGAAGCGGTTTGCGGCACGCGTCTGATGAACTATCTTGATTTGGTGGATGACACAGGCCGAGCGGTACAAGCTGACAAACGCGGTACCGTATCAGTTCGCGCCGCTGGTATTCTGGATCGGCTGGGGTTGGATGCTGATGCCTGGATGCGGCATATGAAGGCTGGATGGACGAGACATCCGGTCGCATTGGGAGCAATGTCGCGCTTGGCGGACTACGCCAGAACCACCGGCCGCCGCTGGGTTGTCGGCTGGAAGGCGGTCAGTCTCTTGTACCAGGCGTGATGCCCACGGCCGGAAATCGCCCACATATATAGCCTCTCACACCTCTGCTGTCCCACTTTTGCCAATCTTCCAGCCCCACTCGTACCAACGATGTGGGTTCACCTATCTTTGCGTCAAAACAACGGTGAACCCTGATAAGGGGCGCGGGACACGCATCTTGTATCCAATTTACGTGAAGAGGTACGGGACACGCACATTGTATCCAATTTATGCGTGTCCTCCAGTAGGGCCTGTCCTCCGGTGAGGCCTGTCCCCTGCAAAATGTATGCGTGTCCCCCGGTGGTCCTGGTAGGGTCCGCAAAATGTATGCGTGTCCCCCGATGGGGTTCAGTGGTTGGTGATTCGCCAGCTTTCGAGATGGAAGCCGCGGGTTTGGTCGGCTGTCATTCGCCAGCCGAGTGTGCCCCAGTCGCCGAGGACCCAGCGTTTGCCGGGGCCGGTGGTGAGCGGCACGTCGTGGACGGCGGGGCGGTGGGTGTGGCCGTGGATCAGATGCTGGACGCCGGCTTCTTCCATGGCCCGGACCACTTCGGCGTCGGTCACGTCCATGATGTTTTGCGCTTTGTTGGCGTTGTTGTCCTGGCTCTGTTTGCGCATGTCCCGGGCCATCGCGCGGCGTTCTTCCAGTGGTTTGGCCAGCATCATGGCCTGCCATTGGGGGGCGCGGACCATGGCGCGGAATTGCTGATAGGCGGTGTCGTGCGTGCACAGGCTGTCCCCGTGCATGAGCAGGGTGGGGGTGCCGTGCAGGTCCACCACCGTGCCTTCCGCCAGCAAGGTGCCCCCGGTGTAGCTGGCAAAATCGTCGCCGAGCAGGAAATCACGGTTGCCGTGCATGAAGAACAGTTCGGAGCCGGAGTCGGAAAATCGACGAAAGGCGTCCATTGCGCGGCGGTTGAACGGGGTGTCGTCGTCATCACCGATCCAGGCCTCGAACAGATCGCCGAGCACGTAGAGGCGATCGGCTTTGCCGGCCTGGTCGCGCAGCAGCGCTTCCAGTGCATCAAGGTGTTCCGGGCGAACCGGGTCGAGATGCAGGTCGGAGATCAGCAGCGAATAACTCATGACGCCTATTCGTCCGCGTCGTCGTCAGTGGCCTCGGTGCCGCTGTCAAGGCGCTTGACATGCTCGATGACGACCGCCGTTTTGGGAACGTTGCGGGCCGGGTAGCCTTGCAGCGCCGCGGTGCCAGTGGGCACCTTGGCAATGCGATCCACCACGTCCATGCCCTTGATGACCTTGCCGAAGACAGCGTATCCGGCGCCGCTGCGACTGTCGTCGCGATAGTTGAGATTGCTGTTGTTGGCAAGGTTGATGAAAAACTGGGAGGTGGCAGAATTGGGCGCCGAAGTGCGTGCCATGGCGATGGTGCCGCGCTCGTTTTCCAGTCCGTTGTCGGCCTCGTTTTCGATCGGCTTGCGGGTTGGCTTCTGATGCAGGTTTTCGGTGAAGCCGCCGCCCTGGATCACGAAGCCCGGCACCACCCGGTGAAAGATGGTGCCGTCGTAGAAGCCTGCCTTCACGTACTGCAGGAAATTGGCGACGGTGACCGGCGCCTGATTCTCGTACAGCTCCAGCACGATGGTGCCTTCGGTGGTGTCCAGCTCCACGCGCGGGTGTGCCAGCGCGGCAGCCGGTGAAAGCAGTAACAGGGCGGCGAGCAGGATGCCCAGGCGACGCATAATCAGTCCTCGATCACTTCAGCGGATTCGATGATCACGGCTTCCACCGGCACGTCCTGGTGAAAGCCCTTGTTGCCGGTGGCCACGGCCTTGATCTTGTCCACCGTCTCGGTGCCTTCCGTGACCTTGCCGAAAACGGCGTAGCCCCAGCCGTCCGGGGAGCGGGCCTGGTCGAGGAAATGGTTGTCCGCCACGTTGATGAAGAACTGGGCGGTGGCGGAGTGGGGGTCCGAGGTACGGGCCATGGCGATGGTGTAGACCTCGTTGGAGAGACCGTTGCCGGCTTCGTTCTGAATGGCGGCGCGGGTTGGCTTTTGTTGCATGTCCGGGGTGAAGCCGCCGCCCTGGATCATGAAGTTGCCGATCACGCGGTGAAAAACGGTGCCGTCGAAATGGCCGTCGCGGACGTACTGGACGAAGTTTTCAACGGTCGCCGGGGCTCGTTCCTGGTCGAGCTCGATGAGGATCTTTCCGTAAGTGGTGGTCAACTGCACTTTCATGAAGGTCCCGCTCCTGGGAGTCTTTGATTTTGAGGGGCCGCACTTTACACTAGAGCGCCCCGTATTTCAGCCGCAGGCGGCTCAATGAGTGAAGCAAAAGCACCCAGCAATTTTATCAGACAAATCATCGACCGTGACCTGTCCGAGGGCAAAAATCACGGCCGAGTGGCCACCCGCTTCCCTCCGGAGCCCAATGGTTACCTGCATATCGGCCATGCCAAGTCGATCTGCCTGAACTTCGGCCTCGCGGAGGATTACCAGGGTACCTGCAACCTGCGCTTCGATGATACCAATCCGGAGAAGGAAGAGGACGAATATATCCAGGCCATCCGCGAGGATGTGAGCTGGCTGGGCTTTCAGTGGGCCGGCGAGGTGCGCTTTGCCAGCGATTATTTCGACCAGATCCACGCTTACGCCGTGGAACTGATCGAGAAAGGGCTGGCCTACGTGGACACCCAGTCCGCCGAACAGATCGCCGAAATGCGCGGCAATTTCACCACGCCGGGGAAGAACAGTCCGTTCCGCGACCGCCCGGTGGCGGAAAACCGGGCGCTGTTCGAGAAGATGCGCAACGGCGAATTCGATGAGGGCGAGGCGGTGCTGCGCGCCAGAATCGACATGAGCAGCCCGAACCTGAGCCTGCGCGACCCGGTGCTGTACCGGATACGCAAGAGAGCCCACCACCAGACCGGCGACAAGTGGGTGATCTATCCGCTCTACGATTTCACGCACCCGCTGTCGGACGCCATCGAAGGCATCACGCACAGCATTTGTACTCTGGAATTCGAGGGCCAGCGGCCGCTTTACGACTGGGTGATCGCCAATACCTCGGTGCCGGCCACGCCGCATCAGTACGAATTCGCGCGCCTCAATCTCAATTACACCATCACCAGCAAGCGGCGCCTGAAGCGGCTGGTGGACGAAGGGCGGGTGAGCGGCTGGGATGATCCGCGCATGCCGACGCTGCGCGGCCTGCGCCGGCGCGGTTACACCCCGGCGGCGTTGCGTGACTTCTGCAACGGGCTGGGCGTCAGCCGGGCGGATTCGGTGATCGACATGGGGATTCTCGAGGACGCGGTACGCAACGACCTCAACAGGCACGCGCCCCGCGCCTTTTGTGTGCTGAACCCGCTCAAACTGGTGATCGACAACTGGCCGGAAGGCCGGGAAGAGTGGCTGCAAGCACCGCTGCACCCGCAAGACGAGTCCATGGGCACGCGCAGCATGCCGTTGACCCGCGAAGTGTATATCGACCGGGAGGATTTCCGCGAGGAAGCCAACAAGAAATACAAGCGGCTGGTGCTTGGCGACCGGGTGCGGCTGCGTTACGGCTACGTGGTGCGCGCCAACGAGGTGGTGCGCGACGCCGGCGGCCAAGTAGTGGAAGTGCATTGCAGCTACGACCCGGACACGCTGGGCAGGAACCCGGAAAACGACGAAGGGCAGGGCAAGCTGCGTGGCGTGATTCACTGGGTCAGCGCGACGCGGGGCGTGCCCTGTGAAGTGCGCCTGTACGATCGCCTGTTCCGGGTGGCCAACCCCACCCAGGAGCCGGAGGGCGGCACCTTCCTCGATCACCTCAACCCCGATTCCCTGAAAGTGCTCGGCGATTGCGTGGTGGAGCCGGGCCTTGAGGACGCCGCTACCGAGAGCCGTTTCCAGTTCGAGCGTGAGGGTTATTTCTGCGTGGACGCCGACAGCGGCAATGGCCGGCTGGTGTTCAATCGTACCGTGGGTCTGCGCGAGTCCTGGCCACGGGAGGCCTGAGGTAACGGGTATGCCCGCTCTGCTGGCGAAGTGGGTTCCGGTGTTCATTCGCAATGCGGGCGTGCGTGAGTGGCAGTTCACTCTGCGCACTTTCGCCGCCAGCATGCTGGCGCTTTATATCGCCTTGAGCATGGGGCTCGACCAGCCGATGTGGTCGATGATGACCGTCTACATCGTGGCGCAGCCGCTGGGCGGCATGGCCCTCGCCAAAGGCAGCTACCGCCTGCTGGGGACACTGGTTGGCGCGACCATGGCGCTGACCCTGGTCAATCTGTTCGCCCAGCAACACCTGGTGTTCTTCGTCGCCATCGCCTGCTGGCTGGGGGTTTGTACCTTCTGTGCCAGCCTGTTGCGCAACTTCCGTTCCTATGCCTTCGTGCTGGCCGGTTACACGGCGCTGATCATCGGCCTGCCTGGTGTTTTGCAGCCGGATCACGCTTTCACGGAAGCGGTCGCCCGGGTCACCGAGATCGGCCTGGGTATTTTTTGCGGCACCCTGGCCAGCATGCTGATCTGGCCGGTATCGGCCGGGGACACGTATCTGCTGCGCGCCCAGGAGCAACTGGAAGGACTGGTGCGGCTGGTAGCGGACAGCGCTGCGGGGCGTCTGGACGCGATTCAGTTGCAGGAGCGGCGCCGGGCGCTGCTGACCACCGGCATCGTGCTGGAAAACCTGCGCGAACATGCGCTGTTCGATTCCGCCCGTCTGCGCCGTCGCGCCGGGCTGTGCCGTCGTCTGGGCCACGAAATGCTGGCGATGGTTTCTTCGGTCGGCGCCCTCAATGCCTACGTCACCCGCTATGCTTCCCGGCATCGTCTGAGTGAGCTGCAGGGGCTGCTGGAAGGCATGGGCGGCCTCGATCCCGGAGAGGATTTCGAAACCCTCCGCCAGCGGCTTTCCGGTCTGCACGCGCGGGCCCGGCGGCTGGCCCACGAGCTGCGCACCCATCAGGTGGATGACAACGAGTACGGTTTTTACGCCTTGCAGTTGGCGCTGGAACACGCCGGCGAACTGTGCGACCGGTTGCGCTCCAGCGTGGTGCTGCTCGCCATGCTGTCCGATCGGGCGCCGATGACGCCATGGCGCTCCGGAAACAGCCGTCTGCATCTGGATTATCAGAGCGCCTGGCGGAACGGGGTGCGCGCGGCGCTGGCGCTGGCCGCCGGCTCGCTGATCTGGTTCTGGAGCGAGAGCTCGGAAGGACCGGAAATCGTCATCATGGCGGGCATGATCTGCGCACTGTTTTCCACCCGCGCCGACCCGCTGGCGTCGGCCGGCGGCTTCATCAAGGGGGCGTTCATCGCCGCCGCCGCAGCCATGGTGTATCGGCTGCTGCTGCTGCCGGGGGCGGAGGGCTTTGCTGCGCTGGCCTGGTGGCTGGCGCCGATTTATCTGTTGGCCGGTCTGGCCATGCGCTCGCTGCCGGTGGCGGCGATGGGTACCGCGGTGGCCATCTTCTTCCCGCTGATGCTCGATCTCGGCCCCAGCCAGGACTTCACGGCGGTGCCGCTGTTCAACAATATTCTTGGTCTGGCGGTGGGCATGACGTTGCCGGTGCTGGCCTTTCTGCTGCTGTGGCCCGGTGATGACGCCGCCACGGCGCGCTCACGGTTGTGCCGCGATCTTTGTCATACTCTCGGACGCTGGCCGATCCGCCGGCGGCGGCCGCGCCACGAGATGGAGACGGCGCTGTACGATCGCATCGCGCGCACCCTGCCGCTGCTGGCGCCGGATCAGGAACAGGACGGTGAGCTGCTGCGCGGAGCCATGACCGCGGTGGTGCTGGGTCTGGGGCTGCTGTATCTGGACGCTCTGTGCCGGCGCGGTGTGCCGCAGCCGATACGGCTGGCCATCACGCGGCTGATCCGCAATACCCAGCGTACCTTGCGTGAGGGCGACGAGGCGCGCTGGCGGGCGCTGGTGGCGCAGGCCGACGACGTGCTGCACCAGTGCCAGCGGGCTTACAATGCGGCGCAAAGCGACGGCGAGCGCCGCCGGCTGGTGCGCGCCGTGGTGCGTCTGCGCATGCAGATGAATATCATCCAGAACTATACCGGCTTTTTCGTCGCCGGTTCCGGTGCCGGCCCCTGGGGCGGCCTCGCCGTTCGACAGGAGGAAGGGCAGGGTGTTGCATGAAATCAGTCTGGCGGGTGTACTGCTGCCGCCACTGGTGCCAGTGTTCGGTGTCGCGGTGCTGTTGTTCGTGCCTCTGCACATGAGCATCAACCGCGCGGACGGCTATCGACTGTTCTGGCATCCGGCGCTGGCCGGCCTGTGCCTTTTTCTGATCCTTCTGGCCCTGGTGTTGTGGGCCGTGCTGCTGTGGAGCTCTCATGGCTGAGACGCGCTCGAACCGCTGGCGCCCCGTCGCCTTCACGTTATTGCTGATCATCGCCGCGGCGCTGGCCGTCTATTATCTCTGGAGCCACTATTTCCAGGACATCTGGACCCGTGATGCGCGGGTGCGGGCGATCGTCATCAATGTGGCGCCGGATGTCTCCGGCAGGATCGAACAGATGGCGGTGACCGACAATCAGCACGTCGAGCAGGGCGATGTGCTGTTCGTCATCGACCAGCGCCGCTACCAACTGGCGCTGGAACGGGCCACCGCCCAGCGGAACGGCGCCCGCGAACAGGTGGCGTTGCGGCGCAGTGAAGCGCAGCGCCGGCTGCGTCTGGGCAGCGAAATCTCCAAGGAGGAGCGGCAGCAGGCGAGCAGCGCCGCGGCGCTGGCCAATGCCGATTTGCAGGCCGCCGAGGCGGCGCTGGGCACCGCCCAGCTGGATCTGGCGCGCACCGAAGTGAAAGCGCCGGTCTCCGGCTATGTCACTCATCTGCTGGCGCATCATGGTGATTATGCCCACGCCGGAGAAGCGGTGCTGACGCTGGTCAGCGATGGTTCGTTCTGGGTGGAGGCCTATCTGAAGGAGACGCAGATCCATCGCATCCACAAAGGCGATGCGGTGCGTGTGCGGCTGCTGGGCACGCACCGGGATTTGCAGGGGCGGGTGGAAGGCATTGCCAGAGGCATCGCCAACAGCAACGCGGCGGCCGGCAACGACCAGGGGCTGCCGACGGTGTCGCCGACTTTCGAGTGGGTGCGGCTGGCGCAGCGCATTCCGGTGCACATTGCCTTGCAGAGCGTGCCGGGGGATCTGCTGCTGGCGGCGGGCATGACCGCCAGCGTGCAGGTTTATCCGGGTAGTAAAAGCGGAAAGCCTGCCGATCGCCCCGCGAGCGAAAATCACTGAGACCCCAAGGCGCGGGGTTTCACCCATTTAGAGCATAGCCCCGTCATCAGCGCGCTGCTCCGTCATTCTGGGGGTGACTCCGTCATTCTGGGGGTGACTCCGTCATTCTGCGCGCAGTCGCAGAATCCAGAGGGGGCAGTCTGGATCCTGCGACTCCGCTGTGCTCCGCGCAGGATGACGAGCGACCGCTGTGCTCCGCGCAGGATGACGAGCGACCGCTGTGCTCCGCGCAGGATGACG
>CAYMKZ010000044.1:11842-19917 GCA_964391345.1 uncultured Alcanivorax sp.
AGCGACCGCTGCGCTCCGCGCAGGATGACGGGTGGCCAGGCTGCGTAAGGTGACCTGTGGTGTAGTGGTGAGGCTGGCCTTCAGCCCAGGGCTTTCTCGCCGGCGGCGAGAGTCTGGAAGATCAGCGTGTTGATGGTCATCGGGCCGACCCCGCCGGGCACCGGCGTGTAGGCGGCCACTCGATCGACCAGCGGCGCCAGTTCGATGTCGCCGCACTTTTGCGGATGGAAGCCGGCATCCACCACCACCGCGCCGTCCTTGATCCAGTCGGCCTTGATGAATTCCGGCTTGCCCACGGCGCCCACCACGATATCGGCCTGGCGCACCAGATCCGGGAGCTGGCGGGTGCGGCTGTGGCAGATGGTGACCGTGGCGTTGGCGCCCAGCAGCATCAGTGCCATTGGTTTGCCGAGAATGGCGCTGCGGCCCACCACCACCGCGTGTTTCCCTTCGATTTCCACCTCATAGTGCTCCAGCAGGCGCATGATGCCTTTCGGAGTGGCGCAGCCGTAGGCCGGCTCACCCATGGCCATGCGGCCGAAGCCCAGGCAGGTGACGCCGTCCACGTCTTTTTCCAGGCTGATGGCGTCGAAGCAGCGGCGCTCGTCGATCTGTTCCGGCACCGGATGTTGCAGCAGGATACCGTGCACGTCCGGATTGTTGTTCAGCGCTTCGATCTGTTCGAGCAATTGTTCGGTGGTGGTGGCGGCGTCCATTTCGACCGCCAGCGAATCCATGCCGACTCGCCGGCAGGCGTTGCCCTTCATGCGCACATAGGTGGCGGAGGCGGGATCGGCGCCGACCAGGATGGTGGCCAGAATCGGCGTGCGGCCGCCGGCCTTGCTTTTGAGAATGTCGACGCGGGCACGCATTTCGGCTTCGAAATGCTGCGACAGGGCCTTTCCGTCCAGAATCCTTGCGCTCATTGGTTGCTCTCTCAACGTTTTCTTCAGTGGTGGGGGCGTGGCGGCGGCGATTTTCGCATTCCCGGCGGGCGGGCGCAAAGCGCGGTTGCACCGATACGGCCGTGCTTCGCCTAAAAAACGAACATACGGACGATCGAGGTGCCCATTTCGTTGACCACCCAGAGGGCGCCGAGTATTATGCCGCCTCGCTCGACCTGCTCGTTGCGGGGTGTAGCGCAGTCTGGTAGCGCGCCTGCTTTGGGAGCAGGATGTCGGGGGTTCGAATCCCTCCACCCCGACCAGTTAGCGCCTGTAGCTCAATTGGATAGAGCAACGGCCTTCTAAGCCGTCGGTTGCAGGTTCGAGCCCTGCCAGGCGCGCCAATGAAGGCCACAAGGCGAGTGCAGGCGAGCAGACGAGAGAGCGGCGGGCGATTGCCGCGAAACACCAATCGCCGGATTGAATCACCAGGTTGAAAGCACCAGGTTAAATGGTGGCTGTAGCTCAGTTGGTAGAGCCCCGGATTGTGACTCCGGTGGTCGTGGGTTCAAATCCCATCAGCCACCCCAAATGACATGCCATCTGTTCGGCTCAGGCGTGGATCGATGCAGAAAAGCCTTCGGGTCCGCCCGAGGGCTTTTTTTATCCCGGATGGTTGCTGTTCCACAGGGCTGCTCCCGTCATATATAGGCAGCGGCGCCGGCTTTGACTATAATTCGGGCCCTTCGTGATCGTGGCCCCGTTGTTTCGTCTCCGGCAGCGAGCCCTAAAGCCTTTATTAAAGAGGATGTTATGCAGGTTTCCTTAGAAACGACTTCAGGTCTTGAGCGACGTCTGACGGTGGGCGTACCCGCGCAAAAAGTGGATTCGGTGGTGGATGAGAAGCTGCGTGAAGCCCAGAAAACCGTGCGCCTGAACGGCTTCCGGCCGGGCAAGGTGCCGTTGCGTGAAGTCAAGCGTCGCTTCGGAAGTGCCGTGCGTAACGAGGTGCTGGCGGATGTCATGCGCGAATCCTTCCTCGAGGCGGTCGAGCAGGAGAATATCCAGCCCGCCGGTCTGCCGGGTTTCGAGGCGGTGACCAACGAATCCGGCAAGGATCTCGAGTTCGTGGCCACTTTCGAGGTGTTCCCGGAAGTCGAGCTGGCCTCGTTCAGCGATATCGAAGTCGAGAAGCCGGTGGCGGAAGTGACCGACGCCGATATCGAGCAGATGATCGAGACTCTCCGCGAACAGCGCGCCGGCCATGAAGAAGTGGAGCGGGCGGCGGAGCAGGGCGACCGCGTCAACATCGATTACAAGGGGTTCAAGGATGGCGAGGCCTTTGAAGGCGGCAGCGCCGAAGGCCAGGACCTGGAACTGGGCTCCGGGCGCATGATTCCCGGTTTCGAGGACGGCATTGTAGGCATGAAGGCCGGCGAGCAGAAGGAAATCAACGTGACCTTCCCGGAGGACTACCAGGCCGAGGAGCTGAAAGGCCAGGCGGTGGTTTTCGAGATCAAGGTCAACAAGGTGGAAGGCAAATCGCTGCCGGAAGTGGACGCCGAGTTCATGAAGGGCTTCGGTGTCGATGACGGCGACATGGAGGCGTTCAAGGCGGCGGTGCGCAAGAACATGGAGCGCGAGCTGAAGAACGCCATCAACGGCAAGGTCAAGGAACAGGTCATGGACGCGCTGGCCGGGAAGCACGAGTTCACCCTGCCGGAAGCGCTGATCAAGCAGGAATGCGGGCGCATGCGCCAGCAGATGATGCAGCAGTTCGGCGGCGGCCAGCAGTTCGATTCCTCCTTCCTGCCCGACGATCTGTTCCGCGAGCAGGCCGAGCGTTCCGTGCGCCTGGGTCTGATCCTGCGGGCCATCATCGACAGCAAGGAGCTGAAGGCGGACGAAGAGCGCATCAAGGCGCGTGTCGACGAGATCGCCTCCCAGTACGAGCAGCCGGAAGAAGTGGTGAACTACATCTACGGCAACGAGCAGCAGTTGCAGAACATCGAAGGGGCGGTGCTGGAAGAGCAGATGGTGGATCTGGTACTGGTCGACGCCAAGGTGGAAGAGAAGAGCATGTCCTATCAGGACGCCGTGAAGCCGCGCGAGCGTGAAAGCGAAGAGGGCTGATCCTCCCGGCTTTGCATCGAAACGGGGCCTCAGGGCCCCGTTTTTGTGTCTTTTGCCCCCGAAATGAACAAGTTTTGTGCATTTGAGCGGCCAAAACGGCCACCTTTATAGACGCCCCTCTGGCCCCACCTTACTATCGGGGGCACAGGGTCAAGGAAAGCGGCGATCAGCCGAAACCTTGATGGATGGCGGTCGCGTCGCAATATCCCGCCATGGACGCGGTGGCGCCGGGTGGCGCACGCGAAAAGGCAGACACAGGAAGCTTTCAATGATTGATCTGAGCCGGATAACCACGCTTACCCCGGAGATGAAGACGCTGATGCGGGACCCGACCAACGTCGGTCTGGTGCCGGTGGTGGTGGAGCAGACCTCGCGCGGGGAGCGCTCCTTCGACATTTACTCCCGTCTGCTGAAAGAGCGGGTGATCTTCCTGGTTGGCCAGGTTGAGGACTACATGGCCAATCTGATCGTCGCCCAGTTGCTGTTCCTCGAATCCGAAAACCCGGACAAAGACATCAACCTTTACATCAACAGTCCCGGCGGTTCCGTTACCGCGGGCATGTCGATCTACGACACGCTGCAATTCGTCAAGCCGGATGTGTCCACCATGTGCATCGGCCAGGCCGCCAGCATGGGAGCCTTCCTGCTGGCCGCCGGCGCCCACGGCAAGCGCTATGCTCTGCCCAACGCCAGGGTGATGATTCACCAGCCGCTGGGTGGTTTCCAGGGGCAGGCTTCCGACATCGAAATCCATGCCAGGGAAATCCTCAAGATCAAGGAGGATCTCAACCGTCTGCTCGCCGAACATACCGGCCAGCCGCTGGAAACAGTGCAAAACGACACTGATCGGGATAACTTTATGGATGCCGAGCAAGCCAAGGCCTACGGGCTGGTGGACGAGGTGCTGCTGCGTCGTGCCTGAGGTGCCGCCAGCCAGAACGCCGGGCTTGAAAATGCCCGGCGATGATTGCATCTTCAAAATGAATGATCAGGTTTCAGAGGCGATTCGATGACCGATAACACCGGAAAGGGCGACGACGGCAAGCTGCTGTACTGCTCGTTCTGCGGCAAAAGTCAGCACGAAGTGCGCAAGCTGATAGCGGGACCGTCGGTCTTTATCTGCGACGAATGCGTGGATCTGTGCAACGACATCATCCGCGAGGAAGTCCAGGAAGAGGCCGGTGACGGCGGTAGCGAGCGCCTGCCCAAGCCCCAGGAAATCAAGGGTACCCTGGATGACTACGTGATTGGCCAGGAGCGGGCCAAGCGGGTGTTGTCCGTGGCGGTGTACAACCACTACAAGCGGCTGGGCGCGAAAGGGCGCACCGGGCGCGATGAGGTGGAACTGGGCAAGAGCAACATCCTGCTGATCGGCCCCACCGGCAGCGGCAAGACGCTGCTGGCGGAAACCCTGGCGCGGCTGCTGAACGTGCCGTTCACCATCGCCGACGCCACCGCGCTCACCGAGGCGGGCTATGTCGGCGAGGATGTGGAAAACATCATCCAGAAGCTGCTGCAGAAATGCGATTACGATGTCGACAAGGCCCAGCGCGGCATTGTCTACATCGACGAGATCGACAAGATTTCGCGCAAATCCGACAATCCCTCCATCACCCGCGACGTCAGCGGTGAAGGGGTGCAACAGGCGCTGCTCAAGCTGATCGAGGGTACCGTGGCGTCGGTGCCGCCGCAGGGTGGACGCAAGCATCCCCAACAAGAGTTTTTGCAGGTCGATACCTCCAACATTCTGTTCATCTGCGGTGGTGCTTTCGCGGGCCTCGACAAGGTGATCCGCGACCGCTCCGAGAAGGGTGGCATCGGTTTTTCCGCCGAGGTGAAGAGCAAGGACAAGACCGCCTCCGTGGGTGAAACCCTGGCCTCGGTGGAGCCGGGCGATCTGGTGAAATACGGGCTGATCCCGGAATTCATCGGCCGTTTGCCGGTGGTCGCCACGCTCGAAGAACTGTCCGAGGAGGCGCTGGTGCAGATTCTCACCGAACCGCGCAACGCCCTGACCAAGCAGTACATGCGGCTGTTCGAGATGGAAGGGGTCGAACTCGATTTCCGCGACGACGCGCTGCGCTGCGTGGCTCGCAAGGCCATGGAGCGGAAATCCGGCGCGCGCGGGTTGCGTTCGATCCTGGAGGGCGTGCTGCTGGATACCATGTACCAGGTGCCTTCCATGGACGGCGTCGCCAAGGTGGTGATCGACAGCGCCACCATCGAAGGCGATTCCGAGCCGTTGCTGATTTACGAGAACAGCGATCACACGTCCAGGGTTGCGCCCGACTGATGGCGGGCTCCCTGATCAAACAGACCGTTCCCGTTAGCGGTGAAAGAGGCGACAGGTGCTGAAAGACATTCCCTTACTGCCACTCAGGGACGTAGTGGTCTATCCCCACATGGTGATTCCGTTGTTCGTCGGGCGCGACAAATCCATCGCCGCTCTGGAAGCGGCCATGGCCGACGACAAGCAGATCATGCTGGTGGCGCAGCGCGATGCCTCCGATGATGACCCCGCCGAAGAGGACATCTATCAGATCGGCACGATTTCCAGCATCCTGCAAATGTTGCGGCTACCCGACGGCACCGTGAAAGTGCTGGTGGAAGGCGGTGCCCGTGGCCGGCTGGCGCGTGTGGAGTTCGGTGCCCGGGGCGGGCTGGCCGATGTGCGCCAACTCGACGACCAGTTGCCCGAGGACAGCGAGCAGGATGCACTGTCACGCACCTTGCTGGGCAAGTTCGAAGAGTACGTCAAGCTGTCGAAGAAAGTGGCGCCGGAGATCATCAACTCGGTGTCCTCCATCGACGAGTTGAGCCGCCTTGCCGACACCATTTCCGCCCATCTTCAACTCAAGCTCGAAGAGAAGCAGGACGTGCTGGAAATGGTCGACGTGCGCGAGCGTGTCGAGCATCTGGTGGCGCTGATGGAATCCGACATGGATGTGCTGAAAGTGGAAAAGCGCATTCGCGGACGCGTCAAGAAACAGATGGAGAAAAGCCAGCGCGAGTACTATCTGAACGAGCAGATGAAAGCGATTCAGAAAGAACTCGGCGATCTCGACGACAGCGGCAACGAGATGGAGGATCTGGAGAAGAAGATCGATGCCGCCGGCATGCCCAGGGACGCCCGCGAGAAAGCCAGAAGCGAGCTGGGCAAGCTGCGCATGATGTCGCCAATGTCGGCCGAAGCGACGGTGGTGCGCAGCTATCTCGACTGGATGACCTCGGTGCCCTGGAAAAAACGCAGCCGGGTGCGCCATGATCTGGCCCACGCCAGACAGGTTCTCGACCAGGACCACTACGGTCTGGAAGAGGTCAAGGAGCGTATCCTCGAGTTTCTCGCCGTGCAAAGCCGCGTGGGCAAGGTGAAAGGGCCGGTATTGTGTCTGGTGGGGCCGCCGGGTGTCGGCAAGACCTCGCTGGGGCAGTCCGTGGCCCGCGCCACCAATCGCAAGTTCGTGCGCATGGCGCTGGGCGGCGTGCGTGACGAAGCGGAGATTCGCGGGCACCGGCGCACCTACATCGGCTCGTTGCCGGGCAAGGTGATCCAGAAGCTGTCCAAGGTCGGGGTGCGCAACCCGCTGTTCCTGCTCGACGAAGTGGACAAGATGGGCATGGACATGCGCGGCGATCCGGCATCGGCGCTGCTGGAAGTGCTCGACCCGGAACAGAACAACACCTTCAACGATCATTACCTGGAAGTGGATTTCGATCTTTCCGAGACGCTGTTCATCTGCACTTCCAATTCCATGAACATTCCGGCGCCGCTGCTGGACCGCATGGAAGTGATTCGCCTGCCGGGCTACACCGAAGACGAGAAAGTCAGCATTGCTTCACAGTATCTGATCCCCAAACAGTTGAAGATCAATGGCCTGAAAGAGGGCGAGCTGACGTTCGATGACGCTTTTCTCCATCATGTGGTCCGCCACTACACTCGCGAGGCGGGGGTGCGTGGTCTGGAACGCGAGATCAGTAAGGTGTGCCGCAAGGTGGTCAAGCAGCACCTGCTGGACGGCACCGACAGCACGGTGAGGGTCGATGAACAAAGCGCCGAACATTATCTGGGCGTGCGCAAGTTCACCTACGGACGGGCGGAAGAACAGGATCAGGTAGGTCAGGTCACCGGTCTCGCCTGGACTTCGGTGGGCGGTGAACTTCTCACCATCGAGAGTGTCTCCATTCCGGGCAAGGGCCGTGTTACCACCACCGGCTCGCTGGGCGACGTCATGCAGGAGTCGATTCAGGCGGCCTGGACCGTGGTCAAAAGCCGCGCGCGCCTCCTGGGTATCCGCCGCCGTCAGTTGGAACGCAGCGACCTGCACATTCATGTGCCGGAAGGGGCGACACCGAAGGACGGGCCGAGCGCGGGGATCGCCATGTGCACGGCGATGGTGTCCGTGCTGTGCGGCATTCCGGTGCGCGCCGACGTGGCGATGACCGGTGAGATCACGCTGCGGGGTCAGGTGCTGGCGATTGGCGGTTTGAAGGAAAAACTGCTGGCGGCGCATCGTGGCGGAATCAAGACCGTGCTGATTCCGCATGAGAATGAACGGGATCTCAAGGACATCCCGGAAAACATCAAGCAGAGTCTCAACATCCGCCCGGTGAAATGGGTGGATCAGGTACTGGAGATGGCGCTGACCAGCACACCAGCGCCACTCAGTGAGGCGGAAGTGGAGGAGGATCTTGCTCTTGCCGAAGAGAGAGCCTTGCGTGAGTCGGAGCGGCCGAGTACGCACTGAAGCGGCGCAGCGCTTTCCGTATTCCGTGGCCAGTGAAGCGGCGGCAGAGCAGGGCCATCTTTTACGATTTAACACCTTGATTCAGAAAGGTTTACGTAGTTATTTGAACCGGCGTGTAGACTCTCCTGCATTCTTGACGCTTTCTGGAGCCGTTGGTATAAAGGCGGCTTCGTCATAAGGAGAGTGCATCGCGCCTCGACCATAAAACCGGGAAATAGAAAAGGGGAATTTTGTGAACAAATCCGAAATCATCGAACTTATGGCTGTGGCTGCCGACGTTCCCAAGGCCAAGGCATGCCGTGCACTGGACGCT
>CAYMKZ010000045.1:0-6198 GCA_964391345.1 uncultured Alcanivorax sp.
GCGCGCAGCGCGAGTAATCCCTCCCTCTCCGCCATCCATAAAAAAGCCCGGCCTTGCGCCGGGTTTTTTTATGGATCGAGGAGGGGGCGGCTTTGGTGAGAACCCTCCGGTTCGACCGAAGGCGCAGCCTGAGGAACGCCGAGCAAAGCGAGGCGGCCCCGCAGGGGCGAGCGCGCAGCGCGAGTAATCCCTCCCTCTCCGCCATCCATAAAAAAGCCCGGCCTTGCGCCGGGTTTTTTTATGGATCGAGGAGGGGGCGGCTTTGGTGAGAACCCTCCGGTTCGACCGAAGGCGCAGCCTGAGGAACGCCGAGCAAAGCGAGGCGGCCCCGCAGGGGCGAGCGCGCAGCGCGAGTAATCCCTCCCTCTCCGCCATCCATAAAAAAGCCCGGCCTTTTGAACTGCCCCCCAAAAGTTGGACGGTTCATGAAGCTAAGGGCCACAGGCCTGAGTTCGGTACTGTACCGGGCTCAGGCCTTTTAGTTTGAGCTTGATGCGTTCGTGGTTGTAGTAGTGAATGTACTGCCGTATCCCGGCTTGTAGCTGTTCGATGCTGTCGAAGTGGTTAAGGTGGAAGAACTCCGCCTTGAGCGTACCCAAAAAGCTCTCCATGGCCGCGTTGTCCAGGCAGTTGGCCTTGCGCGACATGCTCTGTATCACACCCTGCTCAGCAAGCAGACGCCGATAGGCGGGCTGTTGGTATTGCCAGCCCTGGTCGGAGTGCAGCAGCGGCTTTTCGTTCGGCATCAGTCGTCTGAAGGCTCTCTTGAGCATGGTGCTGACCAGGGAGAACACCGGGCGCCCGCTCATCTCGTAGGCCACGATCTCGCCGTTGTAGAGATCCAGTATCGGAGACAAGTACAGCTTCTGGCCATGGACTTTGAATTCCGTCACGTCGGTGACCCATTTCTGGCAGGGCTTCACCGCATCAAATTGACGATTGAGCCGATTCGGTGCTACGCGATCCACTTCTTCCCGGTAAGACCGGTACTTCTTCACCCGCACCACCGACTTCAACCCCAGCACTCGCATCAGCCGCTGGACGGTTTTGTGGTTCACCTCTTCTCCGGCGCGACGCAGCTCCGCCGTGATGCGGCGATAACCATAGCGGCCTTTGTGGCGCCGATAGATAGCCCCGATCCTGGCTTTGAGCGCTGCGGACCTGTCCACCACACCCTGTGCCTTCAGGTGGTAATAGAACGTACTGCGTGACAGCCGAGCGGCTTGCAGTAGCAGTGCCAGCGGATGATGAGGCCTTAATCCTTGGACGAGCCGCGCTTTTTCGCCAGCGCTTCGCTCCGCTCCGCGTCGATCAAGGCCTTCAACTTTTTTAGGTAGGCCACCTCTGCCCGCAGGTATTCGTTCTCCTTGAGCACCTCCTCCCGGGTACGGGTATCGTCCCCCTGCGGCGAGGCGGGCTGGGTGGACAGCGGTTTTTTCTTC
Organism: uncultured Alcanivorax sp.; assembly: GCA_964391345.1. Classification (GTDB taxonomy): domain Bacteria; phylum Pseudomonadota; class Gammaproteobacteria; order Pseudomonadales; family Alcanivoracaceae; genus Alloalcanivorax. Next base: position 1,443 of record CAYMKZ010000045.1, read on the forward strand.
ATGAGCTTGGGTCGGCCTTTGCGCTTGGGTTCCAGCGCCCCCAGGCCTCCTGCGTCATACTGGCGACGCCAGAGTCCAACGTGGGCGGTGCTGCGGATATCGTACAACGCCGCCGCCTGTCTGTCCGACAGACCGTCGCGTTGCGCTCGCTCGAGAACCTCAAGCTTGAACGGCGCATTGTAACGGCCGACCTTCCTGGCCAGCCCGGCTTGCCCGTGCCAGCGATAGCTCGCCACCCAGCGTCGAAGCTGCGATACATCAATGCCGAAGGCGGAGGCCACTCCTTGATAGCTGGCCTGGCCTCTTGCGTACTGCTCTACAGCCTTGAGCTTGAATCGTTCGTCGTACTTCGTCATGAAAAACACCCCAAAGGTCGGATTGCTGTCCAACTTTTGGGGTGCAGTTCAGGTCGGGGGGCTTTCCGCCGGACAATGCTCGCGGGCCATCGAGCTGACCCTGGATTACGTGAAAACACGCAAGGCCTTCGGCAAGACGCTCTGGGAGCAGCCGGTGGTACGCCACAAGCTGGCCGATCTGGCGGCCCGCGCCGCTGCGGCGCGTGCTTTTACCTATCAGTGCGCAAATATGATAGAAAACGGGCAGGACACCACGCGGGAAGTCTCCATGCTGAAAGCCTTCGCGGCGGAGACGCTACAGGCCGTGGTGCAGGGTTGTTTGCAATTGCACGGCGGCACCGGCTACATGACGGGCACCCCCATTGAGCGCATGGTGCGCGACGCCCGTGTGCTGACCATCGGCGGCGGCGCCACGGAGGTCATGCTGGAGGAGGTCGCCAAACGTCTATGATCGGTACCGTCCTTGACAGGACTTGGACCGAAGGAGAACCACATGGAAACACTTTCATTCACGAAAAATCAGGGGCTGGCGGAACTGAGGCTGGAACGCCCCGAGGCGCGTAATGGTATCGATCTGCAAATGGCGCAGGAGCTGCAACAGGTGGCGGTACAGTGCGCCGGTGATGACTCCCTGCGGGCGCTGCTGATCACCGCCAGTGGCCCTTCCTTCACGGTGGGAGGCGATCTGAATTTCATGGCCGGGGTCGAGCGCGCCCAACTGCCTGCCATGCTGAAACGGCTGACCTCGGCCTATCACCAGGCGCTGCACTTGCTGTCCCGCTTGCACGCGCCGGTGGTGGTGGCGGCCCGTGGCGCGGCGGCTGGCGGCGGCCTGGGGTTGTTTCATGCCGCTGATTTCGTGCTGGTGGCGGATGATCTGCGGGTGGCCATGGGCTTCGGGGCGCTGGGGCTTTCCATGGACGGCGGCAATTCCTGGTATTTACCGAAGCTGGTGGGCCGGCGCCGTGCCGCCGAGCTGTATTTCGAAGGCCGGGTGCTCGATGCCGGAGAAGCGGTGGAGTGGGGGCTGGCGACCCGCGTGGTGGCCGGTGATGAACTGGAAGAGCAGGCCAGGGCGTTGGCGCAACGGCTGGCCGAGGGGCCGACGCGGGCCTTTGGCGAGGCGCGCAAGTTGCTGCGTGGCGCCGATCAGCACACGCTGGCGGACCAGTTGGTTCTGGAAACGGAAGCGTTGTCCCGTTGTGCGGGCAGTGAAGATGCTCCCGATGCCATTGAGGCTTTCCTGAATAAGGAAAAGCCGGTGTTCCGGGGGCGTTGAGCCGGTAACCAAGGCAAGCCGGCGAGTGGCTTGCGGGATGGACTTTGATGAGGGAAGACCAGAACGGCGCGAGGCCGCTCTGGCCGACGGGGAAACCCGATCAAGCAAGCATTACTGCTTGGGACGGCGCATATGGCAGGAGGTCGCCATTTCGCCCTGCTCGGCAGTGAACTTCGACAGCGGCTGGAAGTTCATGTCGGTCCCTTCCAGGCCGTATTTCACGTTGTCCTTGAGGGCGGAGACGAACATCGGCATCTGGATCTGGTGGTCGGCGGCACGCATGACGGCAGGGCCGGCATAGGTGTCGTATTCCAGACCTTCCAGTGCGAAGGCCACTTTGGTGGGATCGATGCTGCCGGCTTTTTCAACCGCTTTTTTCAGCATTTCCAGCATGTTGGTGGTGCGCACGTAGGAGTAATCCCAGCCGGTTTTCTTGTACATTGCCTCTTCACGCTTGGCCCGCTCCGGGTCCGTGAAGTCGCCATTGAACGAAGAAACCAGGTAGACGCGATCAACCCCGTTCTTGCCGATCTGGCTGACCACACCCGGGCTGTCGCCGTAGTAGGTCAGGAAGGGAACATCGACGCCGTAGTCGGCGGCGGCCTTGATCAGCAGGGTCATGTCCTGGCCCCAGTTGCCGGTGATCACCGCATCGGCGCCGGAAACCTTGATTTTCGCCACGTAGGGGGTGAAGTCCTTGACCTTGCCCAGCGGCACGAAGGCGTTGCCGACGATCTCGATGTCGGGACGCTTCTCTTTGAGCATTTTGCGAGCGGCATCGGATACCGCGTGCCCGAAGCTGTAGTCCTGGTTGATCAGGAAAATCTTGTGAATGTTTTTCTGGGTGGCGATCCAGTTGGTGAGGATGTTCATCTTCATGTCAGAGTTTTCGTCGAAGCGGAAATGCCAGAACGAACAACGCTGATTGGTGAAGGAAGGATCGACGGCGGCCCAGTTGAGATACACCACACGATTGTCCGGGTTGCGCTGATTCTGCTTGTTGACGGCGTTCAGCAACGCGGAACCCACGGCGGAACCGGCGCCCTGCACGATGAAGTGGATGCCGTCATCGATGGCCTTGCGCAGTTGCACCAGGCTTTCCTGGGGATTGACCTTGTTGTCCAGACCGATCACTTCGATCTTGTGGCCATCGGCGCCACCTTCCTTGTTGATCCGTTCCGCGTCGAACTGCAAGGACGCCAGAACCGATTCCCCGATGGAGGCCATGGAGCCGCTCAGTGGGTCGATCAGGGCGATGCGCAGCGGTTCCTTGTCCGTCGCGGCACTGGCCGTACCCGCCAGCAGCACCAGAGTGGCCGCGGCAAAGGTAGTGAAAAACGTTTTCAGCATTATGCTCTCCGTAACAGGGTTGCACGCGAACAAGCGCCGGCTTGCCGTACTGGCCTTGGCTGGTGAACCCTTGTGTTTTCTTCCAGGCGGGTTGCCTGAGTCTTTGATGATGCGATGGCGGGCCCCGTCCCCCGTCAGGCATGTGGCGCGAACGGCAGCGATGGCCGCCACGCCTGCGCGGTAGTTTACTGACGGAGGGTTCGATGTCCAGCGCTGGCCGATGTGAGGACAGGCGGGCGGCCCCGGATACTGAAAACCACCGTTTTCAAGGTGCTATGATGCTGGCGGAACCGCTGTATGCGGAACATGTGGTGCGCCACGATCATTGCACCTGGAGAGCTTCGACACGATGAATACGCCATACCTGTTTCAGCCCTGGTCGCTGGGCAATGTGGTTGCCAGCAACCGGATCATGATTTCACCCATGTGCCAGTATTCGGCCGTGGATGGCCTGGCCAATGACTGGCACCTGGTACACCTGGGGAAATTCGCCCAAGGCGGCGCCGGTATTGTCATGAGCGAGGCGGTGGCGGTGACGGCGGAGGGCCGGATCACCCATGGGGATCTGGGCCTGTGGCACGATGAGCAGATGCCGCCGCTGGCGCGCATCGCCGCTTTTCTGCGTGAGCAGGGGGCGGTGCCGGCCATCCAGCTGGCCCATGCCGGGCGCAAGGCCAGCATGCAACGCCCCTGGTTTGGCAATGCCGCGCTTACCGTGCAAGACCATGCCCGTGGTGATCTTCCCTGGCCGGTGGTGGCCCCCAGCAGCCTCCCCCATGACGAGGGTTGGCTGCGCCCGGAGGCGCTCACTCAGGATGCCATGCGGGCGTTGCGCGAAGCCTGGCGGCAGGCGGCGAAACGGGCCTGGGATTGCGGATTCGCCATGCTGGAAGTCCACTGTGCTCATGGCTATCTGCTCAATGAGTTTCTGTCGCCGCTGTCGAACCGGCGCACCGATGAGTACGGTGGTGATCGGCAGGGGCGCATGCGCTTTCCGCTGGAAATCATCGAGACCGTGCGTGAGGTGTGGCCGGCGGGGCAGCCCTTGTCGGTGCGTATTTCGGCGGTGGATGCGGCGCCGGGCGGCTGGGAGCTGGAAGACTCCATGGTTTTCGCTCGTGAAGCAAAAGCGCGGGGTGTCGATCTGATCGATTGTTCGTCCGGCGGCGTGGCGGGCTCGGCGGTGGCTGGGCGCCTTCCGCGCGGCTATGGTTTTCAGGTGCCTTACGCGGAAACCATTCGCCGTGAGGCGGATATCGCCACCATCGCCGTCGGCCTGATTCTGGAACCGCGGCACGCCGAAGATATCCTCGCCAACGGGCAGGCCGATCTCATCGCCATCGGCCGTGAGGCGCTGTTTGATCCGAACTGGCCGGGGCATGCCCGGCTGGCGCTGGGTGGCCGTGGGCAGGGCGCTTTCGATTCCTGGCCGCCGCAATACGGCTGGTGGCTGGAGCGCCGTGAGCACAGCCTGCGGCAGATGGCGGCGCGGAAGTAGCGAACGCCTTCCGCTCATCCAGACTCATCGCTATTTCGGGGCCTCCCGTCATCCTGCGCGCAGTCGCAGAATCCAGGGGTGGTGGCCAATGGATCCTGCGACTGCGCGCAGGATGACGTGGGAGAGGCACTCCACACGGGATGACGTGGGAGAGGCACTCCGCACGGGATGACGTGGGAGAGGCACTCCACACGGGATGACGTGGGAGAGGCACTCCGCACGGGATGACGTGGGAGAGGCACTCCACACGGGATGACGTGGGAGAGGCACTCC
>CAYMKZ010000045.1:6298-19902 GCA_964391345.1 uncultured Alcanivorax sp.
TGGGAGAGGCACTCCACACGGGATGACGTGGGAGAGGCACTCCACACGGGATGACAAGTGCCGCTCTGCTTCGCGCAGGCTGATGCGGCTTTGGGCTTCGTACGCTCAGCCAGCGTAGACCGGCATTGCCAGGGTCGCCTGCACGACCCGGCCGAACGGCCCTTGCTGGTCGTACAGGCGCGTTTCCACCAGGCCGTTGCCGTTGTCGCCCATGCGCGAATGGGCGTCGAAGCCGATCCACTCTCCGGTCGGCGCTCGCGTCAGATACAGGCTGACGTCGGCGTTGATGCTGCCGACGTTGTCGGCCACCCGCAATTGCGCGACGCCGTTGCCGAAGTCGGCCAAAGTGGCTGCTTGCACGGTGGGCGAGCAGGGTTCGCCATCGATCACCGTGGTCGGCAGGCGCATCCACACGCGGCCTTCGCCGAGCCCCTGGACACCGTCGATCAGCCGCACTTCCACGGTGGTGTGCAGCCCTTCGGGGGTGAAGGACGACTTGTTGCTGTCGCGGGCGGAAACCCCGCTGAGGCTGCCGCTGACCCCTTCGGCGGCGGGTAGACTGTCCGCCGCGAAGCGGGCGTGCGGCGGCACTTGCAGAGGCACCTGCTCCAGATACAGCGCGGTGGCGCGGCTGACGATGATGTCGTCCGCTTTCAGCACGCCTTCCAGCACCCGCAGCCGGCGGCCGGCGCGCAGCGTATCGATGTGGACCGTCAGCGGTTTCGCCGGTACCGGCCGCAGCAGGTCGGTGGTGAGGCGGGCCAGGCGCAAACCGCTGCCCGCGGTTTCCTGCTCCAGCGCCCAGGCCAGCAGGCCCACCGGCGGGCCGCCATGCAGGTATTCCGGGCTCCAGGGGCCGCCTGCGGTTGCCGTGGGCTGATAGCGATCTCCGTCGCGGAGAAACAGGGGTGAAATCATGGGGTGTCCTTGTCGGTGAGAAAGAGAGTGCGCTTTTCCTTGACAGGCACGGTCATGGAAAATAAAAGACCCGGTTCGTTTCGTGAAATTTAGGCATCTTTCCGGGAGGGTCGCAAGCGCTTCCCGTTTGCTGCTTTAATGGGACACTCATAATAACCAGGGAGAGTTCATGCGCTCACATCGTGAGGGCCGGTGGTATTTCGGCTGGAATGTGGTCGCCGCGGCGACATTGATTACATTGCTGACGGTAGGTTTGCGTCTGGGGGTGGGGCCGTTTTTCATTCCCCTTGTCCAGGATCTGGGTATCAGCCGTGGCGAGCTGGGCACCATCGTCGCCGTCGGCATGCTGGTGTACGGCCTGGCCGCGCCGCTGGCCGGGCATCTGGCGCAAACCCGCGGCGCCCGTTTCACGCTGCTGCTGGGTACCGCCATCACGGTGATAGCGCTGGCCTGGTCGGTACTGACGAAATCCATTCCCGCTTTCGCCATTGCTTTTGGCCCGCTGCTTTCCGTCGGCCTGACGCTGACCAGCCCGGTGGCGCTGACGCCGCTGATCAGCCGCTGGTTCGTGCGCCAGCGTGGCAAGGCGCTGTTTTACCTGTCCACCGGTTCGATGGCCGGCATTGCCGTGATGACGCCGGTGCTGACGCTGGGCGTGGAGCAGATCGGCTGGCGCGCCACGCTGGTGGCCTTCGCGGTACTGTTCGTGATTCTGGTGGTGCCGGCTTCGCTGCTGGTGATCCGCGAAAATCCCCCGCAAGGGGCGGATGGCGATGGCCAGGCTGTGGTCGCCGCCGGCAGTCCGGTACTGGCGCCGCTGGCCGGTCTGGGTAATTTGCGGGCCATGCGCACCTCCTATTTCTGGAAAATCACCGCCGGCCTGTTTGCCTGCGGTTTCAGCATGAATCTGCTGGGCACCCAGGGCGTGCCGATGCTGGTCGATCACGGTTTCGATCCGCTGGTGGCGTCGCTGGGCATCGGTCTGATCGGCCTGGTGGCGATCGCCGGCACCGTGACATTGGGGCAACTGGCGGACCGGGTGCCGCGCCGTACGCTGCTGTCGTTGATCTATCTGATCCGCGCGCTGGGCTTCATCGGCTTGCTGGTGGCGGTGCAGCGCTGGCAGTTGTATGCGGTGGCGGTGGTCGCCGGGCTGGTGTGGGCGGGCAGCATTGCGCTGTCGTCGGCGATTCTGGCGGATCTGTTCGGGGTGCGCATGGTCGGCGTGCTGTATGGCTGGGCTTATCTGGGCCATCAGGTCGGTGCCACCATCAGTTCCTGGCTGGGCGGCTGGGGCTACGAGCAGTTCGGCACCCATTGGGTATCGTTCGGCGCCGCCGCGCTGGTGTTGCTGATGGCCGGGCTGGTGGTGTTGCGCCTGCCGACGTCGTTCGATCAGGTGCCGACACCGCCGTCCCCCGCCCGCGCCGCCGGCTAGCCTGCTCCCCGGCCCAGACGGCGTGCGGCGCTCAGACGGCGCGGGCCAGCCTGAGCAGGGCGCTTTCGGTATCGGCCCAGCCGAGGCAGGCGTCGGTGATGGAGACGCCGTACTGCAATGGCCCGCTGAGCGGCTGGTTGCCGCCGGACAGGTGGCTTTCCAGCATCACGCCGACCAGGGAACGGTCGCCGTGGCGGCGTTGCTCGATGATATCGTCCAGCACCTGTGGCTGGCGGGCCGGGTCCTTGCCGCTGTTGGCGTGGCTGCAATCGACGACGATCCGTGAGTTGAGCCCCGGCTGTTCCATCGCATCGTGGGCGCGGCGCACGCTGACGGCATCGTAGTTGGGGCCGTGGCGGCCGCCGCGCAGCACCAGATGGGTATGCGGGTTGCCGCTGGTTTCGATCAACGCCGGCCGGCCGTCCAGGTCGATACCCAACTGGCTGTGCGGATGAGCGGCGGCGCGCATGGCGTCGCGGGCGCTGTCCAGCTCGCCGTCGGTGCCGTTCTTGAAGCCCACCGGCAATGCGAGGCCGCTGACCATTTCCCGGTGCGGCTGGGATTCGGTGGTGCGCGCGCCGATGGCGGCCCAACTGAGCAGATCTTCCAGGTACGGGACGGCCAGTGGGCTGAGCAGTTCGGTGGCGATTGGCAAACCGCTTTCCGCCAGCCGTATCAGCAGGTCCCGCGAGAGGCGCAGTCCGCTGTCCAGGTCGCCGCGACCGTCCAGATGCGGATCATGCAGCAGCCCCTTCCAGCCCACCGTGGTGCGCGGCTTTTCCACGTAGGCGCGCATCACCAGCAACAGGCGGTCGCTGACCCGGTCGGCCAGTGCGGCCAGCCGCCGGCCGTATTCCAGGGCGGAGTCCGTGTCGTGCAGGGAGCAGGGGCCGGTGATCACCAGCAGACGCGAATCCCGGCCATCGAGAATGGCACGGATCGCTGCGCGGTGACGCTCGATGCCCGCGGTCAGCTCGGGAGTGAGCGGCAAGGCTTCGCGCAGGGCGGCCGGGGTCGGCAAGGGCCGCACCCGGTGCTGCCCGTGGTGGAGCCGGGTCTGTATTTCCTGTCCGTCTTTGACGGTAGTGTCGCGGGCGATCGCCAAACTGCTGTTCATGAAATTTCCTTGCTGTTCTTGCGCCTTGATGTGGCGGCCATAAAAAACCCCCGGTTGGGAGCCAACCGGGGGTTTGGTGATTCTGCGGCAGGCATCCCGGAGCGGGCGCCTGTCGGGGAGGTCAGGCGCGCGAGCGGCTAAACCAATACCCGTAAAAAGAAATGGCCACGGCTGTTTTCACTGCCACGGCAATCCGCACTGCCAAGGCAGTGTCAGCTTGCGAAAGCGAATTGTGAATGCGTAGTGCGGCCATGACGGTTCTCTGATTCACTATGTTCAATACGGTGCCCAGCGTACTCGTGTTTACGGATGGGCGCAACGGCAAGGGTAATCAATGGCAAAAAGACCGGGCAGTGGTCGCATTATAGTGGCCGAGGCGCTATCTTGAGATGCGGTGAAGCGCCGTGCTCACATAATAAGACAGAGAGTCGTTTCTGATGTCCGTAGCTATGAAACCTCGTCCCGCCTCGACCCTGGCCCTGTTGCGTGATGGCGCCGGCGGTCTGGAGGTGTTGATGTTGCAACGAACCCACCAGGCGGTGTTCATGCCTGGCCATTACGTGTTCCCCGGTGGCGCCGTGGATGGCAATGACAATGACCGGCACTTGCTGGCTTCCGTGATGGGGCATGATCCTGGCAGCGCCGATCAACTGCTTGGTGTCAGTGAAGGCGGTCTGGGTTATCTGCTGGCCGCCGTGCGCGAATGCTTCGAGGAATCAGGCATTCTGCTGGCCCAGGATCGTCAGCATCACTGGCTGACCGGGGATCATCCGGCCATGGCCTGCCGTGAAGTGGTCGCCACCGGTGAACTGAGCATGCTCGACCTGTGCCGGCAATACGATCTGCATCTGCGGCTGGACGGCATTGCCTATCTGGATCACTGGATCACGCCGCCGGGCCGTCCGCGCCGTTTCGATACCCGCTTTTTCGCCGCTACGGCGCCGCGCCATCAGAACCCCTGCCACGATGGGCAGGAAACCATCGACCATATCTGGATCACGCCGCAGCAGGCGCTGGACGATTTCCAGAGCGGCCGGCGCGAGTTCGCCATTCCCACCCGTTCCGTGCTGGAGCGGTTGATGACGTTCGATACGGTGGAAGCGGTGCTGGCGGGGACGGACACGGGATCGTCACAACCGGTGGCCGGCTGCGGGACTTGAATGCCGGCTGTTGCCGGCCCGTTGTTTTCCGTGCCCGATACCGACTGAATGGGTGTCCATATTTTCTGCATTTTTCAAGGCTAAGGTTTGCCGGAATGATCTGCTCCAGATGAGTCGGTATGTCTGCAACCTCTGATCGAAAAATCTCCTGGAAGCGTGGTTACTGGTGGTGGCTGGTAGCGGCGATACTGATAGTGGTGCTGGCGGTCTGGCTGTGGCCGGCGACGACGCCTACTTCCGGCAAGGCCGCCGGTTCTTTCGGCCGCCGTGGCGGCTTCGCCCTGCAAAGCGTGGTGACGGTGGCATCGGCGACGACCGGCAACGTGCCAATCATTTTCACCGCGCTGGGTACGGTGATCGCCAATCAGACGGTGACCGTGACCAGCCGCGTGGAAGGCCAGTTGCAGGAGGTGTATTTCAAGGAAGGTCAGCATGTCGAGAAAGGGCAACTGCTGGCCCGTATCGATCCGCGCCCGTATCAGGCCACCCTGGCTCAATATCAGGCTGATCTGGAACAGAACCAGGCGCTGCTGAAGAGTGCCAAACAGGAACTGGCGCGTGACCGCCGGTTGTATGAGCAGAAATCACTGGCGCGCCAGGACCTGGAAGCCCAGGTGGCCACCGTGGGGCAATACACCGGTGCGGTAAAAGCGGATCAGGCGCAGATTCAGGCGGCGCGCCTCAATCTGGATTACACCCGCATCACCTCGCCAATCAGCGGCTACACCGGCTTGCGGCTGGTGGACGCCGGCAATCTGGTGCAGGCCGGCGACAGCACCGGCATCGTCACCATCACCCAGACCGACCCCATCGCCGTGACGTTCAGCCTGCCGCAGGCGGATCTCGATGCGGTGCTGCCGGGCATACGGCAGGGCAAGGACATGCCGGTATGGGCGATGGCCCAACTTGATGGCACCAAGCTGGCGCAGGGAACGCTGAAATTCATCAGCAACCAGATCGATATCGAAACCGGCACCATCAAGCTCAAGGCGCTGTTCGACAACCCGCAGCAGAAGTTGTACCCCAACCAGGCGGTGCGGGTGCGTCTGCAAACCGGCGTCATCGAGGGCGCGGTGCTGATTCCACAACGGGCGGTACAGCTCAGCGACGAGGGCAGCTATGTCTGGCTGGTGCGGAGTGGCAAACAGGCCGGCCAGCAGAGCGGTGATCACGCCACCAGCCATGTCGAGAAACGTCCGGTGACGACGGGCGTCTCCAGCGGTGAAAACGTGGTGATCAAACAGGGTCTGGCCGCCGGCGATGTGGTGGTGACTCAGGGTGTCGATCACCTCAGTGACGGCAGTATGGTGAAAATCGAGTCGGCACAGGGCGACTGATGAACCCGTCGCGGCTTTTCATCGAGCGCCCGGTAGCCACGGTATTGCTGATGCTGGCGGTGTTGGGCAGCGGTATTTTCGCCTACCGCATGCTGGCGGTGTCGGCGCTGCCGGAAGTGGATTACCCGACCATTCAGGTGACCACGCTGTTTCCCGGCGCCAGCCCGCGGGTGATGTCCGATGCCGTCACCGCGCCGCTGGAGCGAACTCTGGGGCAGATGTCCGGCCTGTCGCAGATGTATTCCACCAGCTCCGCCGGCGCCTCGGTGATCACCCTGCGCTTCGACCTGGCATTGCCGCTGGATGAGGCCGAGCAGGAAGTGCAGGCGGCGATCAACAGTGCCAGCAATCTGCTGCCCAACGATCTCCCGGACCCGCCCACCTACCGCAAGGTCAACCCGGCGGACAGCCCGGTGCTGATTCTCGCCGCCAGCTCGGACAGCATGCCGCTCACCGAAGTGCAGGATCTGATCAACACCCGCATCGCCCTGAAACTGTCCCAGGTGTCCGGCGTCGGGCTGGTGACGCTGGCCGGCGGTCATCAGGCGGCGGTGCGCATCAGTGCCAACCCGCTGGCGCTGGCGGCGCACGGACTGAGCCTCCAGGATGTCTACACGGCGGTCAACGACGGCAACGTCAATGGCTCCAAGGGCGGCTTCGACGGCAAGTACCGTTCCATCATGCTCGATGCCAATGATCAGTTGCGCAGCGCCTCGGAGTACGCCGGGCTGATTCTGAAATACGAAAACGGCGCGCCGCTGCGGCTGGGCGATGTGGCGACCATCGAGCAGGCCCCGGAAAACCAGTACCAGGCGGCCACCGCCAACGGCAAGCCGGCGATTCTGATCAAGGTGCAGCGCCAGCCCGGCGCCAACGTGATCAAGGTGGTGGACCAGATCAAGGCGCTGCTGCCGAGCCTGCGCGAAGGGCTGCCGGGCTCGGTGAAGATCGAGACTCTTTCGGATCGTACCGAAACCATTCGCGCTTCCGTGCACGACGTGCAGTTCGAGTTGCTGCTGTCCATCGCGCTGGTGGTGATGGTCACCTTCCTGTTTCTGCGCAGTGTGGTGGCCACTTTCATTCCCGGCGTGGCGGTGCCGCTGTCGCTGGTGGCGACCTTCGGCGTGATGTACCTGTGCGGCTTCAGCGTCGACAACATGTCGCTGATGGCGCTGACCATCGCCACCGGCTTCGTGATCGACGATGCCATCGTCATGGTGGAGAATATTTCCCGCCATCTGGAAGCCGGTGAGAAACCGTTGCAGGCGGCGTTCAAGGGCAGCCGGGAAATCGCCTTCACCATCGTTTCGCTGACCGTCTCGCTGGTCGCCGTGCTGATTCCGTTGCTGTTCATGCAGGATGTGGTGGGGCGCCTGTTCCGCGAATTCGCCATTACCCTGGCCGCCGCGATCGTGGTGTCGATGCTGGTGTCACTGAGTCTGACGCCGATGCTCTGCGGCCATTTGCTGCGCCACATTCCCAAGGAGAAAGAAGGGCGCTTTCAGCGCTGGGGCACCTTGCAGTTCGACCGGCTGGTGGCGGTCTATGATCGCGCGCTGGTCTGGGTGCTCGACCATCAGCGGCTGACCCTGCTGGTGGCGCTGGCCACTTTCGTGCTCACCACGCTGCTTTACCTGTACGTGCCGAAAGGATTTTTCCCGCCCCAGGACAACGGCCTGATCGAAGGCACCACGGTGGCCTCGCAGAATGTTTCCTTCGCCGAGATGGCACGCCGCCAGGCCGATGTGGTGCAGCGCATCCTCAAGGACCCGGCGGTGGCCAGCGTCGCTTCCACCATCGGCGTGGACGGCGTCAATGGCACGCTCAACAGCGGCCGCTTGCAGATCGAGTTGAAACCCTACGGCGAACGCGACGAGCCGGCCAGCGAAGTGGTGCGGCGATTGCAGACCATCAGCCATTCGCTGTCGGGCATGGATCTGTATCTGGTGGCCGGCCAGGACCTCACCGTCGATGATCGCATCACCGCCAGCCAGTATCAGTTCACGCTGGACGACCTGGACAGCGAACGGCTTTACGATCTGGTGCCGAAACTGGTGGCCGAGCTGCGCCAGCAGCCGGCGCTGACCCATGTGGTGGCGGACCTGCAAAACCAGGGGCGGGTGGCCTATGTGCATCTCGATCGCGCGGTGGCCGGGCGTTACGGCATCACCGCCGCCGATGTGAATACGGCGCTGTACAACGCCTTCGGCCAGCGGCTGATCTCCACCATCTTCACGCAGGCCAATCAGTATCGCGTGGTGTTGCAGGTGCCGAGCCGGTTCCGGCAGGGGCCGGAAGCGCTGCATGATGTCTATCTGACCGGCAGCAACGGGCAAATGGTGCGGCTCACCGACGTGGCGCGCATCGAGCAGCGAACGGCACCGTTGCAGATCACCCGCCTCGATCAGATGCCAGCGGTAGGGGTGTCGTTCGATCTGGCCGACGGCTATTCCCTGGAGGACGCCCAGACGGCGATTTCCCAGGCGATGACGTCACTGGACCCGGACCACAGCGTACGGCTGCAATACCAGGGAGCAGCATCGGCTTTTCAGCGCGCCACCGGCAACACCCTGTGGCTGATTCTGGCGGCGTTGCTGACCATGTACGTGGTGCTGGGGGTGCTCTATGAAAGCTTCATCCACCCGCTGACCATCCTTTCCACCTTGCCGCCGGCGGCCATCGGCGCGTTGCTGGCGCTGGTGCTGACCGGCACCGAGTTCACCCTGTTCGCGCTGATCGGCATCATTCTGCTGATCGGCATCGTCAAGAAGAACGCCATTCTGATGATCGACTTCGCCTTGCAGGCGCGCCGCCATCAGGGCCTGAACGCCCATGACGCCATTCACCGGGCCTGCCTGCTGCGGTTGCGGCCGATTCTGATGACCACCATGGCGGCGCTGCTCGGTGCCTTGCCGCTGATGCTGGCCAGCGGCACCGGCGCTGAATTGCGTCAGCCGCTGGGGCTGGTGATTGTCGGCGGCCTGCTGCTCAGCCAGTTGCTGACGCTGTTCACCACGCCGGTGATTTACCTGATGTTCGAGCGTCTTTCCGAACGTCTGCGCCGGCGCTTCGCCGGCAATGAGCCCGACGACAGCGATCTGGCCGGGGAGGACGAGCCGTGAACCTGTCGCGGCTGTTCATTCTGCGGCCGGTGATGACGCTGCTGCTGAGTCTGTCAGTGCTGGGCCTGGGCGGTGTCGCCTGGCGCTTTCTGCCGGTCTCGCCGCTGCCGCAAGTGACTTTCCCGGTGATCATGGTCAGCGCCTCGCTGCCTGGCGCCAGCCCCACCACCATGGCGGCGACGGTGGCGACGCCGCTGGAACGCTCGCTGGGGACCATCGCCGGCATCCAGCAAATGACCTCGCGCAGCAGCCAGGGCTCCACCAACATCATCATCGTCTTTGACCTGGATCGGGACATCAACGGTGCCGCCCGCGATGTGCAGGCGGCGATCAACGCGTCGCGCAGCCTGCTGCCTTCGGCGATGCCGTCGCTGCCCACCTACCGCAAGGCGGACCCTTCCGACGCACCGATTCTGATGCTGTCGCTGACCTCGGCGACGCACTCGCCGCAGCAGCTTTACGATCTGGCATCGAGCAAGCTGGCGCCGGTCATCGCCCAGGTGAGCGGGGTGGGGGACGTGTCGCTGTTTGGCGGCTCCCTGCCGGCCATTCGCGTGGAACTGCAACCCGAACTGCTGGCCCATGCCGGCATTTCCCTGGCCAGTGTGCGCACGGCCATCGCCAACGCCACCAAGCGGCTGCCCAAGGGACGCCTGGAAGGGCACAACCTGTCGTGGCTGATCGGCGGCAACGACCAGCTCGAAGACGCCGCCAGCTACCGCCAACTGGTGGTGGGCCGCAGCGATCAGGGCATCGTGCATCTGGGGGACGTGGCGCGCGTCTTCGACTCGGTGGAGGACGTTTACAACGCCGGCTATTACGACGGCCATCCTTCCGTGATGCTCGGCGTCAGCCGCTCCGCCAACGCCAACATGCTGGCCACCATCGACGCCATCAAGGCGCGTCTGCCGACCCTGCGCAAGGAGCTGCCCAGAGACGTGCAGCTGTACACCGCGATCGACCGTTCCGGCGACATTCGTGACGCCTTGCGCGCCACCGAGGAAACCCTGCTGATCGCGGTGATCCTGGTGGTGGCGGTGGTGTTCCTGTTTCTGCGCAACCCGCGCGCCACGCTGATCCCGGCGCTGGCGCTGCCGATTTCGCTGGTTGGCGCGCTGGCGGTGATGTATCTGTGCGGCTTCAGTCTCAACAACCTGTCGCTGATGGCGCTGATCATTGCCACCGGCTTCGTGGTCGATGACGCCATCGTCGTGCTGGAGAATATTTCCCGCCACCGGGAGGCGGGCATGAAGCCGTTGCAGGCGGCGCTGACCGGCGCCCGCGAAGTGGCGTTCACCGTGCTTTCCATGACCCTGACACTGGTGGCGGTATTCATCCCGATGTTGCTGATGGGCGGCATCGTCGGGCGTCTGTTCCGCGAATTTTCCGTGACGCTGACCGCCGCGCTGCTGATCTCCATGCTGGTCTCGCTGACGCTGACGCCGATGCTGTGCGCGCGGCTGCTGGGGCCGGCCTCGGCGCGGCCGGTACTGTGGCGTTTCTATGGCCTGATAGAACGGGCGCTTGATCGCACCCGCAAGGGCTATATGGTGGCGCTGGGCTGGGTGATGCGCCACAAGCGCGTGACCCTGTTCAGCCTGCTGCTGACCGTGATCGGCAATGGCTATCTGTACGTCAACGTCAGCAAAGGCTTTTTCCCGCAGCAGGATACCGGGCTGCTGTATGGCCATGTGCGTGGCGATGAAACCAATTCGTTCGCGGCCACCAATCGGGAACTGCTGAAAGTGGCGGCGGAAATCCGCCAGACGCCGGGCGTGGCGGCGGTGATGGCGTCGGTGGGCGGCGGCCGCTGGGGTTCCCGTGACAGCGGCCGGCTGTTCATTCGTCTTGAGGATTTCGACCAGCGTTCACGGACTTCCGAGCAAATCGCCAACGCGCTCAATGCCCACTTCCAGAACCTGGCCGGCTATCGGGTGTTTCTGCGGCCCGCGCAGAATCTCCGTTTCGGCGGACGCAGCGCCGATGCCGCCTACCAGTTCAGCCTGCAAGCGGACGATCTGGAGCTGCTGCGCACCTGGACGGACAAGGCCGAAGATGCTTTCAAGACGCTACCGCAACTTACCTCGGTGAACTCGGACGCCGCACGCAACGACGGCCAGGCCCTGAAACTGGTGGTGGACCGCGATGCCGCCCGCCGTCTGGGGCTCAGTGCCCGCGACATCGACAGCCTGCTCGGCAATGCGTTCAGCCAGCGCCAAGTGGCAACGCTGTACAAAACCCTCAACCAGTACCATGTGATCATGGGGTTGGCGCCGGCCTATCTGGCGGACCCGTCCTCGTTGCACAGCCTCTATCTGATCAACGACCAGGGCGCGCGCGTGCCGCTCAGTGCGGTGGCGCGGCTGGTGCCCGGTTCATCGCCCACCGCGGTGTCCCACCAGGACCAGATGGCCACCAATACGCTGTCGTTCAACCTTGCCGATGGCGTGGCGCTGAGCCAGGCGAAAACCGCCATCGAGGCCGCACTGACGCGCATCGGCCTGCCCCGCGACAAGATAAAGGCCGGCTTTCAGGGCTCGGCGCAGTTGTCCGAAAGTTTCGCCAGCGACATGCCGTGGCTGATACTCGCTGCGTTGCTGGTGGTCTATGCGGTGCTCGGTATTCTCTACGAGAGCTACGTCCACCCGCTGACCATTCTTTCGACACTGCCTTCCGCCGGGGTCGGCGCCTTGCTGCTGCTCAAGCTGTTCGGCATTCCCCTCACGGTGATTGCCTTGATCGGCATCCTGCTGCTGATCGGCATCGTCAAGAAGAACGCCATCATGCTGGTGGATTTCGCCCTGGCCGCCGAGCGCCAGCGTGGGCTGACCCCGGAGCAGGCGATCGTGGAGGCCTGCGAAGTGCGCTTCCGGCCGATTCTGATGACCAGCCTGGCGGCGTTTTTCGGCGCCTTGCCGCTGGCGCTCGGCACCGGCGCCGACCCCAGCCTGCGTCAGCCGCTGGGCATCACCATCATGGGCGGGCTGGCCGCCAGCCAGTTGCTGACCCTGTTCACCACGCCGGTGGTGTATCTGTACCTCGACCGATTCAGCCGCTGGAGCCGCCGTCTCTGGGCCCGCTGGTTCGGGCGTGACGCCAACCTGGAGGACAACCCGTCATGAGGCCAATGTCGTTGCCGGTCCGATTGTTTGCCCTGTGCCTTGCCACCCTGCTGGCGGGCTGCATGGTCGGGCCTGACTACCGCAAGCCGGAACAGCCCATGCCGGTGCAGTACAAGGAAATCGCCGGCTGGAAAGCGGCTACCCCCGCGGATCATCTGCCGAAGGGGGCCTGGTGGGCGATTTATCATGACCCGGAACTGGATCAGTTGATTTCCCAGGTGTCGCTGTCCAACCAGAACATCGCCCAGTATCAGGCACGTTACCGTCAGGCGCTGGCGCTGGCGCGGCAAACGCGGGCCTCGCTGTACCCGGAGGTGAGCGGCAGCGGCCAGGTTCAGCGCAGCGGTGGCGGCGGCAGCAACGACAGTGGCAACAGCGGTAATGGCGGCATCGAAAACAGCTACAGCGCACAACTGTCGATCAGCTGGGAGCTGGATATCTGGGGCAAGTTGCGCCGCCAGTTGCAGGAGAACAAGGACCAGGCCCAGGCCAGCGCCGCCGAACTGGCGTCGGCCACGCTCAGTGCGCGCTCCGAGCTGGCGCAGAATTACTTTCAACTGCGCACCCTCGACCAGCGCATTCACCTGTATCGCACCATTCTCGACGGCTACCAGGGCTATCTCGGCGTGGTGGAAAACCAGTACCGCGCCGGCCGCGTCACCGGCGATGCCCTGGCCCAGGCGCGCAACCAACTACTCAGCACTCGCGCCTCCATGCTCAGCCTGGTCTGGCAGCGGGCCCAGCTCGAGCACGCCATCGCCTTGCTGATCGGCAAGGCGCCGGCGGATTTCAGCCTGACGGCGGACCTGCACTGGTCGGCCAGCGTTCCCGTCATCCCGGTGGGCGTACCCTCCCGGCTGCTGGAACGGCGCCCGGACATCGCCAGCGCCGAGCGGCAAATCGCCGCCGCCAATGAGGCCATTGGCGTTGCCATCAGTGGTTATTTCCCCGACCTGACGCTGAGTGCCAGCGGCGGCTATCGCAGCGAGCAGAGCAGCCATCTGTTCTCGGTAGCCAACCGCTTCTGGTCCATCGGCCCCGCGCTGTCCGGCACCATTCTTGATTTCGGCGCCACCCGCGCCGGCGTCGAACAGGCCCGCGCCGCCTACGACGAAGCCGTCGCCAACTACCGGCAGACCGTGCTTCAGGCCCTCGGTGAAGTGGAAAACTACCTGGTGGAGCTATCGGTAACCGGACGTGAGCTGAAGGTGCGACAAGGCGCCGCCGCCGCCGCCCGCGAATCCGCCCGCATCACCCGTAACCGCTACGAAGCCGGCCAGATCGACTTCCTCGACGTCGCCACCACCGCCGCCGCCAGCCTCAACCAGCAACAGAACGTACTCACCCTGGTGGGCCAGAGACTGGTCGCCAGCGTGCAACTGATCGCCGC